>NZ_JAFEUF010000136.1 GCF_016901035.1 Streptomyces durocortorensis
GGGGCGCGCGCCCGCCCCCCCCCCCCGGGGGCCCCCCCCGGGGGGGGGGGGGGCGGGCGCCCCCCCCCCGGCCCGGGGGGGGGCCCCCCCCCCCACGGCTCAGATGCGGCCCGCGGCCCACTCCAGGGCGGCGGAGACCCGGGTGTACACCCCGGGGCTGCCCGGGCGCCCGCAGCCGCTGCCCCAGGACACCAGGCCGATGAGCCGCCCACGGGCCACCAGCGGCCCGCCGCTGTCGCCCTGGCACGCGTCCCGGCCCCCCGCCGGATCGCCCGCACAGAGCATCGCCGAGGCCTTGTACGTGCCCTCCCGGCCGCCCGGGTAGGCCCGCGCGCAGTCGCTGTCGGGCAGGACCTGGATCCGGGCGGACCGCAGCACGGAGGCGTAGGTGCCGCTTCCCGTCGTATCGCCCCAGCCGTAGACGTCCGCGGCGGTCCCGGCCCGGTAGGCGGCGTCCCCGCTCCTGGCCGTGGGGATCGTCCCGCCCTTCGGCAGGGCGCGGGACAGGGTCAGCACCGCGACGTCGCCGGCGTTGGAGTCGGGGTCGTACGCCGGGTTCACCCAGATGGACCGGACCGGGATCTCCCGGCCGCCGGAATCGCTCAGCCGCTCCCGGCCGGCGATGACCAGCAGGTCCTTCACCCGCTTCGCCGGTCCGCCGAGCGCCTCGTCACTCAGACAGTGGGCGGCCGTCAGGATCTTCGTGGGCGCCACGGCCACGCCGCCGCAGAACTGCCCGGAGCGCGCCCCTCCGAACCGGTCCCGGCTGGAGAGCGCCACGGCCCAGGGGCTGTCCGCCACCGGGGCGGGCTGTCCGCCGACGACGATGCTGTCCGCCACCGCCGCGGAGGGCGCGGCGAGGGGCAGCACGGCCGCGGCGGCGGTCAGGGCGAGCACCCCGGTCAGGGCACGGACGACGGGACGGGGCATGGAGGCTCCTGACGCTGAGGCGATAAACGTTTCACCCAGCGTGATCCAGCCGGTCCGCGTCCACCCCCGGGGACACGCCGGAGGGCCCCGATCCCCAGGGGGTTCCGGGCCCTCGGCCGGTGAAACTTCCGCGATCCGGTATTCAGCGATCCGGACTTCGGCGATCCAGTCGGGACCGTCGCACCTCGGCGGTCTAGTCGAGGTAGTCGCGCAGCACCTGGGAGCGCGACGGGTGACGAAGCTTCGACATCGTCTTCGACTCGATCTGACGGATGCGCTCACGCGTCACGCCGTAGACCTTGCCGATCTCGTCGAGCGTCTTCGGCTGACCGTCGGTGAGACCGAAGCGCATCGAGACCACGCCGGCCTCACGCTCGGAGAGCGTGTCGAGCACCGAGTGGAGCTGCTCCTGGAGGAGCGTGAAGCTGACCGCGTCCGCCGGGACGACCGCCTCGGAGTCCTCGATCAGGTCACCGAACTCGCTGTCGCCGTCCTCGCCGAGCGGGGTGTGCAGCGAGATCGGCTCGCGGCCGTACTTCTGGACCTCGATGACCTTCTCGGGGGTCATGTCGAGTTCCTTGGCCAGCTCCTCCGGGGTGGGCTCGCGGCCCAGGTCCTGGAGCATCTGGCGCTGCACCCGCGCGAGCTTGTTGATGACCTCGACCATGTGCACCGGGATACGGATGGTGCGGGCCTGGTCGGCCATCGCGCGGGTGATCGCCTGACGGATCCACCAGGTGGCGTACGTGGAGAACTTGTAGCCCTTGGTGTAGTCGAACTTCTCGACCGCGCGGATCAGACCGAGGTTGCCCTCCTGGATCAGGTCCAGGAAGAGCATGCCGCGGCCGGTGTAGCGCTTGGCCAGGGAGACCACCAGACGGAGGTTGGCCTCCAGGAGGTGGTTCTTGGCCCGGCGGCCGTCCTCGGCGATGATCTCCAGCTCGCGCTTGAGCTTCGGCGCCAGCTTGTCGGCGTTCGCCAGCTTGTCCTCGGCGAAGAGACCGGCCTCGATGCGCTTGGCGAGTTCGACCTCCTGCTCGGCGTTGAGGAGGGGAACCTTGCCGATCTGCTTCAGGTAGTCCTTGACCGGGTCGGCGGTGGCGCCGGCGACGGCGACCTGCTGGGCAGGTGCGTCGTCCTCGTCGTCGTCGGAGAGGACGAAGCCCTTGTTCTCGCCCTCGCCCTCCTCTTCCTCACCCTTACCGGCCTTGACTTCCTCGGTCGGCTCGTCGCCGTCGAGGATCTCGTCGTCCTGCTTGCCGGACTTCTTCGCGGCGGTCTTCTTGGCCGCCGTCTTCTTCGCGGCGGTCTTCTTGGCAGCGGTCTTCTTCGCCGCCGCCTTCTTGGCGGGAGCGGCCGCGACGGCGTCGTCGGCCACCGCGTCCGCACTCTCGGCCGCCGGGGCGGCGGTGGCCGCGACGGTCCTGGTCACGGTGGTCTTCGCCGCGACGGTCTTGGTGGCGGTGCGCTTGACCGGGCTCTTCGCTGCGACGCTCTTGCGGGCGCGCTTCGGCGACTCCGCGGCACTGACCATCAGCGTCACACCCTCTTCCTCGAGGATCTGGTTGAGGCTGCGCAGAACGTTCTTCCACTGGGTTGGCGGAATCTGGTCAGCCTCGAAGGCCCGACGCACGTCATCGCCGGCGATCTGCCCATCAGCCTTTCCCCGCTCGATGAGCGCCATCACAGACTCGGACTCGGCGATCTCCGGCGGGAGCGTACGGGATGTGCTGGCCGACACGAACAACCTCTCGGAACGATGGAAACGGCTTCCGGCCCTGCCCTGGAGGGGGCTGGAACCGACGACCGCCGACTGGGGATGTCGTCGACGGCGCGGGTTTGGCCTCAGAACTGAAACAGCGCGCCCATGGGCTGCTGTATTCCTTCCGCTGCGCTCACCTCTTAGGTCATCGCGCTGCTTCGAGGAGTGTTACGGCCAATACGCGTGGCCCGAGTCACACCTCATTCGCGACGAACGGGATGAAAGGTTGCATCCCCCTCCATTGTGCCGCCGTACCTGTGCGGCCCGGCGGCATCAGGCCCACACATCCCGGCTCGGCCCCGGTCAGTGCTCGCGCGGTGCGGGGACCACTCGCTCGACGTCGGGGTGGACGACGAGCAGTTGGCGCATGGCCGTCTCGGCGGCCCCGGCATCGCCCGACGCCAGAGCGTCGGCGATCCGCGCGTGGTGGGCGAGCGAGGTCTCGCCGGGGCGGTCACAGCCGGTGACGGGGCCCCCGGAGACATGGAGGGCGGCGGAGACGATGCCGGAAAGGTGTTCGAGCATCCGGTTGCCCGCAGCCTGGATGAGCAGGGCGTGGAACTCCGCGTCGGCACGGGAGAAGGTGATCGCGTCCCCCTGCCCCATCGCGTGCCCCATGATCTCCACCATGTCGCCGAGCCGCTGCTGGAGGTCGTCCCGGCCGTGCCCGGCCGCGAGGCGGGCCGCGAGCGGTTCGATGGTCCAGCGGAGCTCGGCCAGCTCACGACGCTGGTCGTCACGCTGCGGACCGAAGGCCCGCCATTCGATGATGTCGGGATCCAGGAGGTTCCAGTCGCTGACCGGGCGGACCCTCGTCCCCACATTGGGGCGTGCGCTGACCAGCCCCTTGGCTTCGAGGACGCGCAGGGATTCACGTACGACGGTGCGGGAGACCTCGAACCGCTGGCCGATCTCCTCGGGAACGAGGGGGCGGTCCGCGCCGAGGTCACCGGAAACGATCATCTGGCCCAGCTGCTGGACGAGTTGGCCGTGGAGACCGCGCCCCCGGCTGGCCGAACCCCGTCGGCTCGCCCGTCCCAGCTCGGAATCGGTACCGCCCCAGGCCCGGGTGGCGGCACGCTCGCCGGCCGACGCCTCCGTATAGGGGTAGCGGTCGAGTTCGCCCGAGCCGGCCAGGCCGGAATCGGCGGTGCGGGCGGCGGTCATCATGGTGTGCGCAAGGGTACTCACGCATCCTTTGTCGGCGCGGCTCGGCCACCCCTTGAGGTCTTTGGTGAAAAGCACACGAAAGGGTGATCGGCGCCCGCTCCGCAATTGACGCCATATCCGCACAAACCAGTCATTTCTCAGGGAGTTGTGGGCTCCTCTCCTCGGCTCGGGACGGCGGCGATCACCAACGCGCCCTTCCGCGAAGGCTGGTGAACAGATACGCGCAGATCAGGGCTGACAACGACAGGGTGAGTGCGGTCCCGACGGGCTGCGCCACCACCCGCGCTACGGCCAGGACCCAGTGGTCCGCCTCCTGCGGCAGCTGCCACCCGGCCAGTTCGCGTAGCCGGCCCGGGAGCCCGGCGACCGAACGCGCGGACGGCACCGCGAAGATCTTCTGCACCAGCGGAACAACGAGCACCGGTACGGCCAGCACCGCGGCGATGCCCGCCCCGGCCACCCGGAAGACACCGGCGGCCAGAAGCCCCGCCCAGGCGCAGCCGACGCTCAGGCCGGCCCAACTCACAACCAGCGCGAAGGCGTTCGAAGGGATCTCGATCAAGTCAGGTCCGTACACGAGCCGGAGGCTCTGCGCTCCGCACACCAGGGCCAGGGCCGCGAGCAGCAGGGCGAAGCCCGCGGTCACGGTGAGCTTGGCCAGCAGCAGTCCGAGCCGCCGGGGCACGGTGCCGCGAGCGGCGGCGAGAGCGGGGTAGCGGAACTCGTCCCCGAAGGACAGCGCGCCCAGCAGGCCGGCGCCGAGTGCGGCCGGAGGCAGCGGCAGCAGAGCGGGCCAGGCGGCGAGCACGCGGGGAAGCGCGGTCCCGTCGGTGCGGGCCAGCAGGACGGAGACGGCGGCCGACACCACCAGAACGGCCGCCATGATCATGGTCGTTGTCCGGACGCCGAGCGAGCGTCGCAGTTCGTACCGGAGGGGGCGCAGGGGGCCGCGCGCTGGTCGCACCCGGATCGGGGGCGGCAGCTCGGACAGCGCGGCGGCCGCATCGCCCCGCTCCGCCGCCCCGACTCCGGCCTCCGCCGGGGCGGCGGGTCCGGTGTCGCCGATCTCGTCGGCGAGCCGGTGCACGGGGACACCGTGCCGGTAGGCGGTGTCGCCGATCTCCGCGCAGTTGCTGCCGTACACCGTCAGTCGGCCGCTCGCTTCCTCGACCACCTCGACGGAGCGCTGCGCGGCTCGGGCCTCCCGGCTGACCACGGCCGCCAGCCGGGCCGCGTGCGGGGTGCGGACGGCGACGCGGGCGCGGAGCCGGGTGCGGGCGAAGTCGGCGACGTCCTGGTCGGCGACGAGGCGTCCACCGCCGATGGTGACGACGCGATCGGCGGTGCGGGCCGCCTCCTTGGGGTCGCCGGTGGTGTGGAGGACCGTGCCGCCCTGGGCCGCGTGCGCGCGCAGCAGCCCGTACAGCCAGCTGTTCTCCCGTGGGGACAGCCCCTCCGCCGGTTCGTCGAGGATCAGGGTGTGCGGGTCTCCGAGCAGGGCGGAGGCGAGGCCGAGCCGTCGGTCCATGCCCACCGAGAGGGTGCCCAGGCGCTGGTCCCCGAGCCCGGCGAGACCGACGACCTCCAGCACCTCGTCGGCCCGGGTGGCGGGCACGCCCGCGGCCGCGCAGAGCATACGGAGCTGACCCCGGGCGGTCCGGGACGGATGGCCCGGTACGTCGCCGAGCAGCACGCCCACTTCCCGGGCCGGGTGGGCGATGCGGTGCAGCGGCCTCCCCCGGAAGTAGGCGACGCCCCGCCCGGCGTCCAGTTCGAGCATCAGCCGCAGGGCCGTGGTCTTGCCCGAGCGGGGGGCGCCCAGCAGAGCCGTGACACGGCCGGGAGGAGCCTCGAAGGTCAGATCGTTCACGGCGGGCGGAGCGTCGCGCCGGGGGGTGCTGGTGAGTCCGATGGCCTGAAGCATCGCTTCTCTCGCGTCTCTCGCGGAAGGTGAGACCGCTCGGCGGCAAGGGGGTACCGCAGCAACATAACGCGACATTTCAGACTTTTGGTGCAGGGGCGGGCCGACAGGCGTTCCGCGGGGCCATCGCGGGGGAACGCCCGGTGGCTCAGACCTCGGGTCGCAGCATCGGCGGATTGAGCACCGTGGCCGACCCGGACCGGAAGAGCTGCGCGGGCCGGCCGCCCTGCCGCGTGGTCGTCCCGCCGGAAGGCACCAGGAATCCGGGCGTTCCGGTGACCTTGCGGTGGAAGTTGCGGGGATCGAGGACCACGCCCCACACCGCTTCGTACACCCGGCGCAGCTCCCCGACCGTGAACTCCGGCGGGCAGAACGCCGTGGCCAGCGAGGAGTATTCGATCTTGGAGCGGGCCCGCTCCACCCCGTCGGCCAGGATCCGCGCGTGGTCGAAGGCCAGCGGAGCCGCCTGATCGCCCTCCCGGTCCGTGCCGGGGTGCAGCAGGTCCTCGACCGGCGCCCAGCGCGCACTGTTGGCGTCACCGCCCGCCCGGGGCGCGGGAAGGTCCGGTGCGAGGGCGAGGTGGGCGACGCTGACCACCCGCATCCGGGGGTCGCGCGCCGGGTCGCCGTAGGTGGCCAGCTGCTCCAGATGTGCGCCGTTGCCCGCGGCCGGTCTCGCCGGGTCGTGTGCGCAGAGGCCGGTTTCCTCCACGAGCTCCCGCGCTGCCGCGGACTCCAGGTCCTCGTCCAGCCTGACGAAACCGCCGGGCAGCGCCCATCGGCCCTGGAACGGGGTCTCTCCGCGGCGGACGACCAGCGCGCAGAGCGCGTGACGGCGCACGGTGAGCACGACCAGGTCGACGGTGACTGCGAAGGGCGGGAAGGTCGACGGGTCGTAGGGCGGCATGCCGCGATCATAGTCGTCTGCCTGACGATAAACACTCCCTTCAGCATGCTCGTGATCAGTCCATGTCCCACGGTTCGGGATGCGGCGCGGCTCAGGGCGCCGCGGTGGGATCGGAGCGGCCGTTCAGTGGGACAGTCGGTCATGCCTATGACCAACCCGTGGCTCGCCGGCCCGTCCCCGAAGAAGCGTCTGGATCGAGAGCGTCTGGAGGAGCGGATACTCAACCTGCTGTCGTCACAGAACATGTGCGTGCTCGCGACGGCGGGTCCGGAAGGGCCGCTCGCGACGCCGGTGCGGTACTTCCACCTCGACTTCGCGGTGATGTTCAGCACCGCCCCCGGGTCGCCGAAGATGCGGAACCTGGCCGCGGACCCCCGGGTGTCGGTGGGAATCTTCGCTCCGCTGGTCGGACAGGCCAGCAGCCGAGGGGCCCAACTCTTCGGGCGCGCGCGTGTGCTGTCGGAGCACGACCGGGATTTCGAGCACTACTGGCCGGCGTTCCGCTGGCAGTCCGACCATGTCGAGCGGTCACGTTCGCTCGACGAACCCCCGTCGGGACCTCTCGTGGTGATCGAGGCTCAGCGGATCGTCTACACAGAACACTGGCTGCGGCGCGAGGGGTTCGCGCCGCGTCAGTTCTGGACCAGGCGGGGTGAGGCCGCGGATCCCGAGGCCGAGGACAGGGATCCCGGGGCCGAAGGCACGGATCCCGGCCGGCCGGCAGGCTAGCCGGCCGGCTTTCGCCTGCCCCTTCACCTTCGCCTTCACCAGCTCCCTCGCCGGTTCATCGGCCAGGGGGCGTCCGGTTCATCGTCGCGTCCTGCTGCCGCGACGCCCGTACCGCCGGGCGTCGCGTGTCCGCCGCCCGGTCACCGGGGTCCGGGGGGAGGTCGAGCCGGGTGACGCCTTCCCGCGATCGGTGCCCGGACTCCGAGGAGCGCGCCCTCGGCGTCCGCCCCCGCCGGGCAGCGGGCGGACCTTGCGGACGTGCAGGGGAACGGCTCCCCGGTCGGCGACGGTCTCCACCACCGCCTCCGGCGCTTCGGCACCGACGCCCGTGTCCTCTGCGGCCGCCTCGCGCAGGCAACGGCGCAGGGCTTCCGGATCAAGCCCCTCATTGCAGGCCCGGTGCAGCAGTTGGGCGAACGTGTAGTCGGGATCGGCGCGCAGTGCCAGGGCCAGGGCGACCCGCGCGCCCGGCTCGTCGCCGGTGGACCAGGAGACCCAGCCCGCCAGGGTGAGCGGAGCGGCGGCGTGCTCGCCGTACGGTGCGACGCAGCGCCGGGCCAGCGTCCGCCACAGCCGCAGGGCCGCTTGGGCTTCCGGCCCCTCCATCCAGGCGGCGGCCCTGTCCCGGGTCTCGCGGTCCTGGAGCCCGAGGATGACGGCGGCGGCCTCGTCGGAACCGATCAACTGGTCGTCCCCGGCGTCCGAGAGCGCGGGTGGCGCGGGCTGTGCCTCCTCGATCCGGTCCATGAGCCGGCGCGCGAGCCGGAGGGTCTCCCCCGCCACATCCCGCCTGGCCCGCTCGTCGAGAAGCCTCGGCAGCAGCGCCGTTCCGACCCTGTCCAGGGCCTTCTCCTGTGCCCGCACGGCTGCCGGGGTCCGCAGGGGCTGGAGCCGGCCTTCCATGTCGCGCAGCGTGCCCCGGACGTGGACGCCCGCGTAGGTGGCGGCCGCGGCCATCACCGTGGTGCCGGGCATGGCCAGGGGATTCCCCTGGTCGGGGCAGCATCGGGGGTCGGGACAGCAGTAGGACCAGTAACGGCCGTCGGAGATGCAGAGGGCTTCGAGGACGGGCACGTCGAGCGCTCCGCACGCCGTGCGCAGACGTTGTGCGAACGGCTTGAGCCGCTCCATCGTCTGCCGGCCGCCCGCACCGTCCGGCGAGTCCTGGCAGAGGAAGAGCACGATCGCGTCGGGCCGTCCTTCACGGCGCTCGCTCCCCGAGACCAGGCACTCCGCCAACTGGTCGGCGACCGGCCCCCATTCGCCGGGCGCCTGCGGAATTCCGAGCCGGAGCCGGCCGCCGAACCGGCCCTGGCCGCCGTGCAGGGCGACCATCACGACGCTGTCGTTGGGATAGAAGCCCATGAGATACGGGAGGGCGTCGGCGAGCTCGGCGGGGCCGCGCAGGGTGATCTGCTGCTCCCCGGCGGGGCCGGTGGATTCGTGGTGCTTGTTCATGGCTCGACGGTCCCGCAGCCCGCCCCGTCCCGCGACCCCTGTGGATAACGTTATCCACAGGCTCGCGTCGTCGTTCGCGGTTTGTCGTGGTCATCAGGTTGCATAGGGGCATGACCAACGCAGATCGTGCAGCGCTCAGGGCTTCGGCCGATTCCGTCCTCGCCCGCCTGGTGGGCGATGCCACCGGTACGGCCGTGCTGCGCGAGGACCAGTGGGTGGCCATCGAGGCGCTCGTCGCCGACAAGCGCAGGGCGCTGGTCGTGCAGCGCACCGGCTGGGGCAAGTCCGCCGTCTACTTCGTGGCGACGTCGCTGCTCCGCGCGCAGGGCAGCGGCCCGACCGTGATCGTCTCACCGCTGCTGGCGCTGATGCGCAACCAGGTCGCGGCCGCCGCCCGGGCCGGGATCAGCGCCCGCACGATCAATTCGTCCAACACGGAGGAGTGGGAGAGCGTCCAGGCCGAGGTGGCGGCGGGCGAGGTGGACGTCCTGCTGGTGAGCCCCGAGCGGCTCAACAACCCCGACTTCCGCGACCAGGTGCTGCCGAAGCTGGCTGCGGCGACCGGGCTCCTGGTGGTCGACGAGGCCCACTGCATCTCCGACTGGGGGCACGACTTCCGGCCCGACTACCGGCGGCTGCGGACGATGCTCGCCGACCTGCCGACCGGGGTGCCGGTGCTCGCCACCACCGCCACGGCCAACGCCCGCGTGACGGCGGACGTCGCGGAGCAGCTGGGCACCGGAGCCGGGACGGACGCACTGGTTCTGCGGGGACCGCTGGACCGGGAGAGCCTGAGCCTGAGCGTGCTGCGACTGCCCAACGCGGCGCACCGGCTGGCCTGGCTGGGCGACCATCTCGGTGAGCTTCCCGGCTCCGGAATCATCTACACGCTGACCGTGGCGGCGGCCGAGGAGGTCACCGCCTATCTGCGCCAGAACGGGCACCCGGTGGCCTCCTACACCGGGCGGACCGAGAACGCCGACCGGCAGCAGGCCGAGGACGATCTGCTGGCCAACCGGGTCAAGGCGCTGGTCGCCACGTCCGCGCTGGGCATGGGGTTCGACAAGCCCGACCTCGGTTTCGTCGTGCATCTGGGGTCTCCTTCCTCCCCCATCGCCTACTACCAGCAGGTCGGGCGTGCGGGACGCGGGGTGGAGCATGCCGAGGTGCTGCTGCTCCCCGGGAAGGAGGACGAGGCGATCTGGCAGTATTTCGCCTCCGTCGCCTTCCCTCCCGAGGAGCAGGTGCGGCGCACCCTGGACGTTCTGGCCCACGCGGAGCGGCCCCTGTCGCTTCCCGCTCTGGAGCCTCTGGTCGATCTGCGCAGGACCCGGCTGGAGACGATGCTCAAGGTGCTGGACGTCGACGGAGCCGTGAAGCGCGTCAAGGGCGGCTGGATCTCCACGGGCACCCCCTGGGTCTACGACGCCGAGCGCTACGCCTGGGTCGCCCGGCAGCGGGAGGCCGAGCAGCAGGCCATGCGCGACTACGCCTCGACGACGGCGTGCCGGATGGAGTTCCTGCGGCTGCGTCTGGACGACGAAGAGGCCGCTCCCTGCGGTCGCTGTGACAACTGCGCGGGCGCCCGCTTCGACGACAAGGTGTCCACCGCCGCCCTGGACGGAGCGCGCACCGAGCTGGGCCGGCCCGGTGTGGAGGTCGAGCCCCGCAAGATGTGGCCCACCGGTCTGCCCGCGGTGGGCATCGAGCTCAAGGGGCGTATCCCCGCGGGCGAACTGTCCTTCACCGGCAGGGCGCTCGGCCGGCTCTCCGACATCGGCTGGGGCAACCGGCTGCGCCCCATGCTCGCCGCGCAGGCCCCGGACGCTGCGGTGCCGGACGATGTCACCAACGCCGTGGTCACCGTGCTCGCCGACTGGGCGAAGGGGCCGGGCGGTTGGGCCTCCGGGGCGGCGGACGCGGCTCCCCGGCCGGTCGGCGTGGTGACCGTCGCCTCGCGCCGCAGGCCGCAACTGGTCGAGTCGCTCGGCCGGCGCATCTCCGAGATCGGCCGGATGCCCCTGCTCGGGACGGTCTCCTATGCGCCGGGCTCCGAGGAGGTGCGGATGTCCCAGACCAACAGCGCGCAGCGGGTGCGGGCGTTGCACGAGACCCTGGTCGTGGAGCCGGAGCTGGCGGCGGCGTTGACGGCGGCCGACGGTCCCGTTCTGCTGGTGGACGATCTGGCGGACACCGGCTGGACCCTGGCCGTGGCGGGGCGCCTCCTGAGGCGGGCCGGAGCCCAGGGGGTGTTTCCGCTGGTCCTCGCGGTTCAGGGGTGACAGGGGGAGTCATCCCGGGCAGGTCTGGGCAGGGATATCAGTGTCATTCCGGCTGATTCCCGTCAGCCGCAGTAATTGCTCGTTGCCGCCCGCCGGTAGGCCAGGGAGGATGGGAAGCGCCCCCGCACAGTTCTCGCCGGGCCCGGAAGGGCTGTGCCGCGGCGCGCCCTCACTCGACCCTGCCCGCACCGTGGGCGCGTAGCGAAGGGAGGACCGTGACCTTCGGATTCGCCCCGTCCACAGCCACTTCGACAGCGGCGTCCGCGGTTTCCGCAGACTCCGTCAACCGCCTTGCCCGGATGCTCGAACCAGCGGAGTGGGCCTCGGCGGGGATACCCCTGCTCCGCAGCCCCCGGGAGGTCGTCAGCGGGCTGCACTCCCGCCACCGGCCGACTCCGGCCACCGCCGTGGTCGCGGTCCTCGATCATGAGGAACGGCTCACGGCGAGCGCCTCGTTCGCCCGCCGGGCCACGGTGCCCGCGGACGGCTGGGAGTTCCGCAACGCCCTGCTGGCGCAGTTGCGGCGGGTCATCCCGCACGATCTGCGCCGCCGTACGCCGGTCCGTACGGCCGTCCTTCTCTACTGCCGTGACGGCGACGAACGGTGGACCGAGGAGGACGGTGCGTGGATGTGGGGCCTCAGGGACGCCTGCACTCTGCACGGGCTGCGCTGTGGTGCCTACATCACGCTCACCCGCGGCGGCTGGCAGGTGCTCGGCGAGGGAAGGGGCGGGCGACGGCCCAGTTCGCTGTCGGAGCCCTCGCTCCTGGCCGACGCCGTCGCCGACCACCTGACCGCCCCGACCCGGTCGGGCGGCGGAGCGGTGGAGGCACTGCGCCGCACCGCGGCCCGCTGAGCGTGCCCCCGGGCCCCCCGGGGGGGGGGCGGGGCCCCCCCCGGGGGGGGGCCGCCCCCCCCCCCCCGGGGGGGGTTTTTTAGACCCCGGGGGCCGCGCCCCCAAACCAACCCCGCCCCCCCGCCCCGGGCCGGGCCCCGGGGGCCGCGGCCCCGCCCGCCCCGCGTGGCGGCCGCGGGGCGCCCGCCCGCCGGCCCCGGCGGCCCCCCCCCCCCCCCGGCGGGGTCCGGTCAGACCCCGGCGCCGAGTGCGGAGTTGATCGTCCGCGGGTCTCCGCAGACGATCAGCAGCGCGGCCGCGCGGTCACGCGCGACGGGCAGGGTACGCGCCACGGTCCGGTCGCCGTCGCCGTCGCCGTTGACCGCGACGACGACCACGGGCCGGGACCGCGCCCGGTCCGCCGCGGAGAGGTCGGCGAAGAAGACGTCGTCGCCCGCGTCGTGCTGAGCCCAGTACGACGCTTCGCCGAAGGACAGCTCGTGGGCGGCCCACGGGTGCTGTTCGCCGGTGGTCAGCACCAGGATGTCGCCCGGTGCACGACCGGACTCCAGCAGCAGGTCGACGGCTCCCTCGGCCGCGTCGAGCGCACCGGCGACCGGGGCCGGGATCAGCTGGAGGGTCGGCGCGGTGCGGCCGGTGGCCGGAGTGACGCGGGGACCCTGGGCGCTCTCGGGAATCTGAGGCTCCTCGGAGATCAGAGGCATGACGGTGGTCTGGTTGTCGGACGCCGAGGTCGTCGGCGCCGGGAAAAGGGGCGCGTGTGCGCGATCAGAATTCGAAGCCGAGCTGGCCCCCGCTTTCGAGTGCGGCCGCCTCGGCGGAAATACGGACCTTCTTCAGGTGCTGCCACCGGGGCAGCGCGTCCAGGTACGACCAGGAGAGGCGGTGGTGGGCCGTGGGCCCCCGCTCCTCCAGCGCGGCCCGGTGCACGGGCGAGGGATATCCCGCGTTGGCGTCGAAGGCGAAGTCGCCGCAGTCCTCGGACGCGGCACCGAGCTCGGCCATCATCCGGTCACGGTGCACCTTGGCGATCACGGAGGCCGCCGCGACCGCGATACAGGACTGATCGCCCTTGATCACGGTGCGGACCTTCCAGGGAACGCCCAGGTAGTCGTGCTTGCCGTCGAGTATCACCGCGTCGGGGCGCACCGGCAGCCCCTCCAGGGCGCGCACGGCGGCGAGCCGGAGGGCGGCGGTCATTCCGAGGTCGTCGATCTCCTGCGGCGAGGCGTCGCCCAGGGCGTAGGCGGTGACCCAGTTCCGCAGCACGGGGTCGAGCTCGGCGCGCCGCCGGGGGGTCAACAGCTTGGAATCGGTGAGACCTTCGGGCGGTCGGCGCAGGCCGGTGATCGCCGCGCACACGGTGACGGGTCCGGCCCACGCACCGCGTCCGACCTCATCGACACCGGCGACGGTCCTGGCACCGGTGGTAGCGCGAATCGAGCGCTCGACGGTGTGCGTGGGTGGTTCGTACGGCATGGCGCCAGCCAGCGTACGCCGACAGCCGCGGCAGCAACACCCCGGGGCGCCGCGCGTACCGCGAATCAGCCATCGAGGGCGGTCACGAGGGGCCCGTGGCCCCTCTGAACCCCGTGGAGTTCAGAGGGGCCACGGGCTCTCGGGGTGCGTCGGATCGAAGCGGTACTGCCGCTCGAAGGCCGTTGCTCAGTACGGGTCGTAGCCGCCGTCGTCCGGCTCGTAGCCGTCGCGGGATCCGTCCCGGCCCACGCCGTAGCATGCGCGCGCGTCGCCCAGCACCGGCCGCTTCTCCAGGATCTCCTTCGCCCGCGTCTCTCCCCAGCTGGTCGCGTACCAGGGGGCATCGGAGTGGAGAACCTCGTTCTGGATGATCCGCAGCGCACAGGAGCGTTCCGGTTCGGGCAGCCGGTCCAGGGCGGGTACGGCGTCGGCGGACAGGTCCTTGACGTAGTCGATGTCGATGCCGGTCGACTTGCCGTCCTCGAAGCGCTGGACGTTCTGCTCGGCGATCAGTCCGTCCGGCGAGAGCAGCCCGAAGGCCAGGACCCCGGCCGCCGCACTCACCGCGATGGCCCGCGGCAGGAACCGGACCCCGAAGACACCGGCCGCCAGGATCAGGACGAGGACCACCCCGAGCCAGAGCTCCATCGCGGCCACGGATATCCGCAGCCTGGTCAGGCCGTACTCGTCGACGTACAAGTCCATGCGGCGCAGCGCGGAGGCGACGACGACGAGGGTGAGCACGCACAGGGTGCCGAGGACGGCGCGCACCAGCGTCCGGTCCCGGCTGCCGCCGCGTGGCGCCCAGCGCAGGGCCAGGGCGATCACGAGGAGGGTGAGCAGGGTGGCCCACAGCAACTGCCAGAAGCCTTGGCGGGCGTACTCGGCGTGGTCGAGTCCGGTCTCCGCCCGCACCTTCTCGTAACCCCCGAGGAGGACGACGAGCTGGAGGGTGATGAACGCGGCGAAGAGCAGGTTGAGCACGATCAACGGAAGGGCCCATTCGGCCCGTCCCCGCGGTTTGCCGGGCGGTACAGTGACGCCGTCCCAGCGCACCGGGGCCGCGGCGGCGTACGCGGCGGCGAGTGCGCCCGCCAGACCGAGCGCGAACAGGAAGATCCGCCAGGGCCCCTCGCCGACCGAGACGTCGGGCATGAGGTCGCCCAGCAGGTCGGCGAAGGCGGCGTCCGCGCTCGCGAAGAGGGTTCCGAACACCACGAGCAGCACAAGGGCCACCGCCGTGGTGCGCAGGGCCGAACCCCAGCGCGCCCGGGAGCCGTCGGCGCGGGCGCGTATCCCCCGTACGCCCCAGATGATGCCGGGGACGACCGAGTCGAACAGGCCCAGCGAGCCGATGAACACGCCCAGCCAGCTGCGGCTGCCGTGCAGCGCCAGCGAGCCGAGCGCGAAGGCGGAGACCACGGCGAGGAAGGTGGGCCAGCCGGCGTCCCGGAGCGCGGGCACGGCGAGCAGCGCGAGGCCCCCGACCGCCCAGGTCGCGGTCCAGGGCCGCAGTCCGCGGCCCGCCGACCGTGCGGCGAAGAACGCCGCCAGCGAGGCGGGCACCGCCACGATGAGCAGGTTCACCCCGAGTCCGTCGCCCAGGAAGAGCGCGCTCAGGACGGCGGTGGCCAGGACGGACCAGAGCACGGCGGGACGGATCAGGGGCGGAGCGGGCGGCCGGAGCCGGGCCGTCGCGCCGTCACCCGTACTGTTCTTGACTCCGGGCGTCCCCGCACCGTGCTGCCAAGGGTTGCCGGGTCCGGCTGCTGGTATGCCGGCGCGGGCCGGTGTGCCGGCGGTCGCGGTGGTCTTGATGGCTTGGGCGGGCGCGGCGGTCTCGGTGGGCGCCGGTGATTGCGGTTGCTGTTCCGGACCGGCTTCCGGCGCTTGCGGTTGCTGTTGCTGTTGCTGACCGGCTTCCGGTGACTGCTCCGGCGGTCTGGACGCTTCGGACGACTGATCGGACATGGGGCCCCTCCCCCACCGGCTCCGGGCGCGGCCCACAGCCGTACGCCCGGCCCGGTGTCTCATTCGGTGCGCGCCCTCAAGATCAACCAGGGGCGGCGTGGCCGAAAGAGTAGTACCGAACTCACGTTCGCAGACACGCAGAGTGATCCTGTGGCAGGACCGTGACAGAGGAGCCGAACAGCCTGAGGGTCAGCGCAGGGACGGGGTCAGCGCAGGGAAAGGGTCAGCCACGCCGGCGGTTCCTCCGTCTGCGCCAGCCACTCGGCGGGCGGCGCTCCGGCCTCGCTCGACGCGACGACACCGCCGACGATGGCGCACGTCGTGTCGACGTCGCCGCCCGCCTGGGCCGTCACCCAGAACGCCTCCTCGTAGTCCCCGAGGCTCCTGGCGGCCGACCAGAGCGCGAACGGCACGGTGTCGTGGGCGCTGGTCCGGCGGCCGTTGCCGAGGACCGCGGCGACCGTCCCCGCGTCCCGGTAGTCCAGCATGTCGCGGGCCCGGCGCAGCCCCGCGCCGACCGCGCTGCGGGGCACGAGCGCGATGACGCCGTCGAGGAGGTCCTCAGGGCTCGGCGGTCCGCCGGGGGCTGCGGCGAGCGACGCGGCGGCGGCCACGGCCATCGCGCCGACGACGGCCTCGCGGTGCTGGTGCGTGGTGTACGAGGAGATCTCCGCCTGGTGCGTGGCCTGCTCCGGGTCGTCCGCGTACCAGGCGCCGAGCGGCGCGATGCGCATCGCCGAACCGTTGCCCCAGGAGCCCTGTCCCTTGAACAGCGCCGAGGCCAGTTCCCGCCAGTCGCCGCCCTCCCGTACGAGCCGGAGGAGCCGGTTGACGGCGGGGCCGTAGCCCCGGTCGAAGTCGTGGTGCTCGGCGAAGGAGCGGGCGAGCGCGTCCTGGTCGATACGGCCGTGGGCGGCGAGCACGGCCAGGACCGAGGCGGCCATCTCGGTGTCGTCGGTCCACTGCCAGGGCCCGGGCGGCAGGGCCCGCTGTTTCAGCAGGGGGTAGTTGACGGGGACGAAGAACTGGGAGCCCAGGGCGTCTCCCACGGACAGCCCACGCAGGCTGGCCAGGGCGCGTTCGAAGCGCCGCGCGGAAGCAGAATCAGCGGTCATCGCACAGCCACTCTAACCGGTGCGGCCGTACGGTTCAGGGGTCCGCCAGTGCTGAAAGGGCCGGTCGAGGGTGTAGCGGCCGTTCTCCCCGAGGAGCAGGGTCCGCGTCTCGCCGTTGCCCGGGTTGGACAGCGACTCGAACTCCGCGACCGACCAGTGGAACCAGCGCATGCAGAACAGCCGCATCGTCAGTCCGTGGGTGACGAGCAGGACGTTCTCCGGGTGGTCACCCTCCTCGAAGCTCCGGTGCAGGCTCTCCAGGAACGCCCCGACCCGGTCGTAGACGTCGGCCCCGGACTCGCCCTGGGCGAAGCGGTAGAAGAAGTGCCCGTAGGCGTCCCGGTAGGCCTTCTGGAGGCGTACGTCGTCCCGGTCCTGCCAGTTGCCCCAGTCCTGCTCACGCAGCCGGGGCTCCTCGCGGACCCGGACGCGCGCCGGGTCGAGATCGAAGGCCCGGAACGTCTCGTGGGTGCGGCGGTACGGCGAGATGTAGACGCTCACCCCCTCGTCGCCGAACTGCTCGCGCAGCTCCCGGCCGGTCTCCCGGGCCTGCCGCAGACCGGCGGCGGTGAGCCGGAGCGCGTGGTCGGGCTCCCGCTCGTACACCGTGTCGTCGGCGTTGCCCTCGGACTCGCCGTGCCGGACGAGGACAATGCGCTGCGGTCGTGCCATGACCCGAGCCTAGATCGAGTCGGGCCCGCACGGGTGATCGGGCACCGCGCAGGCCGCGTCTACACCGTCCAGGAGGGGTCCAGCTCCACGACGTCCCCCGTCAGCGCGATCACGTCCGTCTCGGTCTGCGCCCGGGCCGCCAGCCGCTCGGCCCCGGCCGCGCGGTACTTGCCGCGCTCGGCGCTCGACTTCCACAGGGACAGCGCCAGGAACTCGTTGCCCGGCGCCTCGCCGAACACCCCGCGCAGCATGCCGGGCGACCCGGCCATGGCGGGATTCCACACCTGCTGCTGCATCAGCACGAAGTGCTCGGCGCGCTCCTCGTGGACCCGGCTGTGCGCGATCCTGACGACGTCCGCCTCCGCGAAGTGGGGCTCGAAACCCGTCTTCACGTCGAAGCGGCGCTCGAAGAGCGTGACCTGCATATCGCGGAACATGCCCGACTGCCCGGCGGCCAGCCGGTCGTGCCCGCGCGCCATGAAGGAGTCGTAGAAGACGCGGTTCTCCCAGAACGCGAAGACATGGGCGACATCGGGGCGCGTTCGGCTCCACCCGCCGCTCTGTCCTCTGAACCCCGGCTCGCCGAGCAGCCCCGCCCACTTCCGCTGCCCCCGTTCGAAACCATGACGGTCCACCACGGAACAGCGAATCCACTTCACCAGCACCGCGCCATCGTACGGCGCGGAACGTGGCACGCGTCACGGTCCGAAGGAGTGCACTCGAACCGGGCGTTCCGCTCGCACAATGATCACCATGACGACGCTGCACGCCCATCCTCTGTTCAGTCGGCTCGCCTCCGCCCGGCGCATCCTCGTGGCGGGTGCGGGAGGGGGCTTCGACATCTACGCCGGGCTGCCGTTGGCGCTCTCGCTGATGCACCAGGGCAAGGAGGTCCAGCTCGCCAACCTGACCTTCAGCGCGGTCGAAGGCCTTCCGCTGGAGGCCTGGGCGGCCCCCGATCTCGCGGTGATCACCCCGGACACCGCCCCGCACCAGCCGTACTTCCCCGAGCGCGCCCTCGCCCGGTGGCTCACCCGGCACGGCTACCCGGGCACGGTGCACGCGCTGTCCCGGGTCGGGGTCCAGCCGTTGCGCGCCGCGTACCGGGCGCTGATCGAGCGGTACGACATCGACGCGGTCGTCCTCGTGGACGGCGGTACGGACATCCTGATGCGCGGGGACGAGTCGGGGCTCGGCACGCCGGAGGAGGATCTCACCAGCGTCGCGGCGCTCGCCGGGATCGAGGGCCCCGAACGCCTCGTCGTGTCCATCGGGTTCGGCGTCGACGCGTACCACGGGGTGAGCCACGGCCTGGTCCTGGAGAACATCGCGGCGCTGGAGCGCGCGGGCGCGTATCTGGGTGCGTTCTCCGTACCCCGTACGAGCCGGGAGGGCGCGCTGTTCCTCGACGCGGTCGCCCACGCCCAGGAAGAGACGCGGGAGCATCCGAGCATCGTCAACGGTTCCATAGCGGCAGCCGTACGGGGGGAGTTCGGGGACGTGCAGTTCACCTCGCGCACCAAGGGGAGCGAGCTTTTCGTCAACCCGCTGATGGCCCTGTACTTCGCCTTCGAACTCGACGGGCTGGCCGGCCAGTGCCTCTATCTGGACCGGATCGAGGACACGCACCTGATGCGTCAGGTCAGCAGGGCGATCGAGCTGTTCCGCGAGGAGGTCCGGCAGCGCCCGCCGCGCAGGATCCCGCACTGAGGGCGGATGGCCCGAATCCGCCGTCCGAACCCGGGACAGTTGGTTCAGCGGCCGGTTCCGTACATGATCGGGTCCATCGTGTATCGGGTGATGAGAACGGTCCGTGGGCCGTCGGCCGGGAGGGGAGTCCGTTGAGCACTCCGAACAAGGACATCGAGAAGGTCGAAGTGCGGGTCAAATGGGATCCGAGCCCGCACGGGGCGGCCGCCAACGACCTCGACATCATCGCGGCGACCTACCCGGCCGACGAGCCGTACGGCGCCCCCGCCTACCTGGTCCACTTCGACAGCCGCTCGCCGGACGGCACCATCACTCTGAACCGGGACAGCCGGACCGGCCAGGGGTTCGGCTTCGACGAGGTCATGACCATCGAGCTGAACCGGCTGGCGGAGCGGTACGGGCGGGTGGTGGTCGGTGTCGCCATCCAGCAGCGCGACGGGCACAAGACGTTCGGCGCCATAGGGAGCACGGCGATGGAGATCGGCGAGGGCTACACGGTCCTGGCCGAGAACGACTTCTCCGACGTGGCGTGGGCGACCGCGGCGGTCGTAGGGGAGTTCACCCGGGACGGCTCGGGGCTGTGGGGCTTCCGCTCGACCGTACGCGGTTACGACGGCGACCCCGACTCGTTCGCCGCGGCGATGGGAAGCCGGGCCGCCGAGGGGTGAGATCGGCAGCCCGGGGCGCCGAGGGATGACATCGGCAGCCCGGGCCATGGAGGGATGGCATCAGCCGTTTCCGGACAACCCGGGGTGGCATGCCGAAGGGGGGGGGGGGGGGGGGGGGGGCCGGGCGGGCGCGCCGGGCGGCCTGACGCGAGCACGCCGCGCGCGCCGGACACCGCCCCGCCGGCGGGCGGCCGGACGCGCGCCGCCGCGCCCCCCC
>NZ_JAFEUF010000137.1 GCF_016901035.1 Streptomyces durocortorensis
CCCTCCCGTCGCCCCCGACGCCACCGCCGCCTACGGGGACCACCCCGACCAGGTCGTCGACTTCTACGCCCCACGCGACGGCCGCACCGGCGCCCCGCTCGTCGTCCTCCTGCACGGCGGCGCCTGGCGGGCCCCGTACGACCGGGCCCATGTCTCCCCGCTCGCGGACTTCCTGGCCCGCCGGGGCTTCGCCGTGGCGAGCGTGGAGTACCGGCGCGGCGGCGAGGAGCAGCACGCTCCGGGGGCCGACCCGGTCGCTCCGGGCGCCGACCCCGTTGCGGGGCGCTGGCCGGAGACCTTCGACGACGTGGCCGCGGCCCTGGACGCGATGCCCGTGCTGGCCGCCCGCGAGCTGCCGGGCGCCGATGTCCGGCGGATCGTCGTCACCGGGCACTCGGCGGGCGGTCACCTCGCCCTGTGGGCGGCGGCGCGGCACGTCCTGCCCGAGGGGTCGCCGTGGCGGCTGCCCGCCCCGCCGCCGCTGCGCGGGGTCGTCGCCCTCGCCCCGATCGCGGACTTCGCGGCGGCGGTCGAGCTCGGGGTCTGCGGCGGCGCTGTCACTCAACTCCTGGGCGGAGAGGGTGACTTCGAGGATCGGGCGGCACACGCCGACCCCGGGGCGCTGCTGCCGACCGGGATCGCCACCGCGATCGTGCAGGGCGTCGAGGACATCGTCGTACCCCAGGCCGTCTCCGAGGCGTACGTCGACGCGGCGGCCAAGTCCGGCGAGACGGTCGGGCTGACCCTGCTCGGCGGCGTCGGGCACTTCCCGCTCATCGATCCGGCCGCCGACGCCTGCGCGGTGGTGGCCGAGGAGATCACCCAGCTCGCCTGGTGACCCCTTCCGGGTAGAGGACCGAGGGTGTCCGCAAGGGTCTCTACGTTGGTCCTGTTGCCGCTCGGAGGGAGCGGGAACCGACGAAGGAGATCCTCATGACGATCCTGGTGACCGGGGCCACGGGAACGGTCGGCCGCCGCGTGGTCGAGCAGCTGCTGGAGCGCGGCGAGCACGTCCGGGCCCTGACCCGCGATCCGGCGCGGGCGGAGTTCCCGGCCGGGGTCGACGTCGTGCGCGGCGACCTGACGGACCCGGCGTCGCTGGCCCCCGCGCTGGACGGGGTGACCGGGCTGCACCTCATCACCTTCGGCGGCGAGTTCTTCGCCCCGCTGGAGACCGCCGACGAGATCCTCGCCCTGGCGAAGAAGGCGGGCGTGCGCCGGGTGACCGTGCTGCACGGCGGCGGGGCGACCCCGATGGAGACGGCGGTGCGCGCGAGCGACTTCGCCTGGACGGTCGTGATGCCGGTGGAGTTCATGGCGAACGCCCTGGAGTGGGCGCCCGGCATCAAGAGCGAGGGCGTGGTGCGCGAGCCGTTCGTGGGCCGGCTGAGCGCGATGGTCCACGAGGCGGACATCGGCGCTGTGGCGGCCGTCGCGCTCACCGAGGACGGTCATGGCGGCCAGGAGTACCTGGTCACCGGTCCGCAGGCGCTGACGCTGGGTGACAAGACGGCGGCGATCGCGGCGGCCCGGGGCGCGGACGTCGAGCTGGTCGAGCTCACCGAGGAGCAGGCGCTGGAGGGGTGGCGGGCGAACGGGATGCCCGAGGACGTGATCGCGTTCATGATCGACGTCTACCGGGACACCCCGCCCGAGGGCCGGACCGTGGTCGACACGGTGGAGAAGGTCACCGGACGCCCGGCACGGACCTTCGCGCAGTGGGCCGAGGAGCACGCGGAGCACTTCCGCCCGGGGGCCTGACGGGATCCCCCGCGCGGCACGGTGGAGGCGGGTAGTCCTTGAGACGGACGCCCCGGAATCCGTAGCGATGCTGACGACCCGCCGTTCGCCGCCGCCTACCGTGGAAGCGTGACCGAGACCCAGACAAAGAACAGTGGCCCGGAGTTCCGGGCAGCCGCAGGGGCGATAGACGGCCTGCGGGAGGACCTCTTCCGCCAGGTGCTCGCCTACCGTCCCCTGCCGCCGCTGAACCCCGACGGACGGGTCGTCCGGCGGCTGCCCGAGGGGCTGCGCAGGTTCGTCGTCTGGACCCCGCACGCCCTGGTGCTGTTCGCCGCCTTCCTCGTGATGATGGCCGGATTCGCCGAGTGGCGGTTCCGCCTCCTGATGGGCCTGGTGCCGGCGATCGCGGTGGCGATGACCCTCGTCAGGCCGGTCGCCGCCTTCTGGGCCTCGATGCTGGCGACCGTCTTCTGCGGGGTCGTGGGCGGCGAGCTGTGGGGGCCGAGCGCCTTCGGGGCGCAGGTGGTGGTCCTGGTGGTCGTGGCCGCCCGGACCCGGCCCCGTACCGCCGCCTGGATGTGGCTGCTGACCCTGCTGTTCGGGATGCTGCTGGAGGGCGGCGACCCGTCGATCACCGCGCCCCTGGTCACGCTCTCCGCCTTCGCGCTGCTCGTCGTCGCCGTGGTCCAGATCCGGCGCGACGCCGAACGCGAGGTCACCGTGCAGCGCACCGTCACCGCCGTCGAGCGCGACCGGCGCACGCTGCTGGAGGAGCGCACCACCATCGCCCGGGAGCTGCACGACGTGGTGGCGCACCACATGTCCGTCGTCGCCATCCAGGCCGAGGCCGCCCCGTACCGGGTCGAGAACCCGCCCCCGGAGCTGGAGCAGGCCTTCGTCACCATCCGGGAGAACGCGGTGGCCGCCCTCACCGAGCTGCGCCGCGTCCTCGGCGTCGTAAGGGCGGAGGACTACGAGGCCCCGGACGCCCCGCAGCCCACCCTCGCCGCGCTCGACGGGCTGCTGGACAACGTCCGCGAGACGGGCCTGGAGACGGAGAAGGTGATCACCGGGGCCGTCCGCGAGCTGCCGCAGGGCGTGGAGCTCTCCGCGTACCGGATCGTCCAGGAGGCCCTGAGCAACAGCCTGCGGCACGCGCCGGGCTCCTCGGCCAGGGTCGAGCTGAGCTACGTCCTCGGCGGGCTCGGGCTGCGCGTGGTCAACGGGCCCGCGCGGGGCCTGGTCAAGCCCTCGCCGGGGGCCGGGCACGGGATCACCGGGATGCGGGAGCGCGTCGCGATGCTGAACGGCGAGATGACGGCCGGGACGACGGCCGAGGGCGGGTACGAGGTCGCCGTCTTCCTCCCCGTACCGCTGTCGGAGCAGCCGGAGCAGCGGCCGGAGTCCCGGGACGCGGCGGAAGGCAACGCCGACACCGTCGTCATCGACCGGGACGGCCGGGCATGAGCGACACCGACATCCGGGTCCTGATCGTCGACGACCAGATGATGGTCCGCGAGGGCTTCTCCGTCCTGCTCAACGCGATGCCCGGGATCACCGTCGTGGGCGAGGCGCTGGACGGCCGGCAGGCGCTCGCCCAGGTCGCCGCCCTGCGCCCGGACGTCGTCCTGATGGACATCCGGATGCCGGAGATGAACGGCATCGAGGCGACCCGCGAGATCGTCGCCCGGGACGCCGACGCCAAGGTCCTGGTGCTGACGACCTTCGACCTCGACGAGTACGTCTACCAGGCGCTGCGGGCCGGGGCCTCGGGCTTCCTGCTCAAGGACGCCTCGGCCCGGCAGCTCGCGGACGGGGTACGGGTGGTGGCCTCGGGCGAGGCGCTGCTCGCCCCCACGGTGACGCGGCGGCTGATCACCGAGTTCTCCAAGCTCGCGGAGGCCCCGCGGCCGCCCGCGCTGGCCCGGATCGGGGATCTCACCGAGCGCGAGACGGAGGTGCTCGTGCTCATCGCGCAGGGGCTCTCCAACGCGGAGATCGCCTCGCACCTGATCGTCGCCGAGTCCACGATCAAGACGCATGTGAGCCGCATCCTGGTGAAGCTGGGGCTGCGCGACCGGACCCAGGCGGCGGTGTTCGCGTACGAGGCGCGGCTGGTCACCCCGGGGTAGCCCCCAGCCTTCGTCGACCCCCTTGCGGTGGTGGCGGGCGCGGGTAGCGTCGGGTCATGCACGTGTCCTTCGATCCCTGGTCGCCCGCGTTCGTCGCCGATCCGTACCCCGCCTACACCGCGCTGCGCGCCGCCGGCCGCGCGCACTGGTTCGAGCCGACGGGGCAGTGGCTGATCCCGCACCACTCCGACGTATCGGCCCTGCTGCGCGACCGGCGGCTCGGGCGCACGTATCTGCACCGCTTCAGCCACGAGGAGTTCGGCCGCACCCCGCCGCCGCCCGAGCACGAGCCGTTCACCACGCTCAACGGGCAGGGCATCCTCGACCTGGAGGCCCCCGACCATCCCCGGATCCGGCGGCTGATCTCCAAGGCGTTCACCCCGCGTACGGTCGAGAACCTCGCCCCGACCGTGAGGCGGCTGGCGGCCGAGCTGGTCGACGCGTTCGTGGCGAAGGGCGGCGGGGACCTGCTGGCCGAGGTCGCGGAGCCGCTGCCGGTCGCGGTCATCGCGGAGATGCTGGGCGTCCCGGAGGCGGACCGGGGGCTGCTGCGGCCCTGGTCGGCGGCGATCTGCGGGATGTTCGAGCTGAACCCTTCCGAGGAGACGGCGGCCGCTGCCGTCCGGGCGTCGGAGGACTTCTCCGCGTATCTGCGCGGGCTGATCGCCGAGCGGCGCACCGACCCCGGCGACGACCTGATCTCGGCCCTCATCGCCGCCCACGACGAGGGGGAGCGGCTGACCGAGCAGGAGATGATCTCGACCTGCGTGCTGCTGCTGAACGCGGGCCACGAGGCGACGGTGAACACCACCGTGAACGGCTGGCGCACCCTCTTCCACCACCCGGAGCAACTGGCCGCCCTGCGCGCCGACCCCGCGCTGCTGCCCACCGCGATCGAGGAGCTGCTGCGCTACGACACCCCGTTGCAGATGTTCGAGCGCTGGGTGCTGGACGACATCGAGATCGACGGCCAGGTGATCCGGCGGGGCGCGGAGGTGGCGCTGCTGTTCGGCTCGGCCAACCGGGATCCGGAGCGGTTCGCGCGGCCGGACGCCCTGGACCTGTCCCGTACGGACAACCCGCACATCACCTTCGGCGCGGGCATCCACTTCTGCCTGGGCGCCCCGCTGGCCCGGCTGGAGCTGGCCGCGTCCTTCGGCGAGCTGCTGCGGAAGGCGCCCGCGCTGCGGATGACGGCGGAGCCGGAGTGGCAGCCGGGCTATGTGATCCGGGGGCTGAAGGAGCTGCGGGCGGAGGTGTAGATCCGCCGGCCGGGGCGGGCTCAGCAGGGGTCGTAGCACTCCGGCCTGGGCGCCCCGGCCAGCGCGTCCACGGCGACGCCGAGCGTGAAGAGGACGCCGATGGCCGCGACGCAACCGAGCGCCCGCTTCCAGTCGCCCCGGACCAGGAAGAACACGGCCAGGGCCGCCGCGATCCCGCCGAGGATCATGAGGGGCAGGCCGACCCGGAGCACGTTCCAGTTGGAGGCGCCCTCGAAGCCGTCGAGGAGTCCGCCCTTGCCGTGCGGCGCCCAGAGCACGATGCCCGCGAGCGCTCCGGCGAAGGCGGTCAGACAGCCGGCGGTGCCGGTGACGGCTTCGCGGCGCGAGTTCTGGATCTCCATGAGCGGGGAGACGCGATGGGCGCGAACGCGGTTCCGGGGGCGCCCATCAAGCCCCTCCGGCGATTGAGGAGCGGGGGTACGGGGGCGGAGCCCCCGAAACAGCGCCCCGCATCACGTCAGCGGGTACGACTTCCGCCCCGACGCCTCGTCGATCTCGTCGTGCGCCTTGGTCAGCAGTTTCATCGCCAGTTCGTTCAGCGCCCTGGCCCCCGCGATCTCCTCGCCGACCCGCTGCTGGTCGGCGTCCGAGGGATGGCGGCTGGCGTAGCCGTGGGCGCGTACCTCTGTTCCGTCGGAGAGGCGGACGAGCGCCGCCGCGCGCGTGCGGTGGGTATCCTCCTCGAATTCGAGGTCGATGTGCCATCCGACAGCGGTCCTGGTCATGACGAACACCTCCGGGACGTTCCGGGCGTCTTCTACCAGCGTGCGCCCGCTGCCCCGTCCGCGCTCGCCGGGCCCGGCAGCATCAGCCCCCACGCGCCCGCCCGGACCGTCCACGTCCGGGTGCGCACCGGCCCCCCGGTCTGTATGTCCGCCCGGTAGCGGAAGTCCGCGCCGGAGACCGTGACGGCCTTGGCCTCCGCCGTGACGTCCTCGCCGGATCCGGTGCGGACGACGACGTCGGCCAGGCCCCCGTCGCCCTGGGAGGTCACCGAGAGGCCCCGTACCGGCGTGTCCAGGTCGCTCAGCAGCACCCCGTCCGCCTCGATGCGCAGGCGGTGCGTGCCCGGGTGCGTGGCGGCGGCGACCGGGGCCGGGCGGACCAGGGACGTCACGAGCGAGCGGCAGGTGTCCCAGACGGCCGTGACGCCCGCGTGCGGGGTTCCGGAGCCGGGCGGCGGGGGAGGCGGGGCCGGGATGCGCAGGCGGCCCAGGACGACCCCGTCGCTGTCGTCGACCAGCAGGTCCAGGCGTCGCACCGCACCGTCCAGCGCGGTGCGGGCGGCCGCCACCGCGCCCCGGGGGATGCCGAGGGCGTGGGCCACCTCCAGGGCGTGCGCCGCGCCGACGGGGATCAGGGAGAGGACGCCGGCGGCCAGCTCCCGCTCGCGGTGCAGCTGGGCGACCGCGCGCAGCAGGGCGTGGTCGTCGCCGACCACCACCGGGCGGCGCGAACCCCGCCGGGACAGGGCCCGCGCGAACTCCTCGGGGGTGTCCGGAAGGCAGATCTTGGCGTGCGAACCGGCGCTCAGCACGTCCTTGGCGATACGCACGGACTCGCCGTCACTCCGGCGGGCGACCGGGTCGATGACCACCAGGAGCTGGTCGTCGCCGTCGCCGGGGGGCTCTGCAGCCGACACCTCGGTCCTTCCTCGGGTAGCATCTTGGTGCAAGAGCCCCTTGCGCTATTGCGCCAGGGGCTTCGTCTATTCCGGGGCACCCGGTTCGACGGCTCAGGCTTTGTCGTACATCGTCGTACGGCAGGTACGACCTTGACGTACGCCCCCTGACCTTGGACATGCCCCGCCCGGAAGGGGTGTACGCCTGTGCCCGCACTTGTGCTGCTCGGTGCTCAGTGGGGTGACGAGGGCAAGGGGAAGGCCACCGATCTCCTCGGTGGATCCGTGGACTATGTCGTGCGATACCAGGGCGGTAACAACGCCGGTCACACGGTCGTCGTGGGCGACCAGAAGTACGCACTTCATCTCCTCCCCTCCGGAATCCTGTCGCCGGGTTGTACCCCGGTCATCGGGAACGGTGTCGTGGTCGACCCGGCGGTCCTGCTCTCCGAGCTGAGCGGTCTGAACGAGCGAGGCGTCGACACGTCCAAGCTTCTGATCAGCGGCAACGCTCATTTGATCACTCCGTACAACGTCACGCTCGACAAGGTGACCGAGCGCTTCCTCGGGAAGCGCAAGATCGGCACGACGGGCCGGGGCATCGGCCCGACGTACGCCGACAAGATCAACCGGGTGGGGATCCGCGTCCAGGACCTCTACGACGAGTCGATCCTGGAACAGAAGGTGGAGGCGGCCCTGGAGCAGAAGAACCAGCTCCTGGCCAAGGTCTTCAACCGCCGCGCGATCGAGGCCGGCAAGGTCGTCGAGGACATGCTCCAGTACGCGGAGCAGATCAAGCCGTTCGTCGCCGACACGACCCTGATCCTGAACGATGCCATCGACGAGGGCAAGGTTGTCCTCTTCGAGGGCGGCCAGGGCACCCTGCTCGACGTCGACCACGGCACGTACCCCTTCGTCACCTCGTCGAACCCGACCGCGGGCGGCGCCTGCACCGGCGCCGGTGTGGGGCCGACGAAGATCAGCCGCGTCATCGGCATCCTCAAGGCCTATACGACGCGCGTCGGAGCCGGTCCGTTCCCGACCGAGCTGCACGACGAGGACGGCGAGGCGCTGCGGCGCATCGGCGGCGAGCGCGGTGTCACCACCGGCCGTGACCGCCGCTGCGGCTGGTTCGACGCCCCGATCGCGCGGTACGCGACCCGGGTCAACGGCCTGACCGACTTCTTCCTCACCAAGCTCGACGTCCTCACCGGCTGGGAGCAGATCCCGGTCTGCGTGGCGTACGAGATCGACGGCAAGCGCGTCGAGGAACTCCCGTACAACCAGACCGACTTCCACCACGCGAAGCCGATCTACGAGAACCTCCCGGGCTGGTCGGAGGACATCACGAAGGCCAAGACCTTCGACGACCTGCCGAAGAACGCGAAGGCGTACGTGAAGGCGCTGGAGGAGATGTCGGGCGCCCCGATCTCCGCGATCGGCGTCGGCCCCGGCCGGACCGAGACGATCGAGATCAACTCGTTCCTGTAGGCAGCGCCTGCCGGGCAGCAGCACCCGCCCGTGGGGCCCGGGACCGGATCGGAATGATCCGCATCCCGGGCCCCACGGCTTTTCCACCGGCCGTGGCGTACCCGCCTCAGTCGGTGTCCGTCGCCGCGAGCACGGCGATCCGGCGGCGGTCGGGGGAGAGGGCGGCGATGCCGTAGTCGGTACAGGCCTCGTTGTGGAACCACTCCGCGTCCGACTCGAAGTGGAACCACGTCGTCTGCCGGATGTGCTGCTCCACCTCCTCCGCGCTCGCGCCCGCCGGTGCGTCGCTGAGGGCCGCCATGGACTTCCAGGCCCACAGCCGGCCGTACGCGCCGTGCGCACCGCCGTGGTACATGCCGCCCATCGACGCGGTGGCGTAGAGAATGCCCCAGATCTCGTCGGCGGGGCGACGGGCGATCTCGAAGCGGCCCGTGGCGCCGAGTCCCTCGACGCACTCCATCGGCAGGGTGGGCAGCAGTGCGGGCACCCCGTCCGGCTCCACTTCCTCGTCCGTCAGGAAGACCCAGGCCTCGGAGTACCCCCAGCCGCCGGCCTTCGGCGCGGCGATGATCATCTGGTGCAGGTCGAGGGTCGCGGAGTCCACCAAGGCCGACCTCTCCTCGGTACGGGGTGTCGGCGGGTCGACCCGGCCCTCGGTCGGCAGGGTGACGCCGGCGGATCTTGCGCTGCCGTTGACCGAGCGGCTGGGGAAGCCGAGCCGGGTCTCCAGAGCGGTGCGGTGCCGTGGCAGCCACGCCAGTGGGTGGCTGCTGTACAGCACGCGCGTCCAGTCTCTCCTGTTCACGAACGCGTCCACGTCCACGTCTCGCAGGATCAGCTCGTGGAGGAGGCAGAAGCGCAGCTCGTCCAGGCGGCCCTTCGCGTCGTGCTCGGAGAACGGGCCCACCAGGTCCGCCGCCTCCCGGTGCTCAGCCAGGACCGAGGCCACGAAGCGGGGCGCGAGGTCGACCCCTGGGGCTCGATCCCGCGTGAACAGCCGCAGGAGCTGGGTCAGGCTGTCGTGGCCGGGGGTGATGGCCAGCACTCTGACGAGCATGGCCAGTTGGTGCTCGTGCTCGCGCTTCTTCTTGGCGGCGGTGTCGATCCGGTCCGTCAGCTCCAGCGCCAGGTCGGCCACCTGGCGGGAGTCGCCCTGCGCGGCGCGCTGCTCGGCCGGCTGCCAGGCGAAGCGGCTGAAGTCGTCATCGGAGTCGTTCACAGTTCGTCACCCTAGGGTCGTTCCGGCGGCGGACGCGATGCGTTTGTTGGTCTAGACCTTGACAGGTTCAGACCAATGCGGTTTGGGTGGTGATCCCCAAGTCGGCCTGCCGGGAAGCCCGATGGGCCGCGCAGAAGGAGTGAGCAGCCCTGTCCCGCATCGACCGCGCCGATCGCCTCAAGCGCTTCCTGACCGTGCCCGCGACGCTCGCCGCCCTCGCCGCCGCCCTCGTCGCGGCGGCCCCCACGGCCTCGGCCGCCGCTCCCGCCGCCGAGCCCTGCGCGCCGCTCCACAGCGCCACCGCCGACTACCGCGCCGGCGACACCGTGTCCCACCACGGGCGCAACTGGAGCGCCAAGTGGTGGACCCGGGGCGAGAATCCGGGTGCGGGTTCCGCCTGGGCCGACCGGGGCGCCTGTACGGGAGGGGTGTCCGACTTCGTCATCGGCGAGGAGGAGTTCGACGTGATCTTCCCGGACCGCGACCCCTTCTACACGTACCAGGGGCTGATCGACGCGCTGCACGCCTACCCGCGCTTCGCCAACGTCGGTACGCCGCAGACGCGGGCCCGGGAGGCGGCGGCGTTCCTGACGCACGCGGACTTCGAGTCGGTGGGGCTCAAGTACGTCAAGGAGATCAACGAGGCCAACTACTGGCGCAAGTGCGACGACACCCAGCCCTTCGGCTGCCCGGCCGGGCGCGAGGCGTACTACGGGCGCGGGCCGATCATGTTCAGTTGGAACTTCAACTACAAGGCCGCCGGGGACGCCCTCGGGCTCGACCTGCTGAACGATCCCTGGCTGGTCGAGCGGGATCCGTCCGTCGCCTGGGCCACCGCCCTCTGGTACTGGAACACGCAGAACGGGCCCGGCACCATGACCTCGCACGACGCGATGGTCGGCGGCGCGGGCTTCGGCGAGACGATTCGTTCGCTCAACGGGGCCCTGGAGTGCGACGGCGGCAACCCGGAGTCGGTGGCGGCGCGGGTGGAGCGGTACGAGCGCATCACGGGTGTCGTCGGGGTGGCGCCGGGGTCCGGGCTGACCTGCTGAGCCCGGCCGCGCTGCCGGAAGGCTCCTGTCCGCCGCAGCGCCCGCGCCGTCCGCATACTGGGCGGTCCGGAAGATTTTACTTTCGCTCCTGCCCTCGCTCGTGGGCGATCCGGATGGACTCCTTCCGGAATAGCGGCTGTTGAGAGCGCTCTTGACGCGATCGCCCCGGGCCGCCGCAGCCGGGGCCGGTGGAACCTGCGCCCTTTTCGAGGATGGTCTAGACCTTGACAGGTCCAGACCATCCTCGCTTGAGTGTCGGGCACCCCCACAGCGGCGCACGGCCGGACGGCGCGCCGCGTCCAAGGAGTGTGATCACGTGATCCGACGTGTCATGAGCCTGCTGGTCGCGCTCGGCGCGATCGTCGCGGCTCTCGTCGTTCTTCCCGCCGCCACCGCGCAGGCAGCCACCTGCGCCACGGCCTGGAGCTCCTCCGCCGTCTACACGAACGGCGGCGCGGTCTCGTACAACGGCCGTAACTACACCGCCAAGTGGTGGACCCAGAACGAGCGACCGGGTTCGTCGGACGTGTGGGCCGACAAGGGGGCCTGCGGCACCGGCGGAGGCGGTGAGGACCCGGGCCAGAGCAACGGATTCGTCGTCAGCGAGGCCCAGTTCAACCAGATGTTCCCGAACCGGAACGCCTTCTACACCTACCAGGGCCTGACCGACGCCCTGTCCGCCTACCCGGCCTTCGCCAACACCGGCAGCGACGAGATCAAGAAGCGCGAGGCCGCCGCCTTCCTCGCCAACGTCAGCCACGAGACCGGCGGGCTGGTGTACATCAAGGAAGTCAACGAGGCGAACTACCCGCACTACTGCGACGCGAGCCAGCCCTACGGCTGCCCGGCCGGCCAGTCCGCGTACTACGGCAAGGGCCCCATCCAGCTGAGCTGGAACTTCAACTACAAGGCCGCCGGTGACGCGCTCGGCATCGACCTGCTCAACAACCCCTACCTGGTCGAGCAGAACGCCGCCATCGCCTGGAAGACCGGCCTCTGGTACTGGAACACCCAGTCCGGCCCCGGCACCATGACCGGCCACAACGCCATCGTCAACGGCGCCGGCTTCGGCGAGACCATCCGTTCCATCAACGGCGCGATCGAGTGCAACGGCGGCAACCCGGCCCAGGTCCAGAGCCGGATCAACAAGTTCACGCAGTTCACCCAGGTCCTCGGCACCACCACCGGTTCGAACCTGAGCTGCTGAGGCCAAGGTCCTCACGGGGGCCCGAGAACCCCACCCGAGCGGGGGGTGCGTCCGGCGCGAGCCGGAGCGCACCCCCCGTTTCGGCATCCGGCCCCCGTCACACCAACTGCGGCCGCACCGACATCAGCAGATGCCGGTGCGTGCCCGTGCCCGCCCCGTCCGTGATCAGCGCGCGCTGGCCCGCCCCCAGCAGCTGGAGCCGCAGGGCCGGTCCCGTGAAGGAGGCCAGGGCGTCCGCCAGATAAGCCGGGTTGAAGGCCACCGTCAGCTCCTCGTCCCCCTCCAGCGTGGCCGGCAGCCGCTGGGAGGCCACGTCGTCCTCGTAGCCCGCCCGGAGCGTCACGGAGGCGTCGGCGCGGGAGAACGTCATCTGGACCGGGCTGTCCCCGTCGGCGACGACGGAGACCCGCTTGACCGCCTCCGTCAGCCGAGCCCGGTCCACCACCGCGAGGGACGGGCCCTCCATCGCGAACAGCTTCTCGTGGCGCGGCAGTCGGCCCTCCAGGAGCCGTACGGTGGTCCGCATCCCCGCGTGCTCGAAGCCCGCCGAACCGGCGTCCAGGGCGACGCTCACCAGCCCGGAGCGGCCCAGCGAGCGGGCGATCTCGGTGAGCCGGCGGGCGGAGACGAGGACGTCGGCGCTCTCGCCGGGGGCGGTCGCCTTCCACGGGAGGGTCCGGACGGCGTAGCGGTAGCGGTCGGTCGCGGCGAGCGTCATCGTGTCGCCGTCCAGCCCCAGCCGGATTCCGGTGAGCGCGGGCAGCGTGTCGTCGCGCCCCGCCGCCACCGCCACATCGGCCACGGCCGCCGCGAACAGCTCCGCGTCCACCGCGCCCCGCACCTGCGGAAGCGCGGGCAGCGCCGGGTGGTCGGCCAGCGGGAGCACGGAGAGGCCGAACCGGGCCCCGTCGCCCGACACCGTGAACCGCGAGCCCTCCACCGCGCACTCCACGGGGCCGTCGGGCAGCACCTTGCAGATGTCCAGCAGCCGCCGCCCCATGACGAGCACCTTGCCGGGCCGCAGGACCCCGGCCTCCACGTCGATGCGCGCGGACGCCTCGTAGTCGAGCCCGGAGATCCGCAGCCGCCCTTCCCCGGCCCCGTCCCCGGCCCCGTCCCCGTCCGTTCCGCCGCTCTCCGTGTCCAGCAGCAGGCCGCCCAGCACCGGGACGGGCGAGCGCACGGGCAGGACGCGGGCCGCCCAGGACACGGCCTCGGTCAGGGCACTGCGCTCGATACGGAACTCCATGGGCGCCTCTCCTCGGACGTCGAAGCCGTCGGCCGACTCCTGCGTACGACGGTAAGAGGCACCACTGACAATCAGGCGCGGCCGCAGCGCAGCCCGTGCGCGGCCCGTGCGCGCGGGAGCGGGGGGACCGGCGACAGCGACCACCCCCGTGAGCCGCTGCCGCCGCGTTGCCGCGGTCCCGTGTTCCGGCTTCCCCGTCGTCCCCCGACGTGCCGGAACACGTTCGGACGATAGATCGGAGGGTAGGGGCACCGGGAGATTCAATACGCCCAATGGGACGGCCGCCGGGGTATCGGTCCGCACAGTCAGAAGGGCCCGGTCACCGGCGACACGGCTGTGTCCTGGGCGGAACGGGGGACTGATGCGATCAGGGGAGCGCGCGGACGATCTTCTGCGGATGCACCGGCTGGCCCGCACCGGCGGCACGGCCGAGCTGCTGCGCTGGCTCGCCGGGCGGGCCGAGGGGTGGGCCGGGCTCGTCGGGCCGGACGGGACGGTGCTGCACGCCGCGGCCCGGACGGCGGGGGCGATGGTCCCCGACGTCGCCGGGCTGGTCGCCGAGGGCGCGAGCGCCCTCACCGAGCGGGGAGTTCAGGCGTACTCCCTGGACACCGGTGCGTACACCGCTCTTCTCTTCCCGCTCGGCGTCTCCCCTCCGGGGGCCGGGGATCCCTTCGCTCCCGTGCTCGCCGTCGTCACGCCCCGGCCGGTGGCCGCCGGGCTCGCCACGCTGCTGGCCGACGTGGTCCTGCCGCTTTCCCTGTGCCTCCAGGCCGAGATGCTGGAGCGCAAGCGCCGCCGGGTGGACCTCGCCGAGTCCCGGGGCCGCGAGGCGGTGCTGCACCTGCTGATGACGGGTCAGCTCTCCGTCGCCCAGCAGGTCGCCGGTGCGCTGCGCCCCCGGCTTCCCGATCCGGTGCGGGTGTGCGTCGTGGAGTGTTCCGGCGGCGGGCGCGACGAGGTGGCCCGGGTCTGCGCGGACGCGGACGGCGGCCGTTCCTGGATCGTGCGGTGTCCCGTCTACGCCCGCCACCTCATCCTGGTGATGCCGGCGGAGGCGGGGGAGCTGGAGCCGGGGGTCGTCCCACCCGACGAGACCGTCGCCGCCCGGGTGGGCGACTGCGTGGTGGGCGTCAGCGAGCCCGTGCCGCTGGCCGACACCGCGACCGGCTACCGCCAGGCCTTCCACGCCCTCGCCGTCGCCCGGGAACTGCCCGCCCGGCACGCCCGGTTCGGGGTTTCGCCGGATTCCGCGCTCGTCGTCGGACCGGACGGCCACCGGTGGGCGGACGAGCTGCTGAACCCGCTCCTGACCCATGTTCCGCGCCGCGCGCAGGACCCCGGGAGCCAGGAGTTGCTGGCCACGGCCGCTTCCTGGCTGGCGTTCTCGTCCCACGCGACCGACCATCTCAAGGTCCACCGCAACACCCTCGCCGCCCGGCTGCGGCTCATCGGCGAGCTCCTCGGCCTCGACCTGCACCGGCTGGCCGACCAGGCCGCCCTCGATCTGGCCCTGCGCGTCCGCGCCACCCCCGCCCCGGCGTGCACCCCGGAGCCCGCGCCGCCCACGCCGCTCGCCCCGTACGACTCCGGCCCCGGACCCGGTACGTCGAAGGCGGCGCGGGGCCTCGACGACGTTCTGCGCCGCCCCGCCGTACGCGACTGGGCCGACCAGCAACTGGCCCCCGTCCGGGGCGCCGAGGAGACCCTGCGCACCTGGCTCGGGTGCGAGGGCCGCATCGGCCCGGCCGCAGCCGAGCTGGGCATCTCCGTGCCCGGTGCCCGCAAGCGCCTCACCCGCCTCGAAACGGTGCTCCAGCGCTCGCTGCTGCGGCCCCCGAGCGCCCGCTACGACCTGTGGCTGGCGCTGCGGGCCAGGGATCTCGCCCCGTGACCCGCCGAGCCGTCGTCGGCGTCACTGCCGGTGGTCGCCGCCCAGCAGCAGCCCGTTGACCTTCGACAGCCCGAGAGAGGCGGGGCCGATGGAGACCGACGACGTGGCGAGCGGCCCGGACGCGCCGCCGGGCAGAACCCACACCGCGCCCTGGTCGTTCTCCCACCCCGCGCCCACCACGAGGTCTGGCCGCCCGTCCCAGTTCAGGTCCCCGGCGCTCACCGTCGAGCCGAACTGGTCATCGAACTCCGCGCCGCCCGGCACCCCGGCGGTGTCCTGGGTGAACGCGTAGGATCCCGCGCCTAGTTGACCCGTACGACGGCCCGGAACGACCACCACACCCCCGGCATACGTCTTCTTGCCGATCGCCTCGCCGGGCGTTCCGACGATGATCTCGTCCGCCCCGTCGCCGTTCAGGTCCACGACCGCGACCGACGCCCCGAACGCGTCGTACCGCTCCCCGCCGCCGGGCACTCCCGCCGTGTCCTGGTGGATGGTCATCGGCGCCTCGTCGTACGCCACACCTTGCGCCGACCCGAACCACACGTGCACCGCCCCGCCGGTGTGGCCGATCGGCCCCTCCACCGGGTCCGGCTCGTCGGGGTCGCCGAGCACGACGTCCCCGTATCCGTCCCCGTTGACGTCCCCGACCGCCGCGAAGAGTCCGTCGCCGCCGTGCAGCCGGTTGGTCTTCTCCCAGGACGAGTTCACGTAGACGGCACCGCCGCTTCGGCCACCCATGCGGCCGTTGACGAGAACGCGGTCGGCGGCCCCGTCGCCGTTCAGGTCGCCGTACGAGGCGGCGTTCATGTAGCCGGTCTCGTCGTGCAGGTAGGACGAGGCGACGATCTGCCCCGAGCGCTTGAACGGCCCGGTCAGACGGGTGGCGTTGTTGTGGTTCACGACGAGGACCTGCGCCCCGTCGGGGCCGGACCAGGCGGCGACGTCCCGCCCCGCCTGCCCCTGGCTCTCCAGCAGGGTCGGCAGCGCCACCCCGGACACCGGGCCCTGTTTGCCGCCCCACAGCACCACGACCGCTCCGGCCGACTGCCTGGAGCCGACCTTCTCGTGCGGCGATCCGACCACGATGTCCGCGTAGCCGTCCTTGTCCAGGTCGGCGACGGCGATCGAGGCCCCGAAGGTGTCCCCCTCCTCGGCCGCGCCCGGAACGCCCGGCGAGTTCTGCGTGATCACGGCCCGCTTGGCTGCGGAGACGCCCTTGGCCGACCCGTAGAGCACGACGACCGCCCCGGCGTACGCCTTCCCGGCGACGGTGGCTCCGGGGGCCGGGACGACGATGTCCCCGTACCCGTCCCCGTTGATGTCCTGCGGGACCGGCAGTGCCGTGGCCACTGCCGTCCCCCCGGACAGCGTGGTCGCGGCGACGGTCATCGCGGCGGTCGCGGCCAGTAGGGCGAAGCGTCTGGTGCGTGCGGTGTGTCCGGTCATCTGTGGTGCCCCCACCCTTGAGCTGCTGACGTATGGGGGTATTCAGCCATGGGCCCGCACGTCGCCGTCACGCGGGGCCCGTATCCCTTCCTCGCCCCGGCCCGTACAGTGCGTCGATCTCCCGCGCGTAGCGGGCGAGGACGGCGGGGCGGCGGACCTTGAGGCTCGGAGTGAGCAGGCCGCCCGTCACGTCGAAGTCCTCGTCGAGCAGGGCGAAGGCGCGGATCCGGGCCGGGCGGGAGAGCTGCGCGTTCGCCGTGTCGACCGCTTCCTGGACCAGCTCCCGCACCCGCTCGTCCCGGGCCGGACGCGGGCCGAGCGAAACGCCCTCCCGCTCCGCCCAGCCGCGCAGTTCGTCGGTGTCGAGCGTGATCAGGGCGACCGGGTGCGGACGCCGGTCGCCGACCATCACCGCGCGCGAGACGAACCGGGACTGCTGGAGGGCGAACTCGGTGAGCGAGGGGGTGAGGTTCTTGCCCCCGGAGGTGATGATCAGGTCCTTGCGGCGGCCGGTGATGAAGAGGTAGCCGTCCTCGTCTAGGTGCCCGAGGTCCCCGGTGCGCAGCCAGCCGTCGGCGTCCAGGACGGCCGAGGTGGCCGCCGGGTCGCCGTGGTAGCCGCCGAAGACGTGCGGGCCGCGGGTGAGGACCTCGCCCTCGACGCCCGGGCCGACGCCGCCGCCCGCTGCGGCGCCGTCCGTTCCGTCCCCGCCCGCTCCGTCCCCGCTCTCCACGCCCGACTCGCGCCTCGGGCTGTCGATCCGGACCTCGCAGCCGGGCATCGGGCGGCCCACGGAGCCGTAGCGGAGAGCGGCCGGGTGGTTGAGGGAGATCACCCCGCCGGACTCGGTCATCCCGTACCCCTCGAAGATCGCGATGCCGCAGGCGCGCAGGAAGTCCAGCGTCGCGGGTGCGATCGGCGCCGCCCCGGTCAGCGCCCACTTCAGCCGTCCACCGAACGCGCCCCGCACCAGGGAGAACAGCCGCTCGTCGGCCTCCCGCCAGGCCTGCGCCAGCTCGGCGTCCGGCTCCTCGCCGCGCTCGCGCAGCTCCGCGACCGCGACCCCGGTCCGTACCGCCTCCTCGAAGCGTTCCCGGCCCCCCTCCTGCCCCTCCGCGAGGGACAGCACCACGGAGTGCACCTTCTCGAACAGCCGGGGCACGGAGGGCAGATGGGTGGGTCGGGCCTCGGCGAGTTCGGCGACCACATCCTCGATCCGGCCGCCGAAGTAGATCAGCGTCGTGCCCTGGAGCAGCGTCTTGAACTCGACGAGCTGCGCCATGGTGTGGGCCAGCGGCAGGTAGAGGTACGTGCTGTCGCCCTCCTCGGAGGGGATGAGGTCGAGGGTGCCGTCGCGGACGGCGGCGATGTTGCCGTGCGTGACCCGGCAGCCCTTGGGCGGACCGGTGGTGCCGGAGGTGTAGACGATGGCCGCGAGGTCGTCCGCGCTCCGGGCGACGATCCGCGCGTCGAGGCCGTCGAGGCCGTCGAGCGGGCCGGTGGCGTCGGAGGTGCCGGAGGCGTCGGGTGGGCCGTGGATGTCGAGCCTTCCAGGGGTGCCGAGGGTGCCGGGTGCGCCGTGGACGCCCAGCGCGGATTCGGCGTCCGGCCCGGGGAGTTCGAGGAGCGCGAGGCTCTCCTCCGTGGCCCCGGACATCCGCACGACGGCCCGCACCCCGGGCAGCCGGTCACGCAGCCGCTCGACCTTCCCCGCCTGTACGGCGTCCTCGCAGATCACCACGGTGGCGCCGGAGTCGCCCAGGACCCACACCACCTCCTCGTCCCCCGCCGTCGGGTACACGGGCACCACCACCGCGCCCGCCGTGAGCACGCCGAGGTGGGCGTACGTCCACTCCGGCCGGGTCTCCCCGAGGATCGCCACCCGGTCGCCCGGCGCGACGTCCAGGCCCATCAGGCCGCGCGCCACGGTCCGTATCAGGGTGCGCAGTTGTTCGTACGAGACCTCCTGCCACCCCTTCGGCTCGTCGGGGGAGCGGAAGCGCAGGGCGGGCCGGCCGCCGTAGCGCGCGCCCGCCCAGTCCGCGAGCGCGGCGAGCGTGGGCGGGGCCGGAAGCTGCGACAGCGGGTACGGGGACGAGAGGGCGTCGGGCTCGGACATCGGGCGCCTCCAGGGTCACGGTACGTCCGACGCTAGGGACGGGGACGCCGTCCGGGGGATGACAGGACACGTCAGCACCGCTGACCCTGGCGCTCAGGCCCGCTACCGTCGTGACCATGGCCAGGCGGACGATCACCGTGCACCAGGTTCGGGCGCTGCTGAGCGGGGTGCGGCGCGGCGGGGTGGACATCGTGCCCCTGCTCCAGGCCGCCCAGATACCGCCGCTGCTGCTCGGCGACGCACGCGCGCGGGTCACCACCGCCCAGTTCATCCGCCTTTTCCACGCGCTGTACGCGCTGACGGACGACGAGTTCCTGGGGCTCGGGCCGCAGCCGAGCCGCCCCGGCACCTTCGCGATGATGTGCCAGGCCTCGCTGCACTGCCGGGACCTCGGGGCGGCGATGGAGCGCGGGGTCCGCTTCTACGGCCTGTTCCCGGGCGGTCCGGACCTGCTGCTGGAACGGGGCGGTCCGGAGTGGGGAGCACACCAGGCGGGCGAGGAAGCCGCGTTCATCGTCCGCAACGACTTCACCGCCGAGGAGGAGCGGTTCCTCGCGGAGTGCCTGGTCATCATCTGGCACCGGCTGTGCAGTTGGCTGATCGGCCGCCGCATCGCCCTGCGCTGGGCCACCTTCGCCTTCCCGCCGCCGCCGTACGCGGACGAGTACCAGCAGCTGTTCGGCTGCCCCGTGCGCTTCGGGGCCGAGCGCACCGGGGCCGGGTTCGCCGCCCACCACCTGGGCGCGCCACTGGTGCGGGACGAGGCCGACCTCGCGCTGATGCTGCGGCGGGCCCCCTTCGAGCTGCTGAGCCGCCGGGCGTACGGGACGACGGTCGCCGAGCAGGTGCGGCGGGCGCTGGTACGGGCGCTCGGGGACTCGCCCCGGCTGCCCGAACTCGGGGAGACGGCGGCCCGGTTGGCCGTCAGCCCGGCCACACTGCGCCGCCGCCTCGCCGCCGACGGGACCTCGTACAAGGAGTTGAAGGACACCGTGCGGCGGGACGCGGCCATCGTCGGTCTGGCCGAGGGCGACGAGCCGATCGCGGAGCTGGCGGCGCGGCTCGGGTTCTCGGAGGACACCGCCTTCCACCGGGCCTTCCGCCGCTGGACCGGCACCACGCCGGGGGCCTACCGGCTGCTGTCGCACGATCCGGGGGCGGCCCCGGAAGGGCCGGCGACCGGCGCGTCCTGAGACATGAGGTCTGAGAGACATGAGGTCCGAGAGACATGAGGCCTGAGACACGGAGTCAGCAAAGCTGAGCTTCCCGGTCAGCGCCGGACCTACTCGCGGGTCACTACCGTCCGGTCCACCAGCTCCGCCCCCTACTCCTGCCCCACCGGACCGTTGGGAGAGCCGCATGCACCCGCGCAGAAACCCCCACCC
>NZ_JAFEUF010000138.1 GCF_016901035.1 Streptomyces durocortorensis
CCTCGCGCACTGGCTCCTCCCGCCCCGGCCCCTCCCGTGGCGTCCGCAGGGTCCGTGACGTCCGCAGGGTCCGAGGCATCCGAGGCCTCCGCAGCCTCCGCCGCCAGCACGCAGCGCCCGGCGCCCTCGGTGGTCAGCGCCTGGCTGTACGGGCGGGGGAGTTCCGCATAGGCCGCCGCCGCCTTCCGGTACGACTCCGCGGCCGCCGGCAGATCGCCCGGCCGCCCCTGGGCCAGCGCCTCGCTCTCGGCGAGTACGGCCCGGCTCCAGACCAGCGCGGCCCTGGCGGCGGGCGCGTCCCGCTCCCCGAGACCCTGGGCGAAATCCCGGACCATCGCGTGCGCCGCGGCCGTGTCGCCCGCGCGCGCCAGCGCCTCCACGGCCCACGGCGCGAGTTCCGCCGCCCAGGGCCACACCCCCTTCTCGGCCACCACCGCCCAGGCCGCACGCGCCTGCTCCGCCGCGGCGGCCACCTCCTGGCGGGCCAGCGTCAGACGGATCACGGCGCCGGCGGCCGTCGCTCCCAGGGGCACCGGCAGGTTCTCCGTCCCGAACGTCCCCCGCTGGGACAGCCAGGACTTGGCCTCCGCCCAGTCCCCCTGGGCGACGGCGAGCAGGCCGCGTACGACATAGGCGTCGGAGGAGAGGAACGGCATGTCCGCGGTGTCGGCGATGAACTCCTCGCACCGGGCGGCCAGTCCCAGCCACTGGCCGGTCCACCACTCCTGGAGCAGCCGCGTCCCCGACGCGCTGTGTTCCGTGTACGGCGCACCGCTCCGCGTGGCCAGCTCGCGCCCCTCCGTCAGCAGGCCGTCCACGCGCCCGTAGAAGCCGAGCCAGACCGCGGAGTCCGCCGCGTTGCACAGACCGCGTGCCGCCTGCCGGGCGCACGCGGGGTCCGTGCTCTTCACGGGCAGCCGCCGCACCAGGTCCCACGCTTCGGGGTCGGCCCAACTCATCGCCAGCCCGACGTGGTTGGCGAGGACCGCCGTACGCATCGCCTCGTCCCCGTTGTCGTCCGCGGCGGCCATGGCCTTGATCAGCCAGCCCCGGTGGACGTCGAGGGAAGCGCCCGGCCAGTAGGGGGTGACCAGCGCCGCCATCGCCCGGGCGGCCAGCACGGACCGCACCTCGCGCAGCTCGGCGGCGGCGATCTCCAGCACCCGCCAGCCCTCGGTGTACCGGCCCATCTGGTTGCACAGCATCAGCCCCAGGTCGAGCCGCAACTCCCCGCGTACGGCCGGGGGCAGGGCCGCGTCCTGCACGATCTGCGCGAGCACCTCCACGGTCTGGTCCGAGCGCAGCCCGGTCACCGCGTTGCGGGCCAGCAGCGGCGCCAACCGGGCCCGGGCCTGCGGGGGGATGCCGGGTGCGGCGAGCGTCCGCTCCAGGAGAGTGATCGCCTCCTGGTGCCGGCCGGACGCCGCCGCCGACTCGGCCGCCTTCTCCACCGCCCGCAGCCACCTGCGGTACTCGCCCGCCGCCCGGTGGTGCTCGCCCACGGCGGCCCAGGCCACGGGCTGTCTGCGGCTGAGCGCGGCCGCCGCACGACGGTGCAGATCCTGCCGTACGGGACCGGGCACGGTGGCGCGTACGGTCGACGCGACCAGCGGGACGGCGAAACCGTAGCGGCCCTCGCCCAGCTCGGCCAGCGCCGCGCTCTCCAGGGCCCGCAGCAGCGCGTCGCTCCCCGGTACGGCCCCGAGCCCCGACACCGCGATCAGCTCGTCACGGGCGGCGGGCCCGTCCAGGACGGCGGCCGCCCAGACCAGCGGCCGGTGCGCCGAGGACAACGCGTGCGTACGGCTCAGCACCAGCTCCGCCGGCCGGGCCGGCGCCCCGGCGGCGGCCACCTCGGCGGCCGTGCCGGTGAAGGCCGGCCGCTGTTCCCGCAGCAGGGCCAGCAGGTCGACGACCGCCCGGGGCACTCCACCGGTCCCTTCGTGCAGCGCCCCCACGGCCTCGGCCGTACAGCCGCCCTCGCCCAGCACCTCGGCGGCCGCCTGCCGGACGCGCTCCTCGTCCCAGGGCGCCAGCCGGTCCCCGAGCACCGTCAGCCGGAACGGATACGTCATGGCCGGACCGCCCAACGGCAGCCCAGGGAACGGGAGTTCCTCGGGACGGTAGGTCACGACGGCCGCGGATCCCGGCTCCAGCCCCGCCAGCACCCGGCGCAGCCGCAGCAGCTCGTCCTCGCCCGCCCGGTGGACGTCGTCCACCAGCAGCAGGGTCGGCTCCCGCCAGAACCCGTCCTCCTCCGGCTGCCCGCCGTCGACGCCGCACCGCCACCACAGGCGGGCCACCTCCGGCGTCCGGGGCAGGCCGGCCAGTTCCCGCAGCAGATGGCTCTTGCCCAGCCCGGCGGAGCCTTCGACGAACAGCAGCACCGGCTCGGCGTCCCGGTCGGCGAGAGCGCGTGCGAGGGACCGCAGAGCAGAACCACCCATCGCGATCACGTCACCCTCGCTCTCCGTCGCCCGGACCCACCACAGTGATGCCTCGCCGGGCCGGCCGCACCCGGCGCGACGCGCGTTTCCCGCGGAAGCCCGTTCCCGGGCACATTCTCGGCGACCGCGACGGACCGCACCTCTTCTTCGCGGACGGTCGCCCATGGTCACGTTCCGTGCGCGTCCCGCGTGCAGTCGCGCGTGCCCGCGTACGTACAGACATACGGATGCCCGGGCGTACGGAAGGCCCCTCGGCGAGAACGGCGCGCAGCGGAGCACGCTCGGCCGACTGCTGACCCGCAGGGCGCAGTGCCCCTCCGGCTGGGACCTCGAAGGGCGACGCGCGCGGGTTCCTTCCGCAAGCCCGGTCACCGCGGCTCGAAGCTATGCCATCCGCGCGCTCCGGTTACATCCGGGGAGCCGGTTCCACGGATACCCGATCAATTGCTCCGCCCGCCCTGTACGGGCCGTTCATCGCCTCTCCTCGCGCGGCGGAACGTGCGGCATGTGCGGCAGGGACCAGGCGGTGCCGCGTACGGCGGCGAGTTCGGCTTCGAGCGGGTTCCCGGCCGCCCAGTCCGCCCCCGGGCAGTTGCCAGGCCAGCACGACGTGCAGGTCCGCGTTCTCGCGCCTCGGCGGTGGCTCGGTGCAGGGCAGCCAGGCTTCCCAGGGAACCGTTCACGCCGACCACGACTCGCTGCCGCACGGCTCAGCCTCCTTCGTCGTTCTGTTCCGGACTTTCATTGAACGGCGACCGGGCGGCACCGCGTGTCAGCGATCCGTATGAACGCGGCGGCGGCCGTCAGAGTTGCGTCAGGCGGCAGGGCCGCGCGTGCCGGGGTGGGCATAGCTTCGACGTCACGCGCCCGGCAGCGGCCGGTCGCGATCACCTCGGAGGAAAACCATGTGCCTCTTCTCGTACGACGACGACGCCGACCCTGATGAACAGGCCCCGGCCGGGCTCCTGTACGTGCCCGTCCGGACGGAAGCGGCGGGCCCCGCACTGAGGGTGTTCCGTACGCCGCTGGGGGAGCGCACCGCCGTCGGCTTCACCCGCAGAGATCTGCTGACCGCGACGTTCGGCGCCGGCCAGCCCGCGATTCTGCTCGCGGAGCCGGCTCTGCGCGCGCTCACGGCACCCCTCGGGGTCGGCCGACTCGTGGTCGATCCGGTCCTCTCGGCTCCCGCTGTCACCACGAAGCCGGTGCACGCGGCCGAAGAGCCCGCTCGCGCGCTGTGAACCGCGCTCCGTTCCCCGCCTCCCGAGGAGACGCCACCATGTCCGCACCCCTTCTCACCGAACTCCCCTCCCCTCTGGACGACCTGTCCGTCTGGCCGGCTTCCACCGCCCGCCTTCCGCAGGGGCACGTGAGCGTCGGCGGGGTCTCGCTCGCCGACATAGCCGACCGCTTCGACACCCCCGCCTACGTCCTGGACGAGGAGGAGATACGCGCGCGGTGCCGGACGTACCGAGCGGCGTTTCCCCAGGCCGACGTGGTGTACGCGGCCAAGGCGTTCCTGTCCCGGGCGATGGTGCGGTGGATCGACGAGGAGGGGCTCGGGCTGGACGTCTGCTCCGCCGGTGAACTCGAACTCGCGGTCACGGCCGGATTCCCTCCCGAGCGGATGGTGCTCCACGGCAACGCGAAGACGCCGCGTGACATCGAGACGGCGCTGCGGCTCGGCGTCGGGCGGATCGTCGTCGACAGTCCGTCGGAGATCGCTCGGATCGCCGCGCTGGTGGGCCCCGCCGGGCGGCAGAAGGTCATGGTGCGGGTGGTGCCCGGGATCTCGGCCGGCGGTCACGAGAAGATCCGTACCGGTACGGACGGCCAGAAGTTCGGCCTGTCCCTCACCGACGGATCGGCCCGGCACGCCATCGCCCGGGTGCTCGGTCAGCATCAACTCGAACTGACGGGGCTGCACTGCCACATCGGCTCCCAGATCACCGACGTCAAGCCGTATCTGGTTGCCGTACGGCGCATGGTCGGACTGATGGCCCGCGTCAGGGAGAGCCATGGCGTGACCTTCCCCGAACTCGACCTGGGCGGTGGGCACGGGATCGCCTACCGGCCGGGGGAACCCGCGCTCGACCTGACCGCCCTCGCACGCCGCCTCGACGCGGAGCTCTCCGCGAGCTGCGCCGCCGCGGGCCTGCCCGCGCCGAGACTGGCCGTCGAGCCCGGGAGGGCGATCGCGGCCCCGGCCGGAGTGGCGCTGTACCGGGTCCTCGCCGTCAAGCACACCGGCCCGACGCTGTTCGTCGCCGTCGACGGCGGAATGAGCGACAACCCCCGGCCCGCCCTGTACGGGGCCCGCTACGCGCCGCGCCTGATCGGCCGTCCGGCCGTCGCCGAACCGGTCACGGCCACGGTGGTGGGACGGCACTGCGAGGCCGGCGACGTCCTTGCGAGCGATGTCCTCCTGCCGGGTGACGTACGTCCCGGTGACGTCCTCGCGGTGCCGGTGGCGGGTGCCTACCAGGTGTCCATGGCCTCCGCCTACAACCTCGTGGGCCGCCCGCCGGTCGTCGCCGTGCACGACGGCACGGCACGTCTGCTGATCCGGCGCGAGACGCAGGAGGACTTCCGGCGGCGCGACATCGGCGCCTGAGGGCTGTCCGGAACGGTTCACGCCCTCCCTCTCCGTGGCGCGAGGGAAACGCTTCGTGAGTGCCTGCCGGTATGCCGCGTCAGACGGGCGTCAAGGGTTTCCCGTAATTCGTATGGAGACCGTCAAGGTGGCTTATCCCCGGGCCGAAGTCGAGGTTTGCTCATATCGGCCGTTCGGCCGATTTCCTTCCTCACGTCAATCAGGAGCTCGCGATGGCCGATATGGCCTTCGTCGTCACCACGGTCGCGGTATTCGCACTGGTGGCTCTCATCGCCCGGGGGGTGACCAAGCTGTGACCGTCGAGAACATCGTCGGCCTCATCGTGGCCGTTTCCCTGCTGGGGTATCTCGTACTGGCTCTCCTTTACCCGGAGAGGTTCTGAGTGCTGATATGAGTCCCCAGCTCGCTGGTCTGCTCCAGCTCATAGCTCTGATCGCCGCCCTTGCCCTGGCCTACCGTCCGCTGGGCGACTACATGGCCAAGGTCTATTCCTCCGAGAAGCACTACGCACCGGAGAAGTGGATATACAAGGTCATCGGCGCCAATCCGGCCGCCGAAATGCGCTGGCCCGCCTATCTGCGCGGCGTGCTCGCCTTCTCGGCGGTGAGCGTCCTCTTCCTGTATCTGATGCAACGGGTGCAGGGCTCGCTGCCCGGCTCGCTCGGTTTCTCCTCGATCGACCCGGACCAGGCGTTCAACACCGCCGCTTCCTTCGTCGCCAACACCAACTGGCAGTCCTACTACGGCGAACAGGCCATGGGCCACGTCGTGCAGACCGGCGGCCTCGCGGTGCAGAACTTCCTGTCCGCCGCCGTCGGCATGGCCGTCGCGGTGGCGCTCGTACGGGGCTTCGCCCGCTCCCGTACCGGTGAACTGGGCAACTTCTGGGCCGACCTGGTACGTGGCACCGTCCGCATCCTGATCCCCATCTCGGTGATCGGCGCCATCGTGCTGGTCGCCTGCGGGGTGATCCAGAACTTCTCCGGCATCCACCAGGTCGGACAGTTCACGGGCGGCACACAGGAGTGGAACGGCGGCGCGGTCGCCTCCCAGGAGGCCATCAAGGAACTGGGCACCAACGGCGGCGGCTACTTCAACGCCAACTCCGCCCACCCCTTCGAGAACCCGAACCCCCTCTCCAACCTCTTCGAGATCTTCCTCATCCTGCTGATCCCGTTCGCGCTGACGCGGACCTTCGGCCGGATGGTCGGTTCGCTGAAGCAGGGGTACGCGATCCTCGGCACGATGGCCGTTATCTGGATCGGGTTCGTCGCGCTGATGATGTGGACGGAGTTCGCCCACCGGGGCCCGGCGTTCGAGATCGCGGGCGGCGCGATGGAGGGCAAGGAGACCCGCTTCGGGATCGCCGGATCCTCATTGTTCGCGGTGAGTACGACGCTGACGTCCACGGGTGCGGTGAACTCCTTCCACTCCTCGTACACCGGCTTCGGCGGCGGCATCACGATGCTCGGCATGCAGCTCGGCGAGATCGCGCCCGGCGGTGTCGGCTCCGGCCTCTACGGCATGCTGATCATGGCCATCATCGCCGTGTTCATCGCCGGTCTGATGGTCGGCCGCACCCCGGAGTACCTCGGCAAGAAGATCGGCACCCGCCAGATCAAGTTCGCCGCCTGCTACATCCTCGTCACCCCGGCGCTGGTGCTCGGCTTCACCGCGGTCGCGATGGCCCTGCCGACCCCCTCCGACTCGATGACGAACTCCGGCGCACACGGCTTCTCCGAGATCCTGTACGCCTATACCTCCGGCGCCAACAACAACGGCTCCGCCTTCGCCGGACTCAACGCCGACACCCAGTGGTTCAACTCGACCATCGGCATCGCGATGCTGCTCGGCCGGTTCCTGCCGATGGTGTTCGTCCTGGCCCTGGCCGGTTCGCTCGCCGAGCAGAAGCCGGTGCCCGAGACCGCGGGCACGCTGCGCACCGACAAGCCCCTCTACGCGGGGCTGCTCGTCGGCACGATCCTCATCATCACCGGACTCACCTACTTCCCGGCCCTGGCGCTGGGTCCGCTTGCCGAAGGGCTCGCCTCATGAGCACCGTCACCCCTACTCGCGCTCCGCACGGAGACATCCCGCCGGCCGGCGGCCACGGGACCGCCAACCGTGTCGGCAGCGGACTCTTCGACCCGCAGCAGCTGCTGAAGTCGTTCCCGGACGCACTGCGCAAGCTCGACCCCCGCGTGATGATCAAGTCGCCCGTGATGTTCGTCGTCCTGGTCGGCTCGGTGGTCACCACCGCGCTCGCGATCACGGACCCGACCGACTGGTTCGGCTGGGCGATCACCGCCTGGCTCTGGCTGACCACGGTCTTCGCCAACCTCGCCGAGGCGGTCGCCGAGGGCCGGGGCAAGGCCCAGGCCGACACCCTGCGCCAGGCCAAGACCGGCACCGTCGCCCGCCGCGTCATCGGTCCGAACGAGGAACGGGTCGCCGGGACGGATCTGCGCATCGGGGACCATGTGGTCTGCGAGGCCGGAGACGTCATCCCCGGCGACGGAGACGTGGTCGAGGGCGTCGCCTCCGTCGACGAATCCGCGATCACCGGCGAGTCCGCCCCGGTCATCCGCGAGTCCGGCGGCGACCGCTCGGCCGTCACCGGCGGTACGAAGGTGCTGTCCGACCGCGTCGTCATCAGGATCACCACCAAGCCGGGCGAGACCTTCATCGACCGGATGATCAACCTGGTCGAGGGCGCCTCCCGGCAGAAGACGCCCAACGAGATCGCCCTGAACATCCTGCTGGCGTCCCTCACCATCGTCTTCCTGCTCGCCGTGGTCACCCTGAAGCCGTTCGCGATCTACGCGGGCGCCGACGACCAGACCTCGCTGATCGTGCTCGCGGCGCTGCTCGTCTGCCTGATCCCCACCACCATCGGGGCCCTGCTGTCCGCGATCGGGATCGCCGGTATGGACCGCCTCGTCCAGCGCAACGTCCTGGCCATGTCCGGGCGCGCAGTCGAAGCCGCGGGCGATGTCTCCACGCTGCTCCTCGACAAGACCGGCACCATCACCCTGGGCAACCGGCAGGCCGCCGAATTCCTGGCGGTCAAGGGCGTGAAGGAAGCCGAACTCGCCGACGCCGCCCAGCTCTCCTCGCTCGCCGACGAGACCCCGGAAGGCCGGTCGATCGTCGTGCTGGCCAAGGAGAAGTACGGGCTGCGGGAGCGGGACCAGGGCGAGCTGACCGGAGCCGAATGGGTCGCGTTCACCGCGCAGACCCGGATGTCGGGCGTCGACCTCGACGGGCGGAAGGTCCGCAAGGGCGCCACCGGTTCCGTCGTGGCGTGGGTGAAGGAGCGGGGAGGGAGTGTCTCCAAGGACGCGCAGGCGCTCACGGACCGGATTTCCCAGGCTGGTGGTACGCCGCTGCTGGTGGCTGTGGAAGACGCTCGTGGTCCGAGGGTTCTCGGGGTGATCCATCTGAAGGATGTGGTGAAGGAGGGCATGCGGGAGCGGTTCGACGAGCTGCGCCGCATGGGGATCAAGACGGTCATGATCACGGGTGACAACCCGCTGACCGCGAAGGCGATCGCCGAGGAGGCCGGGGTCGACGACTTCCTGGCCGAGGCGACGCCCGAGGACAAGATGGCCCTCATCAAGCGGGAACAGGCCGGCGGCAAGCTCGTCGCGATGACCGGCGACGGCACCAACGACGCCCCTGCCCTGGCCCAGGCAGACGTCGGCGTCGCGATGAACACCGGCACCTCGGCCGCCAAGGAGGCCGGGAACATGGTCGACCTCGACTCCAACCCCACCAAACTCATCGAGATCGTCGAGATCGGCAAGCAACTCCTCATCACCCGGGGGGCGTTGACCACCTTCTCCATCGCCAACGACGTCGCGAAGTATTTCGCGATCATCCCCGCCATGTTCGCCGTGGCCTACCCGTCGCTGGACAAGCTCAACATCATGGGGCTCGCCTCGCCCGAGTCCGCGATCCTGTCCGCCGTCATCTTCAACGCGTTGATCATCGTCGCGCTGGTGCCGCTCGCCCTCAAGGGCGTCCGCTACCGGCCCGCGAGCGCCGACAGGATGCTGCGCCGCAACCTCGGCCTGTACGGACTCGGCGGCATCGTCGCCCCGTTCATCGGCATCAAGCTCATCGACCTGCTCCTCTCCTCCCTCCCCGGAATCGGCTGATCCGCCATGACCAACAACACCGTCAGCAGCACCGCGCGCGTGCTCGGAGCCGGACTCCGCGCCCTGCTCGTCCTGACCCTCGTCTGCGGGGTCGTCTACCCGCTCGCCGTCACCGGCGTCGCCCAGGCCCTGTTCAACGACAAGGCCAACGGCTCCGAACTCAAGGACGCAAGCGGCCAGGTGGTCGGCTCCTCCCTCATCGGCCAGCGGTACGACCTTCCGCTGAAGGACGGCGATGAGTCACCCGCCCCGGACCTGAAGTGGTTCCAGCCGCGCCCCTCCAACGGCCTCGGCAGCAACAGCGCCAACACCCAGTACTCCCTGATCCTCTCCGGCGCCACCAACCGCTCCGGCGACAACGAGGAGCTGATCCAGTGGGTGAAGGACGCCGAGGCGGCCGTGGTGAAGGACAACTCCACCGCCACGTACAAGGTGGACCACGACGACATCCCGCCCGACGCCGTCACGTCCTCCGGCTCCGGCCTGGACCCGGACATCTCACCCGCGTACGCGAAGCTCCAGGTCCACCGGGTCGCCGAGCGGAACGGCCTCGACGTCAAGGAGGTCGAGGACCTGGTCGCCGACCACACCACCGGCCGCCTGCTCGGCTTCATGGGCGAGCCCCGGGTGAACGTCCTGGAGCTGAACACCGCGCTCAGGGACCGCACCCAGGACTGATGGAGCCGGGCCCGGGGCGGCGCGGGCCGGTCGGGAGGGCTCGGCGGATGCGGTGACCGTGCTGCCCCGGCGATCCTCAGACGATGTCGTCGCCGTTCTCGTCCACGAGGTCGAGCCGCAGCGACGCCACGATCTCGTCCACCCGCTGGGCGTTCTCGCCGTGGGAGGGTTCACCGGGTTCCTTCTTCAGGGGGCCTCCCGCGTCGAGGCTCCGTGAGGGACTCGACGCCGCCGGCCAGGGACTCCGGGAACGCCCTGGTCAGCACCCGTCGTCCGCCTAGCACTCGATGATGTTCACCGCGAGCCCGCCCCGGGCCGTCTCCTTGTACTTCACGCTCATGTCGGCCCCGGTCTCCTTCATGGTCTTGATGACCTTGTCGAGGGAGACCTTGTGGCTGCCGTCGCCCCGCAGCGCCATCCGGGCCGCCGTGACAGCCTTGACCGCCGCCATGCCGTTGCGCTCGATGCAGGGGATCTGGACGAGGCCGCCGACCGGGTCGCAGGTCAGGCCCAGGTTGTGCTCCATGCCGATCTCGGCGGCGTTCTCCACCTGCTCCGGGGAGCCGCCGAGGACCTCGGCCAGGGCGCCGGCCGCCATCGAGCAGGCCGAGCCGACCTCGCCCTGGCAGCCGACCTCGGCGCCGGAGATCGAGGCGTTCTCCTTGAAGAGCAGGCCGATCGCGCCCGCCGCGAGGAGGAAGCGGACGACGCTGTCCTCCTTCTCCGCCTCGGTGCAGCCGTGGGACGCGAAGTTCATGTAGTAGTGCAGGACGGCCGGGATGATGCCCGCCGCGCCGTTCGTGGGGGCGGTGACGACGCGGCCGCCCGCCGCGTTCTCCTCGTTGACCGCCATCGCGTAGAGGGTGATCCACTCCATCGCGTGGGCCTGCGGGTCGCCCTCGGCGCGGAGCTGGCGGGCCGTGTTCGCGGCGCGGCGGCGGACCTTGAGGCCGCCGGGGAGGATGCCCTCGCGGGACATGCCGCGCGAGACGCAGGCCTGCATGACGCGCCAGATGTCCAGCAGCCCGGAACGGATCTCCGCCTCGGTGCGCCAGGCCAGCTCGTTCTCCAGCATCATCGAGGAGATCGACAGGCCGGTCTCGCGGGAGAGCCGCAGCAGTTCGTCGCCGGTGCGGAAGGGGTGTTTGAGGACCGTGTCGTCCGGGACGATCGGGTTCTCCCCGGCCACCGCGTCCTCGTCGACGACGAAGCCGCCGCCGACCGAGTAGTACGTCTTCTCCAGGACCGTGGCGCCCTCGGTGTCGTACGCGAAGACCGTCATGCCGTTGGCGTGGTACGGGAGCGCCTTGCGGCGGTGCAGGACCAGGTCGTCGTCGAAGGCGAACGGGATCTCGTGCATGCCCAGCAGGTTGATCCGGCCGGTGGAGCGGATCTCCTCCACGTGGGCGTCGGCGTTCTCCACGTCCACCGTCTGCGGCGACTCGCCCTCCAGGCCGAGCAGGACCGCCTTGGGCGTCCCGTGCCCGTGGCCGGTCGCGCCGAGGGAGCCGTACAGCTCGGCCCGTATCGAGGCGGTGTGCGCGAGCAGGCCCTCGTTCTTCAGGCGGCGCGCGAACATCCGGGCGGCGCGCATCGGTCCCACCGTGTGGGAGCTGGAGGGGCCGATACCGACCGAGAAGAGGTCGAAGACCGAGATGGCCACGGGAGGACTCCTTGGGGGGTGGGAAGACGCCGTTGTCTGCCTGGGTGGTGCGGGACAAGCGGGGCAAGCGGGATGAGAAGGACGGTCGGGGGCAAGGAACGGGGCACCGCGCTCACTTTTCTCCAGTGTGCGCGGTGCCCCGTCCGGATGCGCGGAACCGCAGGCCAGGTGCTACTTCAGGCCGGGGTACAGCGGGAACTTCTCGGCCAGCGCGGCGACGCGGGCCTTGAGGTCGTCCGCGTCGTACGACGGCTTGAGGGCGGCCGCGATGATCTCCGCGACCTCCGCGAAGTCCTCGGTGCCGAAGCCGCGGGTGGCCAGCGCCGGGGTGCCGATCCGCAGGCCCGAGGTGACCATCGGGGGACGCGGGTCGTTCGGGATGGCGTTCCGGTTGACCGTGATGCCCAGCTCGTGGAGCCGGTCCTCGGCCTGCTGGCCGTCCAGCTCGGAGTTGCGCAGGTCGACCAGGACCAGGTGCACGTCGGTGCCGCCGGAGAGGACGGAGACGCCCACCTCGGTGACGTCCGGCTGGACCAGGCGCTCGGCCAGGATCCGCGCGCCGTCCAGGGTGCGCTGCTGGCGCTCCTTGAACTCCTCGCCCGCCGCGATCTTGAACGAGACCGCCTTGGCCGCGATCACGTGCTCCAGCGGGCCGCCCTGCTGACCCGGGAAGACCGCCGAGTTGATCTTCTTGGCCAGCTCCTGGGTGGAGAGGATCACGCCACCGCGCGGACCGCCGAGGGTCTTGTGCGTGGTGGTGGTGACGACATGGGCGTGCGGCACCGGGTTGGGGTGCAGACCGGCCGCGACCAGGCCCGCGAAGTGCGCCATGTCGACCATCAGGTACGCGCCGACCTCGTCCGCGATCCGGCGGAAGGCGGCGAAGTCGAGCTGGCGCGGGTAGGCGGACCAGCCGGCCACGATCAGCTTTGGCTGGGACTCCTTGGCGAGGCGCTCGACCTCCTCCATGTCCACGACACCGCTCTCGTCGACGTGGTACGGGACCACGTTGTAGAGCTTGCCGGAGAAGTTGATCTTCATGCCGTGAGTCAGGTGACCGCCGTGGGCCAGGTTCAGGCCCATGATCGTGTCGCCCGGCTTCAGCAGCGCGAACATCGCGGCGGCGTTCGCCTGCGCACCGGAGTGCGGCTGAACGTTCGCGGCCTCGGCCCCGAACAGGGCCTTGATCCGGTCGATCGCGATCTGCTCGACGACGTCGACGTGCTCACAGCCGCCGTAGTAGCGGCGGCCGGGGTAGCCCTCGGCGTACTTGTTGGTGAGGACGGAGCCCTGCGCCTCCATGACTGCGACCGGAGCGAAGTTCTCCGAGGCGATCATTTCGAGGGTGGACTGCTGACGGTGGAGCTCGGCGTCGACGGCGGCGGCGACGTCCGGGTCCAGCTCGTGGAGGGAGGAGTTCAGAAGCGACATCAGGGGATCCCTTGGGTCTCAGTTGCCGGAGAACGCGGTGTACTCGTCGGCGGAGAGCAGATCGGCCGGCTCCTCCGCGACGCGCACCTTGAACAGCCAGCCGCCCTCGAAGGGAGCGGAGTTCACCAGCGAGGGGTCGTCCACGACGTCCTGGTTGGCCGCCGTCACCTCACCGGTCACCGGCGAGTACAGATCGCTGACGGACTTGGTTGACTCCAGTTCGCCGCAGGTCTCGCCCGCGGTCACCGTGTCACCGACCTCCGGGAGCTGGGCGTAGACGACGTCACCGAGCGCGTTGGCCGCGTACTCGGTGATGCCGATGGTGGCCACGCCGTCCTCGAGGGCCGACAGCCACTCGTGCTCCTTGCTGTACCGCAGCTGCTGGGGGTTGCTCATGACCTGAATTCTCCTGTACGCGGGGGAGTGCTGATGAACGGTGGTCTTACGGTGTGAGACGGAGGTACGTCACCTCTGTGACGCCCGCACGCTGATATGCGGGTCCGGGTTGTCCCGGAGTATCACTTCTGGCGCTTGTAGAACGGCAGCGCGACGACCTCGTACGGCTCGTGCGTGCCCCGGATGTCCACGCCCACGCCCTCGGTGCCCGGGGCGGCGAAGGCCGCGTCCACGTACGCCATGGCGATCGGCTTGCCCAGGGTGGGGGACGGGGCGCCGGAGGTGACCTCACCGATCACCTTGCCGTCCGCGACGACCGGGAAACCGGCGCGCGGAACCCGGCGGCCCTCGGCGACCAGGCCGACCAGCTTGCGCGGCGGGGCGGTCTCGGCGCGCTCGGCGGCGGCCTTCAGCGCCTCGCGGCCGACGAAGTCGCCCTCCTTCTCGAACTTCACGACCCGGCCCAGACCCGCGTCGAACGGGGTGAGCGCGGTCGTCAGCTCGTGCCCGTACAGCGGCATGCCCGCCTCCAGGCGCAGCGTGTCCCGGCAGGAGAGCCCGCACGGGATCAGGCCGTGTGCCGCACCGGCGTCCGTCAGCGCGCGCCACAGCTGCTCGGCGTGCCCGGGCGCGACGAACAGCTCGAAGCCGTCCTCGCCGGTGTAGCCGGTACGGGCGATGAGCGCCGGAACCCCGGCGACCGTGCCCGGCAGGCCCGCGTAGTACTTCAGCCCGTCCAGGTCGGCGTCGGTGACGGCCTTCATGATCGCGGGCGACTCGGGGCCCTGGACCGCGAGCAGCGCGTAGGCGTCCCGGTCGTCGCGTACCTCGGCGTCGAAGCCCTCGACGCGGGCGGTCAGCGCGTCCAGCACGATCTGCGCGTTCCCCGCGTTGGCGACGACCATGTACTCGGTCTCGCCGAGGCGGTAGACGATCAGGTCGTCGACGATCCCGCCGTCCTCCTGGACGATCATCGTGTAGCGGGCCCGGCCGTTGCCGACGGTGGCGATGTTGCCCACCAGCGCGTAGCTCAGGAAGGCGGCGGCCTCCGGCCCGGTGACGGTGATCTCGCCCATGTGGGAGAGGTCGAAGAGCCCGGCCCTGGTGCGTACGGCGTTGTGCTCGTCGCGCTCGCTCGCGTACCGCAGGGGCATGTCCCAGCCCGCGAAGTCGGTCATGGTGGCGCCGAGCGAGCGGTGCAGCGCGTCGAGGGCGGTGAGACGGGGGGCAGTGCTCATGGATACGGCTCCAGGGCATGACGACGTCAGGACGGAAAATCCTCCCCATCTGTCATCGGAACCTGAGAGGTTCGCCGATAGCCCCTGGCGGGGTATGCCCCTGAGGGCGCCCCGGTTCAGGGGGCTCGGCTTGCACCTTGGGTGGAGTCGCGGGGCGACTCGCTTTTCAGATCTGCCTCATCCACGCGGTACGGGGCCTGAGAGATTCAAGGGAGGATCTTGCTCCTTCGGCGCCCGGCTCACACTGTGGCCGGAACTCTCCCGCGCGGATTCGAACGGCCGGTATGCAGTTGGCGGGGTCATCATCGCACGCATTGGGGGAGAGTGGGGGGTCAGGTCTCCACGCAGGTGAAGACATCGACGACAGGCCCGAGGTCGGTTGTGCCGTATTGCCTTTTCTTTACACTTCAGGGGCAGGCGTGGGAGACCCGACAGCAGGGGGATGGGCGATGACGGTGCAGCGGTCGGTACCGGCCGCGGGGGTCGCGCACGGCGCGATGCCCGCACAGCCCGGCGCACCCGTGCGGGAACTGCTGGAGACCCCCGCGCCGGTGGTACGGGACCTGCGCGGGCGCGCGGGTCACGGCCCGCACAGCCTCGATTTCACCGCCGGCGACATCGTCGTGGTCTCCGGTCTCCCCGGCAGCGGCAAGTCGACCCTCATCCGGAGGACCGTGCGCGCCCGTGCCATCGACTCCCAGAACACCCGCGACAGCTGGGCCGCCGCCCTGCCCCGGTTACTGCCCTACGCCCTCTACCGCCCCCTGGTCCGCGCCGCGCACTACCTCGGCCTCTGGAACGCCCTGCGCTCCGGTGAGTCCGTCGTCGTGCACGACTGCGGCACCCAGACCTGGGTACGCCGCCGGCTCGCCCGGCACGCCGTGAGCCGGGGCCGGACCCTCCATCTGATCCTGCTCGACGTGACGCCCGAGGTGGCGCGGCAGGGGCAGCGCGAGCGCGGCCGCGGCGTCTCCGGCTACGCCTTCGCCCGCCACCGGCACGCGGTGGCCCGGCTGATCCGCGACACCGAGCAGGGCCTGCTGCCCGCCGGCTGCACCTCCGCGGTGCTGCTCGACCGCGAGGCCGCGGGGGCGCTCGGCCGGATCTCCTTCACGGACGACGGGGCTTCCACCACCCGCTGACCGCTAAGGTGCAGGCCGGACCAGAGGGCCGCCGCGGCGCGGCCCGGGCGGTGGAGAGAGGGCACAGAGGCAGTGGACATTCCGGCACCCGCACCGGCGCACCCCCAGCAGGGGTGGCCCGCCAACGAGCTCGAAGAGGTGCTGACGGCCTCGCTCGGCGTCCCGGACGCGGGCGGCCGCCTCGTCGAGGTGCTCGGCCGCAGCTCGGTCTGGGTGCCCCTGCCGAACGGCGGCACCCCCGCGAGCGCGGACCTCGACCTGCCGATGATGGAGATCGACGGCGCGGCCTTCGTCCCCGTCTTCAGTTCCGAGGCCCAGTTCCTCAGCTGTGTCGGCAGCCATATGTCGTTCGCCGTCGCGCCCGCCCGCGACTTCGCCCGGGGCCTGCCCCCGCAGGTCGGCATCGCCGTGAACCCCGGCGGCGCGGTCGGCATACCGCTGCCGCCGCCCGCCGTCGCCGAGCTGTGCCGGGCCGGCCGCACCGCCCTGGACGGGCCCGCCACCGGAGGCCGGGTCCGGCTGTTCGAGCCGGACTGGCAGCACGACCCCGTCGACTTCCTCACCGCCGTCTCCGAGGAGTTCGAGGCCACCGGGGTGGTGAGCACCGCCCGCCGGGCCCTGGCCAGCATCGAGGGCGGCGACCCGACCCTCTTCGTCGGCGTCGAATTCGCCACCTGGGACGGAGCCGGGCAGAGCGCCCCCATGGACGCCATCGGCCGGGCGCTCGGCCGGATCCAGGTGCCCTGGCCGGTCAACCTCATCCTGCTGGATGTGGCCCAGGACCTCGTCGGCGACTGGATGCGGGAGAAAGTACGCCCGTTCTACCGGCGCGAAGGCCACTGAGCCGCGATGCGAGGGCCGCGGACGGCAGCGGGACCGGGCGCCGCCGGACCATGGCGTCAAGTCGGTGTCAGAAGTGGCGCATAAGCTGGTTTGATGGCGTGGTCGCTCCCGTGTGCCCGGGAGCGATGGCGTGAATGCGACGGATCGACGAGGGGCGGAACCCAGGGTGAGTGCGTCAGGCACTGCGGCGGCCGGCAAGGTCGAGCACCTGCTGCGCCAGGTGACCCCCGGGCGTTACGACGCCTACGAGGCGCTGCTCTCCGCGGTCGCCGAGGGCCGGATCTGGATGCTGCTCTGGCACGGCACGGCCGGCTCACCGGACGCCCAGTACGGGAACATGGAGATCGACGGCCTGGGCTACGCCCCCTGCGTCACCTCCGCCCAGGAGCTTTCCGCCAGCGGCTGGAACCGGGCCCACGAGCTGGTCACCGGACGCGACATCGCCCGCGCCCTGTTCCCCGACCGCTGGGGCATCTGGCTCAATCCGCACGCCCCCGGCGGCGGCGTCGGCATCCCCTGGCTCGACCTGCGCCGCATCGCCACCGGCCTGGACCGGCTGCCCGCCGGACCGCTCCGGCTGACCGAACCCGCCATCGAGCTCCCGCAGTTCTACGCCCTGCTCACCCAGAACGCCCACCGCACCCCCGCGATCCGCTCGCTGCGCCGCGCCTGGGTGCACCCCGCGGTCGGCGTCCCATATCTCGCGATCGGCCTCGACCTCTACGACACCGGCCGCGCCGCCGTCGAGTCGGTGCGCGAGATGATGCGGCAGTCGGTCGGCGCGGTTCCCGAAGGACTGCCCGTCTCCACCGTCGCCCTGTCCGACGAGTACGACCCGGTCGGCATGTGGCTGCGCGCCAACACCCGCCCGTTCTACGACCGCGAGGCCCACGCCCCGGCGGGCCCGCCTCCGGCCGCCGCGCCGGGTTACGGCTACCCGCCGCTTCCTCGCTGAGCCGAAGAGCCCCGAGGGTCCGACGAACCCCCGTCGCGGGGAAGGGCTCCGCCCTCGGTCACCCTCCGTCGAACACCCCTCGATGTCCGGCTTGTTAACTTCCCCCGGGAGGATGTCCCGGAACTGGGCGGTTTGTTAACTGTCCGGGTCTCGACTAGGTCTCACCGCTATCCGGACTGTTCTCTTGCGGCAGGCACCGTCTGTAGTGTGCGGCCATCAAACCTCACCACATGGCGAACCAGGGGTGGACCCATGCGCATATTCAAGTCCCGGGCTGTCCGGGCGATCACGACAGCGGTCGCTGTCGGTCTGATCGCCACGGGCTGTTCCAGCGAGCGGGACGGGGGTGACGCCAAGGGGGGCGACAAGGACACCTTCGTCTTCGCCGGAGCCGGTGACCCCGGTTCCCTCGACCCGGCCCTCGCGAGCGACGGCGAGACGTTCCGCGTCACCCGTCAGGCCTTCGAGGCGCTCCTGGAGCACGAGCCCGGCGGCAGCAAGCTCGTCGGCGGTCTCGCCGAGAAGTGGTCGAGCGACGAGGCCGGCAAGGTCTGGACGTTCAACCTCCGCCAGAACGTCAAGTTCCACGACGGCGAGGCGTTCGACGCCGCCGCGGTCTGCGCGAACTACGACTACTGGTTCAACTGGAAGGGCACGTACCAGTCCAGCGCGGTCTCCTACTACTGGCAGACCATCATGGGCGGGTTCGCGAAGAACGAGGACCCCGAGACGCCCAAGCCGAACTACAAGTCCTGCACCGCCAAGGACGACAACACGGCTGTCATCGAGGTCAACGAGCCCTCCGCGAACCTCCCGGGCGGCTTCTCGCTCCAGGCCCTGGCGATCCACTCGCCGAAGGCCCTCAAGGAGTACGCGAAGCAGGACGCGAGCGCCAAGGGCGACGCGATCACGTACCCGAAGTACAGCCAGGAGGCCGGAACGGTCGCCGGCACCGGCCCGTACAAGATCACCAAGTGGAACAAGGGCAACAAGGAAGTCTCCTTGACGCGCTTCGACGACTACTGGGGCGCCAAGGCCAAGGTGAAGAACCTGGTCTTCCGCACCATCTCCACCGAGGAGACCCGCCGCCAGGCGCTCCAGGCGGGTGACATCGACGGTTACGACCTGGTCGCGCCCGCCGATGTGACGACGCTGGAGAAGGAGGGTTACGAGGTCCCGACCCGTGACGTCTTCAACATCTTCTACGTCGGCATGAGCCAGTCGGCGAACCCGGCGCTGAAGAAGCCCGAGGTCCGTCAGGCGATCACGCACGCCATCGACCGCGAGAACCTCGTCAACACCCAGCTGCCCGAGGGCGGCAAGGTCGCGACCCAGTTCATGCCCGACACGGTCGCCGGCTTCTCGGACAAGGTGAAGACGTACCCCTTCGACACCGCCAAGGCGAAGGACCTCCTCAAGCAGGCCGGTGAGGAGAAGCTGAGCATCGACTTCTGCTACCCGACCGAGGTCACCCGCCCGTACATGCCTGCCCCGCAGGACATGTTCGAGCTGATGAAGGCCGACCTGGAGAAGGCCGGCATCACCATCAAGCCGAAGGCCATGAAGTGGGCCCCGGACTACCTGGACGCCACCGAGGCGGGCTCCTGCGCCCTGCACATGCTCGGCTGGACCGGTGACTTCAACGACGGCTACAACTTCATCGGCACCTGGTTCGCCGGACCGGACAAGCAGTGGGGCTTCAAGGACGAGAAGGTCTTCGAGGCCGTGAACGCCGCGTCCGAGATCACCGACCCGGCCGGTCGCACCGAGGCCTACAAGAAGGCCAACGAGGCCATCGCCGAGTACGTCCCGGGCGTGCCGATCTCCTCGTCGCCCCCGGCCATCGCGTTCGCGAAGAACGTCAACCCGCCGAAGGTCTCCCCGCTGACGCAGGAGAACTTCGCCGAGGTCTCCTTCAAGTAATCGCACATCAGCGGGTCCGCCCCCCCCCCCCCCCCCCCGGGGGGGGGGGGGGCATTTCTGCGGGACAGTGCCGAAACCAGGATCAGCGGGCGGCGCTCTCCATGGCGTCCACCAGACTCTGCGGCC
>NZ_JAFEUF010000139.1 GCF_016901035.1 Streptomyces durocortorensis
CATGGTGTTCTCCCCTACGGAAGGTGAAGTGAGTCAGGTGAAGGTGATCGGGGCCGGTCGCGCCAGGCCCCGGGCTGGGGGGGGGGGGGGGGCCCCCCCCCCCGCGGCCGGTCCTGGACCGGCCCCTGGCTCGTCGTGGATGCGAGGTGTCAGTGTTGGTCCTCGTCGGCAGCAGCCGTCTGTACGGCGGTGAGCCGATCCGTCTCATCCTGTATTTCCGCGGCGATCTTCTTGAGTTCCGGCTCGAACTTGCGTCCGTGGTGGGCGCAGAAGAGCAGTTCACCGCCGCTGATCAGGACGACGCGCAGATATGCCTGGGCGCCGCAACGGTCACAGCGGTCTGCTGCGGTCAGCGGGCTCGCGGGGGTCAGAACAGTAGTCACGTCGCCTCTTCTCTAGCTCGACGAGCTGTCGTACCAGGGTCAACATCCAACCAGGCCGAAAACGTTCCCGCTCGTGGCTTTTCTTCGAAACTTCTTCTCGGTGTGGCCGTCTGTTGCCGGTTGGCGGCGAATGTGCCGTATGCGGAGCGCTACGGTTTCGCATTGCTTGTCTTAGGGGGTGTGTCCCGCCGGCCGGCTTGCCGGTTTGTTCATGAGGACGTGCCCGGAGCCTAAATGGTTCATGCGTCGAAGGGAACGTGATGTGCGCGTCACTCCAACGAATGATCGAACATCCATGCGAGCCCGGATGAGGCTCGACTAGCATGAGGATTCCCCGAGGGTGGCGTTACAACCGCTCTACCAGGCCTCTGTAGGCTCTCAGCGGCAACCGAAGCCCAGCCCGATACCCACGGGTGCCCCAGATGAAATTCAGCGAGGAGCGAACCGCGTGACCGCCGAAACGTCCGTGCCGTCCACCGCGATGCTGGCCGCAGCAGGCGGCGACCGGGACAGCTCCAACTACACCGCGCGGCACCTCCTCGTCCTCGAAGGTCTTGAGGCGGTCCGCAAGCGCCCCGGCATGTACATCGGGTCCACCGACAGCCGCGGCCTGATGCACTGCCTCTGGGAGATCATCGACAACTCCGTCGACGAGGCCCTCGGCGGCTACTGCGACCAGATCGAGGTCATCCTCCACGACGACGCCTCCGTCGAGGTCCGGGACAACGGCCGCGGCATCCCGGTCGACGTCGAGCCCAAGACGGGGCTCTCCGGCATCGAGGTCGTCATGACCAAGCTGCACGCCGGCGGTAAGTTCGGCGGCGGCTCCTACGCGGCCTCGGGTGGCCTCCACGGAGTCGGCGCCTCCGTCGTCAACGCCCTCTCCGCCCGCCTGGACGTCGAGGTCGACCGCAGCAGTGCGACCCACTCCATCAGCTTCCGGCGCGGCGTCCCCGGCATGTTCACCGAGCAGGGGCCGGACAGCCCCTTCGACCCGGCGAACGGCCTGCGCAAGGGCAAGCGCGTCCCCAAGACCCGTACCGGTACCCGGGTGCGGTACTGGGCGGACCGGCAGATCTTCCTCAAGGACGCCAAGCTCAACCTGGACACGCTCTACCAGCGGGCCCGCCAGACGGCCTTCCTCGTGCCCGGCCTCACGATCATCGTCCGCGACGAGCGGGGGCTGGACGGCGAGGGCAAGACCGAGGAGACCTTCCGCTTCGACGGCGGCATCAGCGAGTTCTGCGAGTACCTGGCCCAGGACAAGGCCGTCTGCGACGTCCAGCGCCTCAGCGGCACGGGCACCTTCAAGGAGACCGTGCCCGTCCTCGACGACCGCGGCCACATGACCGCCACCGAGGTCACCCGCGAGCTCGCCGTCGACATCGCCCTGCGCTGGGGCACCGGCTACGACACGACCGTACGGTCGTTCGTGAACATCATCGCCACCCCCAAGGGCGGCACCCACGTCACCGGCTTCGAGCGCTCCCTGACCCGGACGGTGAACGAGGCGCTCCGCTCCGCCAAGATGCTGCGGGTCGCCGAGGACGACGTGGTCAAGGACGACGCCCTCGAAGGCCTCACGGCCGTGGTCACCGTGCGGCTCGCCGAGCCGCAGTTCGAGGGGCAGACCAAGGAGGTGCTCGGCACCTCGGCGGCCAACCGGATCGTCGCCGGGGTGGTCGCCAAGGAGCTGAAGGCCTTCCTGACCTCGACGAAGCGGGACGCCAAGGCGCAGGCCAGGGCGGTGCTGGAGAAGGCCGTGGCCGCCGCCCGCACCCGGATCGCGGCCCGCCAGCACAAGGACGCCCAGCGCCGCAAGACCGCGCTGGAGTCCTCCTCGCTGCCCGCCAAGCTCGCCGACTGCCGCAGCGACGACGTGGAGCGCAGCGAACTGTTCATCGTCGAGGGCGACTCGGCGCTCGGTACCGCGAAGCTGGCCCGGAACAGCGAGTTCCAGGCGCTGCTGCCGATCCGCGGCAAGATCCTCAACGTCCAGAAGTCGTCCGTTTCCGACATGCTGAAGAACGCCGAGTGCGGCGCGATCATCCAGGTCATAGGAGCCGGTTCCGGGCGGACCTTCGACATCGACGCCGCCCGCTACGGCAAGGTCATCATGATGACCGACGCCGACGTCGACGGCTCCCACATCCGCACCCTCCTGCTGACCCTCTTCCAGCGCTACATGCGCCCGATGGTCGAGGCCGGACGGGTCTTCGCCGCGGTGCCCCCGCTGCACCGGATCGAGCTGGTCCAGCCCAAGAAGGGCCAGGACAAGTACGTCTACACCTACTCCGACAGCGAACTGCGCCAGACCCTCCTGGAGTTCCAGCGCAAGAACGTCCGGATCAAGGAATCGATCCAGCGCTACAAGGGACTCGGTGAGATGGACGCCGACCAGTTGGCCGAGACGACGATGGACCCGCGCCACCGCACGCTGCGGCGCATCAACATCGGCGACCTGGAATCCTCCGAGCAGGTCTTCGACCTGCTGATGGGCAACGAGGTCGCGCCCCGCAAGGAGTTCATCACCAGCTCCGCCGCCACCCTGGACCGCTCGCGCATCGACGCCTGACCCCAAGGTCCCGTCGCACGGCCCCCGCTCCCGTCTCGCCGGAGCGGGGGCCGCGTGCGTTTCCCAGGGCCTCGTCGTGGAAGCGCGCAGCCGTCCGGGACTTCTGTCACCTGAAGGGGTGAAGTCGGGCGAATGACGCGCCCGGAATCCTCCCGAACCGCCCATGGTTGGCCGTGCGGCCGAAAAGGTCGGTGGATCAGGGGAGTTGTTCGGTGGAGAAGGAAGCAGGGCCGGAGACCGCGGGAGTGCGGCTCGACGACCCGTGGGACGACGTGCCGGCCCCCGGCCGGTACGACCAGGACGGTACGGGAGGCGCCGCGACCCACGACGCGTCCGGTGCGGCGGCGCCGGACCCCGCGCCCAGCGCGGCCGACATCTATCTCGAAGTGCACCGCAGCGCCGCCTTCCGCGAAGTGCGCCGCCGCTACCGCCGCTTCGTGGCCCCCGCCGCCCTCGCCTTCCTGCTCTGGTATCTCGCCTACGTCGTCGCCGCGACCACCGCCCCCGAGCTGATGGCCCGCCCGGTCGCCGGAGCGGTCAACGTCGCGATGGTGGCCGGGCTCGGCCAGTTCCTCACCACGTTCCTGCTCACCTGGGCGTACGCACGGCACGCGCGGCTGCGCAGGGACCGGGCTGCGCTCGATCTGCGCTGGGACACCCAGGAGATGACGAGAGGGCTCGGACGGTGAAAGGAGACCACCAGACCCTCGCCCTGCTGCTGTTCAGCGCGTTCATCGCGGTGACGCTCTTCATCACCACCTGGGTCGGCCGCAACCGGCAGGGCTCCGCCGAGGAGTTCTACGCCGGCGGACGCCTGTTCTCGCCCATGGAGAACGGATTCGCCATCGCCGGCGACTACATGTCGGCGGCCTCCTTCCTCGGCATCTCCGGGCTGATCGCCCTCTTCGGCTACGACGGCATGCTCTACTCGGTCGGCTTCCTCGTCGCCTGGCTGGTCGTCCTGCTGCTCGTCGCCGAACTCGTCCGCAACTGCGGACGGTTCACGCTGGCCGACGTGGTCGCCGCGCGGATGGCGGAGCGCCCGGTGCGTACCGCCGTCGGCACCTCGTCCGTCACCGTCTCCGTGCTCTACCTGGTCGCCCAGATGGTCGGCGCGGGCAGCCTGGTGGCCCTGCTGCTCGGTGGTACGAGCGACGCGGCCCGGTCCTGGACCGTCGTCGGCGTCGGCGCGCTGATGGTGATCTACGTGTCCTTCGGCGGTATGCGCGCCACCACCTGGATCCAGATCGTCAAGGCCGTCCTGCTGATGGCCGGAGCCGTCGCGCTCACCGTGCTCGTCCTGGTCCACTTCCACGGCAACGTCAACAACCTGCTCAACGCCGCCGCCGAACGCAGCGGCCACGGCAAGGACTTCCTCGCCCCCGGCCTGCGCTACGGAGGCGACTGGACCTCACGCTTCGACTTCATCAGCCTGGGCGTGGCCCTGGTCCTCGGTACGGCGGGGCTGCCGCACATCCTGTCGCGCTTCTACACCGTGCCCACGGCCCGAGCCGCGCGCCGCTCGGTCGTCTGGTCCATCGGCCTGATCGGCAGCTTCTACCTGATGACGATCGTGCTCGGATTCGGCGCCGCCGCGCTCGTCGGCTCCGCCGAGGTCCGTGCGTCGAACGCGGCGGGCAACACCGCGATCCCGCTGCTGGCCCTCGATCTGGGCGGCGGCGAGGGCTCCACCGGTGGAACGATTCTCTTCGCCGTGGTCGCCGCCATCGCCTTCGCCACGATCCTGGCCGTCGTCGCGGGCATCACGCTCGCCTCGTCGGCCTCGGTCGCCCACGACCTCTACGCCTCGCTCCGCCGCCCCGGGCGCAAGAAGCGCAGCGAGGTCGCCGTGGCGCGTACCGCCGCCGCCGGGATCGGCGCGGTCGCGATCGGCCTCGGGCTGCTCGCCCAGGACCTCAACGTCGCCTTCCTGGTGGGACTCGCCTTCGCCGTGGCCGCCTCCGCGAACCTCCCGGCCCTGCTCTACTCGCTGTTCTGGCGCAACTTCACCACCCGGGGCGCGGTCTGGGCGGTGTACGGCGGGCTGATCCCGGCGGTCGTCCTGGTGCTGGTCTCACCCGTCGTCTCGGGCAGCCCCACGTCCCTGTTCCCCGGCGTCGACTTCCAGCTCTTCCCGCTGGAGAACCCGGGCCTGGTCTCGATCCCGCTCGGCTTCCTGGCCGGCTGGATCGGTACGGTCATCTCGCCCGAGCCGCCCGACGAGGCCAGGCACGCCGAGGCCGAGGTCCGGGCGCTGACGGGGGCCGGGGCGGCGTAGGGCGTGAAGGGGCCCGGGCCGTGGGCTCAGCCCGCGGCCCAGGCGTAACGGTGTTCCGGGCGGCCCGTCTCCCCGTACCGCAGGGTCAGCCGGACCTTGCCGGTCCGTTCCAGCAGCTTCAGATAGCGCTGGGCCGTCTGTCGGCTCATCCCCGCGCTGTCCGCGATCTCCTGGGCCGAGAGCGGGCCCTCGGCGCCGCGCAGGGCTCCCCGGACGAGTTCGGCGGTGGTGGGGGAGTGGCCCTTGGGGAGGGCCGGCTCGTCGGCCGCCCAGAGCGCGCCGAAGAGCCGGTCCACCTCCGCCTGCTCGGCCTCCCCGCCCCCGTCGAGCGTCTGCCGCAGCGCCGCGTACGCCTCCAGCTTCGAGCGCAGACCGGCGTACGTGAACGGCTTCACCAGGTACTGGAGCGCACCGTGCCGCATCGCGTCCTGCACGGTCGCGACGTCCCGGGCGGCCGTCACCATGATCACGTCCACCTGTCGGCCGAGGCGGCGCAGTTCCCGTACGACGGCGAGGCCGTTGCGGTCGGGCAGGTAGTGGTCCAGCAGGACCAGGTCCACCGGTACCTCCTCGACGGTCGCCAGCGCCCCGGCCGCCGAGTGGGCCTGCGCGGCCACGTGGAAGCCGGGGACCTTGGCGACGTACGCCGCGTTGATCTGCGCCACCCGGACGTCGTCGTCCACGATCAGGACCTGGATCACCGCTGCTCTCCCGTCGTGGCCGGATGAGTGGAACGCGGCGTACCGGCCGGGGAGCCCGTGGCGGGCCCGGTCATGGCCCCGGCCTCGGGCCCCGGCTCTGCCAGCGCCTCCGGCAGGACGACCGTGAACACCGCGCCGCCGCCGTCCGCCCCGGACACCGTCACACTGCCTCCCTGGCGCTCCGCGAGCCTCCGTACGAGGGCGAGCCCGAGGCCGCGTTTGCCGTGCGCGGGGAGGTCCTTGGTGGACCAGCCCTCCGTGAAGATCGACGCGTGCTGGTCCTGCGGGACGCCGGGGCCGCTGTCGCGCACCTCCAGGACCACCGTACGGCCCTCGGTGCGCAGCCCGACCTCGATCCGCGCCCCGTCCGATCCGGCCGCCGCGTCCGTGGCGTTGTCGACGAGGTTGCCCACCACGGTCACCAGGCCCCGGGGATCGATCACCCGGTCCGGCAGAAGGGTTCCCGGGGCCGGCCTCAGCGACACACCGCGTTCGGCCGCCACCGTCGTCTTGCCGACGAGGAGGGCCGCCAGCAGCGGGTCCTGGACCTTCTCGGTGAGCTGCTCGGCCGTCGCCCGGTGGACGCCCACCACCTCCGTCACGAACTCCATCGCGTCCTCGTGCATCTCCAGCTCCAGCAGCCCCAGCAGGGTGTGCAGCCGGTTGGCGTGCTCGTGGTCCTGGGCGCGCAGGGCGTCGATCAGCCCCGTGGTGGAATCCAGCTCGCGGCCGAGGTGCTCCAGCTCGGTCCGGTCGCGCAGGGTCACCACGGCTCCGCCGTCGTCCGTGGGCATCCGGTTGGCCAGCAGCACCCGGTTGCCCCGTACCGCCAGCAGGTCGTCGCCGACCACCCGCCCTGCCAGCACGTCCGTGGTCCGGCCGTCGCCCAGCACCTCATCCAGCGGCCGGCCCGCCGCCTCCGGACCCAGGCCGAGCAGCCGTTGCGCCTCGTCGTTCAGCAGCCGGACGCGGCCGGCCCCGTCGAGGGCGACGACCCCTTCGCGGATGCCGTGCAGCATGGCCTCGCGTTCGGTCAGCAGCGCGGAGATGTCGGAGAACGCCAGGTCGTGGGTCTGGCGTTGCAGCCTCCGGGAGATCAGGTACGCGGCGAGCGCCCCGACGGCCAGGGCCCCTCCCGCGTACGCGAGCAGCCCCGGGATCGCCGCGAGGAGCCGGGCGCGGACGCTGTCGTAGGCGATGCCCACCGACACCGCGCCGATCACCTCGCCGGACGGGCCGTACAGCGGCACCTTGCCCCGCGCCGAACGGCCGAGGGTGCCGCTGTCGATCTCCATAACCTCACGGCCGTGCAGCGCCTCACCGGGGTCGGTGGAGACGATCGCGCCGATCCGGTGGGTGTCGGGGTGCGACCAGCGCACCCCGCGTTGGTTCATGACGACGACGTACTCCGCGCCGGTCGCCCGCCTGACCCGCTCGGCGGCCGACTGGACCGGGCCCCGGTCCGACGGGTCCGTGCTGCTCAGGTTCTCCACGATGTCCGGGTCGGCGGCGGTGGACTGGGCGATGGCCAGGGCGCGGCGCATCGCCTGGTCGTCCAGCTGGTCGCTGAGGGGGGCCAGGAAGAGGCCGGTCACCAGGATCGTCACACCGGTGATGATGGCCAGCTGCATCAGCAGGACCTGGGAGAAGACCCGCTGGGGCCAGCCGAACCGGCGCGGTCCCCGGCCGGGGGTCGGTGGGGCGTTCATCGTAAAGACGGTAAGGGGCGGGGGGCCGGGGCGGAAATTCGGCCGCGCGGAGCCGTGCGTCTGGGCCTCCGGGCCTCGGGGCCTCCGCCGTGCGTACCCCTTGCCTCTCGGCGCTGCGTCTGTGAGCGTTCCGGCTGTGTCGGTGTGCGTTCCGGGGGAGTTCACCCGCAACGCAATCTTCTTGCACTTCTTGCGCTAATCTTGCGCTCATGACGCGACGACTTGCTCAAGTGGCCCAGAAGGTGGGAGTCAGCGAGGCGACGGTCAGCCGGGTGCTGAACGGCAAGCCGGGCGTCTCCGACGCCACCAGGCAGGCCGTCCTCTCCGCGCTGGACGTCCTCGGCTACGAGCGGCCGACCCAGCTGCGCGGCGAGCGGGCCCGGCTGGTCGGGCTGGTCCTGCCCGAGCTGCAGAACCCGATCTTCCCGGCCTTCGCCGAAGTGGTCGGCGGCGCGCTCGCCCAGCAGGGGCTGACCCCGGTGCTCTGCACCCAGACCAAGGGCGGCGTCTCCGAGGCCGACTACGTCGAGCTGCTGCTCCAGCAGCAGGTTTCCGGCGTCGTCTTCGCGGGCGGCCTCTACCACCAGGCCGACGCCCCGCACGACCACTACAAGGTGCTCGCCGACCGCAAGATCCCCGTCGTGCTCATCAACGCGGCCATCGAACACCTCGGCTTCCCGGGCGTCTCCTGCGACGACTCCGTCGCCGTCGAGCAGGCCTGGCGCCACCTCGTCTCGCTCGGCCACGAGCGCATCGGACTCGTCCTCGGCCCGTCCGACCACGTGCCCTCGCAGCGCAAGCTCGCCGCCGCCCGGGTGCTCGCCGAGGAGACCGGCACGAGCATCCCCGAGGAGTGGGTGGCCCGGGCCATGTTCTCGCTGGAGGGCGGGCAGGCCGCCGCGATGCGGCTGCTGGAGCGGGGTGTCACCGGCATCATCTGCGCCAGCGACCCGCTCGCGCTGGGCGCCGTGCGCGCCGCCCGCCGCCGGGGGCTCTCGGTGCCCGGTGACGTGTCGGTCGTCGGCTACGACGACTCGGCCTTCATGAACTGCACCGAGCCGCCCCTGACCACCGTCCGCCAGCCCATCGAGGCCATGGGGCGCGCGGCCGTGGAGCTGCTCTCGGTGCAGATCGGCGGGCGGGCCGTGCCCTCGGACGAGCTGCTCTTCGAGCCGGAGCTGGTGGTGCGCGGGTCGACCGCCCAGCCGCCGCGCGAGAATTCCCTGTGATCCGTAGCTAATTTGCGCTCCCCGGCGTCCTTGGTCCGGACCTGAAGACCTGGAGCCTGGGAGCAGGAGAACCGGAGTCGGGTCCGGTCAGGGCAGCGGCTGCGGTGGCCGGGGCCCCGCGTACTGCCCGCTCGGCCGGATGCGGAGCGGGCGCTCGCCGTACTCCTCCAGCGCGTGCGCGATCCAGCCCGCCGTACGGGACACCGCGAACACGGTCTCGCCCGCGTCGGCCGGCATCCCCCGGGAGACGGACAGGACGGCCAGGGCCAGGTCGATGTTGGCGTGCAGCGGCGCGTGCCGTGCCGTCGTGGCCACCACCTCACGGGCCACCGCGAGCGCACCGGCCGCCTGCGGCACCTTGGCCAACAGCTCGAACAGGACCGTCGCCCGGGGGTCCTCGCCCTGGTAGATCCGGTGGCCCAGGCCCGGCACCCGCCGCCCGGTCCGCAGATGATCGGCGACCACGGGAACCGCGCTGCCCCGGTCCACCGCCTCCCGGAGCATCCGGTGCGCCAGGCCGCTCGCCGCACCGTGCAGCGGCCCCTCCAGCACCCCGAGTCCCGCCGACACCACGGCGTACGGGTGGGCCCGCGCGGAGGCGGCGACCCGGGCGGCCAGGGTGGAGGCCGCCAGGTCGTGGTCGATCAGGAGCGCCAGGGCCGCGTCCAGCACGGCGAGGGACGGGGCGTCGGCCGGCTCCGCGGTGAGCCGCGACCACAGCTCCGCCGCCAGCGAACCCCCGTCGCCTTCCGGTTCTCCCAGCGTCGGCAGGGCGCCCACCAGCGTCGGGATCAAGTTCCGGGCGCTGCTCAGCACCGCTTCCGACGACAGGTCGAACCGCAGCGGGTCCGTGGCGGCGGCAGCGGTCACCGCCACCCGCAGCCGGTCCGTCGACCCGCTGTGCGCGGGCAGCGCGTCGACCGTCCTGCGGGCCGCCGCGAGAGTCCCGGCGGACGCGGTGAACCGGGCGCCGGGCCGCGGCTCGCCCGTCCACAGCCACTCGGCGACCTCCTCGTAGTCGTACCGGCGGGCCAGCTCCGTCGCGTCGACCCCGCGGAAGTAGCAGCGGTCGCCCTCGATGAGCGTGATGCCGGTGCGGAAGGCGAGGTCGCCTCCGGCCGGGGCTGGATCCCGTCGCCCCGAACGCCGCGCCAGCGCCCGGACCTCCTCCGCGTCGAACGTGCTGCCCCGCCCCCCGGCGGCCCGCGCGCTGATCAGCTGGCCCCGGCTGACGTAGGCGTACACCGTCTCCGGCTTCACGCCGAGCAGCTCGGCGGCCTGCCGGGTGGTCAGCCGCGGCGCGTCGTGCCGGTCGGGCTCTGGTTGATCCGTCATAGAACCACCGTATCTACTTCGCATAAACATTGATTCAATCAACGTTGACAGATCTTAAGTCAAGCATGGACAGTCAAATCAATGTCGCATGCACGGTTGCGTGCACGGAGGAGAGAGCAGCCATGACCACCACCCCTGTCGCCCCCGTCCCCCGCGGCCTCGCCGGCGTCGTCGTCACCGACACCGCCCTCGGCGACGTCCGCGGCCGCGAAGGCTTCTACCACTACCGCCAGTTCTCGGCGATCGAGCTGGCGCGGACCCGCGGCTTCGAGGACGTCTGGTACCTGATGTTCCACGGGGAGCTGCCCGACCGGGCCGCCGCCGCCGACTTCGTGGCCCGTACGGCGAGCCTGCGCGCGCTCCCCGCCCACGTGACCGAGGCCCTCCCGGCCATCGCCCGGGCGAGCGCCGTCTCCGGCCCGCTCGCCGGACTGCGCACCGCGCTCTCCCTGCTCGGCGCCTCGGCCGGCTTCCGCCCGGTGTACGACATCGACGCCGGGCGACGGCGCGAGGACGCGCTGGCCGTCTGCGCGGCCGTGCCGACGATCCTGACCGCCCTCCACCGGCTCGGCCAGGGCCAGGAACCGGTCGAACCCCGCGAGGACCTGCCCCACGCCGCGAACTACCTGTACATGCTGACCGGGGCGGAGCCGGAGCCCGAGAAGGTCCGGGCGATCGAGCAGTACCTCATCTCGACCGTCGACCACGGCTTCAACGCCTCCACCTTCACCGCCCGCGTCGTCGCCTCCACCGGAGCCGACCTGGCCGCCTGCCTGGTGGCGGCGGTCGGCGCGCTCTCCGGACCGCTGCACGGCGGAGCCCCCAGCCGGGCCCTGGACACCCTGGACGCCATCGGCACCCCGGACCGCATCGACGGCTGGATCCGCGAACAGGTCCTCGCCGGCCGCCGCATCATGGGCTTCGGCCACCCCGTCTACCGCACCGAGGACCCGCGCTCCCGGATGCTCAAGTCGATCGCCCAGGGCTTCGGCGGCCCGCTCGTCGACTTCGCCGTGGAGGTGGAGGCGCAGGTCGAGGCGATCCTCGCCGAGCTCAAGCCGGGCCGGGAGCTGCACACCAACGTGGAGTTCTACGCCGGAGTGGTCATGGAGCTGTGCGGGCTGCCGCGCGCGATGTTCACCCCCACCTTCTGTGCGGCGCGGGTGGTCGGCTGGAGCGCCAATATCCTGGAGCAGGCGGAGGACTCGAAGATCATCCGCCCGGCGGCCCGCTACGTCGGCGCACCCCCGCCGCAGCCGGTCCCGGCACCCTGACGACGCCCCCCAGGAAGGCTCCCGTTGACCCCGCCCCGTACCCCGCAGATCCCGGTCGTCGTCCTGGCGGGTTTCCTCGGCTCCGGCAAGACCACGCTCCTGAACCATCTGCTCCGCAACCGGGCGGGCACCCGGATCGGTGTGATCGTCAACGACTTCGGGGCCATCGAGATCGACGCCATGACCGTCTCGGGGCAGGTCGGCTCGACGGTCTCGCTGGGCAACGGCTGCCTGTGCTGCGCCGTCGACGCGAGCGAACTCGACACCTTCCTGGAGACGCTGACCCGGCCGTCCGCCCGGCTGGACGTGATCGTCATCGAGGCGAGCGGGCTCGCCGAACCCCAGGAACTCGTCCGCATGCTGCTGGCCAGCGACAACCCGCACATCCTGTACGGCGGTCTCGTCGAGGTCGTCGACGCGGCGGAGTTCGACGGCACCCGTCAGCGGCACCCGGAGCTGGACCGCCACCTGGCCGTCGCGGACCTCGTCGTCCTCAACAAGACCGACCGGGTCGGGGACGCCGAGCGGGAACGGCTGCGGGAGACGGTCGTGAAGCTGAGCAGCCCCGCCGCCGTGATCTCCTCCGTGCACGGCCGGATCGACCCCGAGCTGCTCTTCGATCCCGCGCTGCGGCCGGACCACGAGGAGATGGCGGGGCAGCTGAGCTTCGAGGACCTGCTGCGGGGGGAGGGGTGCGACGAGCACGAGGGGTGCGACGGGCACGGGCACAGCGACCATCTCCACGCGGCGTACGAGAGCGTCGACTTCACCGCCGACGTGCCGATGGACCCACGCCGCTTCATGGCGTTCCTCGACTCCCGGCCCGAAGGCCTCTATCGCATCAAGGGGTTCGTCGACTTCGGCGCGGGGGACCGGGACAACACCTACGCGCTACACGCGGTGGGCCGGTTCCTGCGCTTCGTCCCCCGGCCGTGGGCGCGCGACGAGCAGCGCCGCACCCAGCTGGTCATGATCGGCGCGGGTATCGACGCCGACGCCCTGTCGGCCGGACTCGCCGCCTGCCGCGCGGAGCCGGGGCCCGACGCCCCGGACATCGAACGTGCCATGTGGGGCGTGCTCCGGTACGTACAGCAGGAGGCGGACCTCGTGGACGTACAGGAAGCGGCCGCGGAGGCGTAACCGGCAAGCGGCCGAGGAGAGGTCGTCCCTCCCCGGCCGCTCCCCACCGTACGAAACGGCGTCCGCCGTACGGCAGCGGTCAGTACAGCGGCGGTCCCGCGATCACGGCCACCTTCTCCAGCAGCGGCGTGCCCGAACCGTCCCGCCTCGGGTCCGGCTCCGGCAGCTTCGCCGGGGTGCCGTTCTGCTGCGCGGCGCGGGCCGGGGTGGGGCCCGCCCAGGCGAACACCAGGACGTCCTCGCCCTTCAGGAACCGCTGGCAGCGCACTCCGCCGGTCGCCCGGCCCTTGCGCGGATACTGGTCGAACGGGGTGAGCTTGGACGTCAGCACCGAGTCGTCCAGCGTGCCGTGCGAGCCGGCCACCGTGAAGACGATCGCCTCGGCCGCCGGGTCCACCGCCGTGAACGACAGCACTTCGGCCCCGGCCGCCAGCTTGACGCCCGCCATGCCTCCGGCGGGGCGGCCCTGCGGGCGCACCGACGCCGCCGGATAGCGGAGCAACTGGGCGTCGGAGGTGATGAACACCAGGTCCTCCTCGCCCGTCCGCAGCTCGGTCGCGCCCACGATGCGGTCACCGTCCTTCAGGGTGATGACCTCCAACTCGTCCTTGTTGGCCGGGTAGTCCGGCACGACGCGCTTCACCACGCCCTGGAGGGTGCCGATCGCGAGCCCCGGCGAGGCCTCGTCGAGCGTCGTGAGGCAGATCAGCTCCTCGTCCGCCTCCAGGCTGAGGAACTCGGAGATCTGGGCCCCGCCCGAGAGATTCGGCTCCGCGTGCGTGTCCGGCAGTTGCGGCAGGTCGATCACCGAGAGCCGCAGCAGCCGGCCCGTGGAGGTCACCGCCCCGACGTCGCCGCGGGCCGTCGCCGCCACCGCCGACACGATCACGTCGTGCTTGGTCCGCCGGGCGTCCTCGGAGATCTCGACCGGCTCCGCGTTCGCCGTGCGCGCCAGCAGGCCCGTCGAGGAGAGCAGCACCCGGCACGGGTCGTCCGCCACCTCCAGCGGCACGGACGCGATCTGCGAACCGGCCGACTCCAGCAGCACCGTGCGCCGGTCCGTGCCGAACTTCTTCGCCACCGCGGCCAGCTCCGAGGAGACCAGCTTGCGCAGCTCCGCGTCCGACTCCAGGATCGCGGTCAGCGCCTCGATCTCGCCGTTCAGCTTGTCGCGCTCGCTCTCCAGCTCGATCCGGTCGAAGCGGGTGAGGCGGCGCAGCGGGGTGTCCAGGATGTACTGCGTCTGGATCTCGCTCAGCGAGAAGTGCGCCATCAGGCGCTCCTTCGCCTGCGCGGAGTTGTCGCTGTCCCGGATGATCCGGATGACCTCGTCGATGTCGAGGAGCGCGACGATCAGACCCTCGACCAGGTGCAGCCGGTCGCGGCGCTTGGTGCGGCGGAACTCGCTGCGCCGGCGCACCACCTCGAAGCGGTGGTCGAGATAGACCTCCAGCAGCTCCTTGAGGCCCAGGGTGAGCGGCTGGCCGTCGACCAGCGCCACGTTGTTGATGCCGAAGGACTCCTCCATCGGCGTCAGCTTGTAGAGCTGCTCCAGCACCGCTTCCGGCACGAAGCCGTTCTTCACCTCGATGACCAGACGCAGGCCGTGCGCCCGGTCGGTGAGGTCCTTGACGTCGGCGATGCCCTGGAGCTTCTTCGCCGAGACCAGGTCCTTGATCTTGGCGATCACCTTCTCCGGGCCGACGGTGAAGGGCAGTTCGGTGACGACGAGGCCCTTGCGGCGCGCCGTCACGTCCTCCACGGCGACGGTGGCGCGGATCTTGAACGTGCCGCGGCCCGCCGTGTACGCGTCCTTGATGCCGTTCAGCCCGACGATGCGGCCGCCGGTGGGCAGGTCGGGACCGGGCACGAACCGCATCAGCGTCTCGACGTCGGCGCCCGGGTGCTTGATCAGGTGCCGGGCGGCGGCGATGACCTCGCCCAGATTGTGCGGAGGCATGTTGGTGGCCATGCCCACGGCGATCCCGGAGACCCCGTTGACCAGGAGGTTGGGGTAGGCGGCGGGGAGGACGACCGGCTCGCGCTCCTGGCCGTCGTAGTTCGACTGGAAGTCGACGGTGTCCTCGTCGATCGCCTCCGTCATCAACGACGTGGCATCCGCCATCCGGCACTCGGTGTACCGCATGGCGGCCGGCGGGTCGTCGTTGCCGAGGGAGCCGAAGTTGCCGTGGCCGTCGACCAGAGGAAGCCGCATCGAGAACGGCTGCGCCATCCGCACCAGGGCGTCGTAGATCGACGCGTCACCGTGGGGGTGCAGCTTTCCCATGACCTCGCCGACGACCCGGGCGCACTTCACATAGCCGCGGTCGGGGCGCAGTCCCATCTCGTTCATCTGGGACACGATGCGGCGGTGCACCGGCTTCATGCCGTCGCGGGCGTCGGGCAGGGCCCTGGAGTAGATCACCGAGTACGCGTACTCGAGGAAGGAGCCCTGCATTTCGTCGACGACGTCGATGTCGAGGATCTTCTCCTCGAAGTCGTCCGGCGGCGGGGTCTTCGTGCTACGGCGGGCCATCGCGGCTGCGACTCCTTCACGGATTCTGTTCGGGCGACCTGAGCTTGTTCGGGACAACACGAGCTGCTGACGCGGTCCATTGTGGACCGCCGCACTGACAACGCCGACCTCGACCCGTCCGAGCCTAGTCCGAAGCCCCGTCAGCAGCCCGGTCCGAAGCCGCCCGGGTGGCACGCCCGCGACGGCGTCCGCGACACCATCGACGGAAACATCCGCCGAACGGGAACTTCGCCAGGTGCCGGTGCGCTTGCTTAGAGTGGCAGGTCTGGCAGGAAGCACCGGTCAGGAAGTCCAGTATCGCGATCGAAGGGACGTACATGCCCATGGGTCACACGGCCACCGCACAGGCCGGCTCCGGCGGCTTGACAGCGACCGAGCACCGCCTGGCCAACGGCCTGCGTGTGGTGCTCTCCGAGGACCATCTGACCCCGGTCGCCGCGGTCTGCCTCTGGTACGACGTCGGCTCGCGCCACGAGGTCAAGGGACGCACCGGTCTGGCTCACCTCTTCGAGCACCTGATGTTCCAGGGCTCGGGCCAGGTCAAGGGGAACGGTCACTTCGAGCTCGTCCAGGGGGCCGGCGGCTCGCTCAACGGGACGACCAGCTTCGAGCGGACCAACTACTTCGAGACCATGCCCACCCACCAGGTGGAGCTGGCGCTCTGGCTGGAAGCCGACCGGATGGGCTCCCTCCTCGCCGCGCTCGACGAGGAGTCCATGGAGAACCAGCGCGACGTCGTCAAGAACGAACGCCGCCAGCGCTACGACAACGTGCCCTACGGCACTGCGTTCGAGAAGCTGACCGCCCTCTCCTACCCCGAGGGCCACCCCTACCACCACACCCCGATCGGCTCCATGGCCGACCTGGACGCAGCCACGCTGGAGGACGCCCGCGCGTTCTTCCGTACGTACTACGCGCCCAACAACGCGGTGATCTCGGTGGTCGGCGACATCGACCCCGAGCAGACCCTCGCCTGGATCGAGAAGTACTTCGGCTCCATCCCCTCCCACGACGGCAAGCAGCCGCCGCGCGACGGGACGCTGCCCGAGATCATCGGCGAGCAGCTGCGCGAAGTGGTCCACGAGGAGGTCCCGGCGCGCGCCCTGATGGCCGCCTACCGGCTCCCGCACGACGGCACCCGCGCGTGCGACGCCGCCGACCTGGCGCTCACCGTGCTCGGCGGCGGCGAGTCCTCCCGGCTGCACAACCGCCTGGTCCGTCGCGACCGTACGGCGGTGGCGGCGGGCTTCGGGCTGCTGCGGCTCGCCGGGGCGCCCTCGCTGGGCTGGCTGGACGTGAAGACCTCCGGCGGTGTCGAGGTCGAGACGATCGAGGCCGCCGTCGACGAGGAGCTGGCCCGGTTCGCCGCCGAGGGGCCCACCCCCGAGGAAATGGAGCGGGCCCAGGCGCAGTTGGAGCGCGAGTGGCTCGACCGGCTCGGCACGGTCGCCGGCCGCGCCGACGAACTGTGCCGTTACGCGGTCCTGTTCGGCGACCCGCAGCTCGCGCTGAGCGCCGTCGGCCGCGTCCTGGACGTCACCGCGGAGGAGGTGCGCGCGGCGGCCGAGGCGGCCCTGCGCCCCGACAACCGGGCGGTGCTGGTGTACGAGCCCATCGAGCCGGCCGACGAGGCGGACGAGGACGCCGAAGAGGCCACTGACGCGCCCGAGGGGGCGGACAAGTGAGCGACGCCGCCGTGACTGGAGTAGCCATGGAGTTCCACCCGCAGCCCACCGCCGGCACGGCCCGCCCCTGGGCCTTCCCGGCGCCCGAGCGCGGCGCCCTGCCCAACGGGCTGACCGTGCTGCGCTGCCACCGCCCCGGCCAGCAGGTCGTCGCCGTGGAGATCTTCCTGGACGCGCCGCTGGAGGCCGAGCCCGAGGGCCTGGACGGCGTGGCCACGATCATGTCGCGGGCGCTCTCCGAGGGCACCGACAAGCGCAGCGCCGAGGAGTTCGCCGCCGAGCTGGAGCGCTGCGGCGCCACGCTCGACGCGCACGCCGACCACCCCGGCGTCCGGGTCTCCCTGGAGGTCCCGGCCTCCCGGCTGGCCAAGGCGCTCGGTCTGGTCGCCGAGGCGCTGCGGGCACCCGCCTTCACCGAGAGCGAGATCGAGCGCCTGGTGGGCAACCGCCTCGACGAGATCCCGCACGAGCACGCCAACCCGTCCCGGCGCGCCGCCAAGCAGCTCTCCAAGGAGCTGTTCCCGGCCACCGCCCGGATGTCCCGCCCGCGCCTGGGCACGGAGGAGACGGTCCGGCGGATCGACGCGGCCGCCGTGCGCGCCTTCTTCGACGCCCACATCCGGCCGTCCACCGCGACGGCCGTGATCGTCGGCGACCTGACCGACATCGACCTGGACGCGCTCCTGGCGGAGACCCTCGGCGACTGGTCGGGCAACACCGCCCAGGCCCGCCCGGTGCCGCCCATCACGGCGGACGACACCGGCCGCGTGGTCATCGTGGACCGCCCCGGCGCGGTCCAGACCCAGCTGCTGATCGGCCGGATCGGCGCCGACCGCCACGAGCGCGTGTGGCCCGCCCAGGTGCTCGGCACGTACTGCCTGGGCGGCACCCTCACCTCCCGGCTGGACCGGGTGCTGCGCGAGGAGAAGGGCTACACCTACGGGGTGCGCGCCTTCGCCCAGGTGCTGCGCTCCTCCGGCCCGGACTCGGGCGGCGCGGCGATGCTCGCGATCAGCGGCTCGGTGGACACCGAGTCCACCGGACCGGCCCTGGACGACCTCTGGAAGGTCCTGCGGACGCTGGCCGCCGAGGGGCTGACCGACGCCGAGCGCGAGACGGCCGTGCAGAACCTGGTGGGCGTCGCCCCGCTGAAGTTCGAGACCGCCGCCTCCGTCGCGAGCACGCTGGCCGACCAGGTCGAGCAGCACCTTCCCGACGACTACCAGGCCCACCTCTACGCCCGGCTCGCCGAGACCGGCACCGTGGAGGCGACCGCCGCCGTGGTCAACGCCTTCCCGGTGGACCGGCTGGTCACGGTCCTCGTGGGGGACGCCGCGCAGATCGAGGAGCCGGTGAAGGCCCTCGGCATCGGAGAGATGTCCGTCGTCACCGGCTGACGCCGCCGCGGAGCACGGCCGCCACCGAGCGACCACTGCCGCGCGACCGCTGCCGTGAACAGGACCCCGACGAAAGGAATTTCGTCGGGGTCCTGCGCTTTTGCCCGTTTGGTGAACTTAGCCCTCTTTGTGGGAGAGGTTGCCTGTCTGCCCTGTGGGATGCGCGACAAATCCCCTTGTCCGTTTGGTGCGGGGAAGTCGCCCCGCCTAGCGTCGGCTCGGCTGTCCGTCACCCGTATGCCGCACCCGCGGCGCCGGGCAGTCATCGCCGAGTCCCCGTCAGGCGCGAGCCTGGGGAGCCGGGGACCCACGCAGTCCCTGGGGTGAATCGGAGGCCCGTGCCGCGAACCGGCGCGGGGATCCGTAGGAGACCTTCCTGCTCCGAACCCGTCAGCTAACCCGGTAGGCGAGAAGGAAGGAAAGGAACCAGCCCCTCCATGGCGTTCACCCGTGCCACCGGGAAGCACCGTGCCCCGAGCCGCCTCACGCGCCGAAGCGCCCACGTCGCCGGCATCGCGGCCCTGGCCACCACCGGAGTCATCGGCTCGCTGTCCTCCCCGGCCCTCGCCGCGGACACCGAGGCAGTCAAGGTCGCCGACACCGGCCTCACCCAGGCCATCTCCCTCGACGCCACTCTCGCCGAGCAGATCGACGCCCAGGCCCACGCCCAGAAGCAGCAGGCCGAGGCGGTCGCGAAGGCGAAGGCCAAGGCCGCCGCGGAGGCCCGCGAGAAGGCCGCCAAGGCCAAGGCGAAGGCCGAGGCCGAGCGGAAGGCCGAGGCCCGCGCCAAGGAGGTCCGTGAGGAGAAGGCCCGTGCCGCCCGCGCCGCCGAGCGCGCCCGGCTGAACGCCTTCCACCTCCCCGTCGCCGGCTCCCACGTCACCACCGGCTACAACACCGGCGGCTCCCTCTGGTCCTCCGGCAGCCACTCCGGCGTGGACTTCCAGGCCGCCTCCGGCAGTTCCGTCGTCGCGGTCGGCGCCGGCACGGTCGTCGAGGCCGGCTGGGGCGGCGCGTACGGCAACAACATCGTGCTCCGGATGGCGGACGGCACGTACACCCAGTACGGCCACCTCTCCTCGATCGGCGTCTCCGTCGGCCAGAGCGTCTCCTCCGGCCAGCAGATCGGGCTCTCCGGCTCCACCGGCAACTCCACCGGCCCGCACCTGCACTTCGAGGCCCGCACCAGCCCCGACTACGGCTCCGACATGGACCCCGTCGGCTACCTGCGCTCGCACGGCCTGAACGCCCCCCCCCCCCGCGCGCCCCCCGCCCCCCCCGCCCGCC
>NZ_JAFEUF010000140.1 GCF_016901035.1 Streptomyces durocortorensis
CGCCCACAGGCCGCCCCGCGGCCGAGACCGCCACGGCCGCGGCCGAACGAGGCTGACGCCCCACAGGCCCGCGATCACCCCCGCAGCCGGCCGAGGGTGGCGCGGGCCGCGGTGCGCGCGTACGGGGAGACCATCAGATACGGCGCCCACGGCCAGGTGTGCCGCAGGCAGTACACCCACCACTGGTGGGGCGGCAGCTCCCGCACGGAAGTCACCCGGCGCAGCGCCTCCCGGACGCCGATCCCCGGCTCCCGGGAGCCGGGAGCGTCCGGCCCGCCCACGCACTCGCCGGCATGCCCCGGGGCGACGTACGCGCGCACCCCGGCCCGCCGCGCGCGCCGGCCGTGGTCGTAGTCGCCCATCCGGTGGCGGAAGACCTTGTCGGGATCCCCGACCACGTCGTACACGGCACGGGGCACCAGGACCACCCGCCCGTCGTACGTGTCGCAGCCCTCGGGCCGGTGCTCGCCGGGCTCGACGAGCACCAGGGACCTGCCGCGCCGCCCGGAGTACACCGTGTCGCCGTACGCGTTCCGCACCGCCCCGACGACGACCGCGTCGGACCCGGCCGCTTCCGATGTGCGCAACAGCGTCGTGAGGGCGTCCCGGAACAGCTCGACGCCGTCGTCGAGCCACAGCTGATGCGTCCACGCGTGGCTCGGCCCGCCCGGCGTCGTCCCGAGCGGGCCGCCGCCCCCGCCGCCGCTGCGGCTGTTGCGGCTCGCGATGCGCAGCGCCTGGTTGCGGGGGACGTCCGCGCCCACCGACATCACCTCCACCGCCGGATGCCGCAGCCGGACCGCCTCCGGCGTACCGTCGGTGCTGCCGGTGTCCACGAGATGCACGCCCAGCGTCGTCCCGGCGGGCAGCCCGCGCTGTTCCTCCAGGGCGCGGAGTGCGGACAGCGTCCGCGCGCGGCGGTCGTGACTCGTCATCAGGACGGCCAGGTGAACGGAGTGCACAGCGGGCTCCTCAACTCCCGAATCTCATCATTCATGCATAAAATCTGATATTCCGCATAGGCTGGGTGGGTGAGCGCCGAACCGACCGCGAACCCGCTCCGGCCCGTGCGGGGCTCCCTCTCCCCGCGCCGGGCCGGCCGCCTCGTGCAGGTGCTCGCCTTCCTCCTGGCCGTCCTGAGCGTGAGCACGGTCGCGCTGACCGCGACCGTCCGGTCCACGGTCGCCTCGCCCGGCTTCTACCAGGCGGTGCTGGACGAGGAGTCGGCCTACGACCGCCTCTACAGCGAGGTGCTCGTCGACCCGGAGATCTCGCCCGTCACCCGCGACCTGCTCGCGCACCTGCCCGTGCCCGAGGCGCTGGTGACGTCGAACATCAAGGTCGTGCTGCCGCCCGCCACGGTCCGGGCCCTCACCGACCAGCAGATCGACGCGGTGACCGGCTATCTGCGCGGCGACCGCGACGAGCTCCGGCTGACCGTCGATCTGGCCCCGGTGCTGGAGAGCCTCGCCGACCTCGCGCGCGTCTACTTCGGCGACCTGGTGGCGAGCATCCAGGGCCGCGACCGGCCGGACTTCGAACGGTTCACCGCCGACCTCGCCACCGCCCTCGACGACCTCAAGGAGGGCCGGGCTCCCGCCCTGCCCAGGCTGCCGCTCACCGAGGAGCAGGCCGACCTCGCCGCCGACGCCCTCCTCACAGCGGTCCCGGAACAGCAGCGGAAGGCGCTGCGCCCCGAGATCGAGGTGGCGCTGAGGGAGGGGGACGTGTCGACCGCGCTGGCCGCAACGGCATCCGCCGCGCTCTCCGACGGCTCCCGCAGCGCGGCCGCCGACCTCCGCACCACCCTCCGGGACGGTACGTGGGACCTCACCGACACCCTGACCGCCACCGGGACGGACCTCACGGCCCTGGAACGGGCCCGCGACACCATCCGGCTCCTGACCCTGCTCCAGGTCCTCGCCCTCACCCTTGCGTTCGCCGCCCTCGCGACCCTCTGGTTCACCGGTCCCGCCGCCCCCGCCCGGCGGCTGATGAGCCTGGGGCAGGCGCTCGCCTGTGCGGGCGTCCTGACCGCCGCGACCGTGCTCCTGGCCCGGCTGATCACCGGGGGACACCTTCTCACCACCCCGTCCTCGTGGGCCCCGAGCGTCACCGCGCTCGTCGACGACCTCCAGCGCAACGCCGTGAACCAGGCGGTGGCCACGGGGCTGGGCGCCGCCCTCACCGCCCTCGTCGGCGGCGTACTCCTCACGGGCGTCGGCTGGGCGCTGCTGGTGCGCCCCGACAAGATGCCGGCCCCGACCCCGACGGCGGTACGGACGACGGCGGCGGGCGTGGCCTGCGCGGCGCTCGCCGGCGTACTGGTCGTGCCACCCGTCTTCGGCCCGTCCGCGCCGCGCCAGTGCCTGGGCAGCAGCAGCCTGTGCGAACTGCGCTACGACGAAGCCGCCTACCTCACCTCGCACAACGCCATGTCCACCACCGCCGACCGGTTCATCGGCCCGCTCCAGGACCCCGACATCACCACCCAGCTCAACACCGGCGTCCGGGCGCTCCAGCTCGACACGTACCGCTGGGAGAGCCCCGAGGACATCGCCGCCCGGCTCGACTCCCCCGAATTCACTCCCGAGCAGCGGCGCCTGATCACCGGCGCCATCGACAAGGCCAACCCGCCGCGCGAGGGCCTGTGGCTCTGTCACGGAGTCTGCCGCGCCGGGGCCATCGAACTGGTCCCGGCCCTGGAGGACATCGGCGACTGGCTGCGGGCCCACCCCACCGAGATCGTGACGCTCATCGTCCAGGACGACATCGGCCCCGAGGACACCGAGGAGGCGTTCCACGCGGCCGGTCTGGACGACCTCCTGCACACGCCCGACGCGGACCCGGACGCCCCGTGGCCCACCCTGGAGGAGATGATCGACAGCGGCCACAGGCTGGTGGTGTTCGCGGAGAAGGCCGACGGCCCGGCCTCCTGGTACCGGAACTTCTACCGGTACGGCATGGAGACCCCGTTCGCCTTCCGGAGTCCCTCCGAGATGACCTGCGCGCCCAACCGGGGCGGCACGGGAAAGCAGCTCTTCCTGCTCAACCACTTCATCACGAACGCCGGGGGCAGCCGCCTGGACGCCGGCCGCGTCAACGCCCGCGACTGGGTCCTGGAGCGGACCAGAGCCTGCGAGGCGGAGCGCGGACGCCCGGTCACCTTCATCGCCGTCGACTACACGACGGTCGGCGACGCGCTCGGAGCGGTGAACGAACTGAACTCCCGCCGAACGGAAGACGACTGACGGCCCGTCGCCCTCCGGGAGACCGCCTGCCCGGCGACAGGGCCGCACGCCGAAACCCCGGGGGAGCCGGGAGGGGAGCGTGAGAGGCTACGTTCCCAAGGGCTCCCACCGTGCGGACGGAGCCGGACGACTGCCGACAGATCAGGAATTCAGCGCCCATGACTCCTCCGAGCGACCTCGCACCGCACGGTGCCCCCGCCGCCGAACCGTTCCCCGGCGACGGTTCCGGACAGCGCGGCGAGGGCCGTCTGCTGGCCGTGAGCGACCTGCACGCGGCGGTGACCGACAACCGGCCGATCGTCGAGTCCCTGTATCCGACGTCCGACGCGGACTGGCTGATCGTCGCGGGCGACGTGGCGGAGACGCCCGAGGACATCCGGTGGGCGCTCGAACTCCTCGCCGGACGCTTCGCCCACGTGATCTGGACCCCCGGCAACCACGAGCTGTGGACCGTGGCCAAGGACCCGGTCCAACTGCGCGGCCAGGCCCGCTACGACCACCTCGTCGAGCTCTGCCGGGAGCTCGGAGTGACGACCCCGGAGGACCCCTTCCCGCTCTGGCCCGGCCCGGACGGGCCGGTGGCGATCGCGCCGCTCTTCCTCCTGTACGACTACACCTTCCGCGCCCCGGGAACGCACACGAAGGAAGAGTCGCTCGCCGTCGCGCACGAGTCCGGCATCGTCTGCAACGACGAGTACCTCCTGCACCCGGACCCCTATCCGACCCGGGACGACTGGTGCCGCGCCCGGGTCGCCGAGACCGAACGGCGGCTCGCGGAGCACGACCCGCAGATACCCCTCGTCCTCGCCGGGCACTGGCCGCTCGTCCGCGAACCCACGTCGGTGATGTGGTACCCGGAGTTCGCCCAGTGGTGCGGCACCGAACTGACCGCCGACTGGCACCGCCGCTTCCACGTCACCGCCGTGGTCTACGGCCACCTCCACATCCCCCGTACGACCTGGTACGACGGGGTGCGCTTCGAGGAGGTCTCCATCGGCTACCCCAGGGAGTGGCGCCAGCGGGGACACCCGCGGGGCCTGCTGCGGCAGATCCTCCCCTACGAGGGCGAACCCGCCCCACCGGCCGGGACCGACGCCGAACCGTCCGCCCAGCCGCGCACCCCCGGAGGCACCTCGTGATCGAGCGGCTGCTGCCCACCGACGTCTCCTGCGCGGCCACCCGCGCGGAGAGCGTCCCGGACGGAACCCTCTTCCCGGAGGAGGAGGCGCTGGTCGCCAAGAGCGTGGCCAAACGAAGGAACGACTTCGCGACGGCCCGCGCCTGTGCCCGGCGCGCCATGGCCGGACTCGGCCTGCCGCCGGTGCCCGTGCTCCACGGCCACCGGGGAAGACCCCTGTGGCCCGAGGGAATCGTCGGCAGCCTCACCCACTGCGCCGGGTACCGGGCGGCCGCGCTGGCCCGGGCGCGGGACGTGCTGTCGCTGGGCATCGACGCGGAACCGCACGCCCCGCTCCCCGACGGCGTACGGGAGTTGGTGACGCTGCCGGCCGAACGCGAGCGGATCGGGCCGCAGGCGCCGGAAGGCTCGGGCGAACTCCACTGGGACCGTGTCCTGTTCAGCGCCAAGGAGAGTGTCTTCAAGACCTGGTACCCGGTCACCGGCATCGAACTGGACTTCATCCAGGCAGATCTGACGTTCCATCGGACGGACATCGCGGGCGCAGCAGATACGGCAGACACGGCAGATATGGCGGACGGCGGGGAGGCGCCTGTCGGTCCCGGCGCCGCCGAGGGCACCTTCACCGCCCGTCTGCTTCTCACCGACCCGGCCCTGCCGACGACGCTCCACGGGCGCTGGCGGGTCGAGGACGGCATCGTCGCCACGGCGGTGCTGGTGCGGCCCGACTGGCGCGAGAGTGACGGCATGTGACGTTCAGCCGGCCGGGGGAGCGGTCAGGGGGCGTCCGAGCCCCACGTTCCACCGGCCGGAGCGCCCGCTGAGTTCGGTCAGCGTCAGCGGGGCGACGTCCAGCCGCCAGAACGCCTCCGGCGGAAGCCGCAGGCCATGGACGACCGCCGCCCGGACGACGGCGGTCTCGGCCACCGCGAGGAAGCTCGCGCTGGATGCGTCCGGTCCGTGGAGGGAGTCCAGCCATGCCCCCGTCCTCCCGATCAGGTCGCTCAGTGACTCGCCGCCGTGCGGAGCCGCCGCGGGGTCGCCGAGCCAGGCGGCCACCTCCGCTGCTTCGGCGGCCGCCACCTCGTCGAGGCGGCGGCCGGCCCAGCGCGCCAGGTCCCAGCCGGCCAGGGCCGGTTCGGCCCGTGCCGCCGCCAGGCCGAGAGCCTCGGCGGTCTCGCGGCACCGTACGGAGGGCCCGCTGAGCGCGAGCCCGGCGGCCGGCACCGTACCGGCGGCGGCCCGCGCGCGCTCCCGTCCGGACCGGTCGAGGGGGGAGTCGCCGTCGAAGCGGGCCTCCCGCAGCGCCGCGTTCATCGTCGGTGAGATCAGCATCACCCGTACTGTCATGTCCCTGCTCTCAATCCTTCACCAGGGGCCCCACAGCCCTGTCGCCCCAAGGAATCCGTGTTCCGTGACCCTGCGCATTCGACCATGGCGGCGCCTGCGTACAGGCGGTATGGTCACGTCGACCATGACGAGGGTGTGACGGAAGTCCGGTGGGAATCCGGCACGGTCGCGCCACTGTGAACCCGCCTTCGTGCGGGAAGTCAGACCCGGCACCTTCGTCTGAGGCACCACGACAGGGACGCGTGTTCCCACAGGAGGTACTGCCATGGCACAGTCCGCCGTTCCCGCAACCGGGACATCGGGGATCACCCCGATCTCGGCGAAGGCCCTTGCCCCGTGGGCGGTCTTCTTCGGCATTCTCATGCTCGTCCTGCTGTACTTCGTCGGCGCCGAACAGGGCGCCACCGCGCTCATCTCGGGCGAAGGCGTCCACGAGTGGGTCCACGACGGCCGCCACCTGCTCGGCTTCCCCTGCCACTGAGACACCAGAGGCATCTGAGGCCCCGGAGGCACCTGAGGGATCAGGGAAGCCGCCGGGCAGTCAGCGAACCGGGAAGCAAGAGAAACCAGGAAACCATCGTGAACTCCATATCTGTCAGAGCCCTGCTCGTGCGCGGCATGCTCGCGGGCCTGATCGCGGGCGCGCTCGCGCTCGCCGTCGCCTACTTCCTCGGTGAGTCCCAGGTGGACGCGGCCATCGCCCTCGAAGAGGCCCACAGTCACGACCACGGTGGCGGCGAGGAACTGGTCAGCCGCACCATGCAGGCCACCGGCGGACTCGCCACCGGCGTCCTGGTCTTCGGCGTCGCCGCGGGCGGGATCGCCGCCCTGGTGTCCTGTTACGCCCTGGGCCGCATCGGCGACTTCGGCCCCCGGGCCACGGCGTCGCTGATCGCGGGCGCCGCCCTGCTCACGGTCTACGTCGTACCGTTCCTCAAGTACCCGGCGAACCCGCCCGCCGTCGGCAACCCCGACACCATCGGCAAACGCACCGCCCTGTTCTTCCTGATGGTCGCCCTCAGCGTGCTGCTGGCCGTCGCCGCCGTCATCATCGGCAAGCGGCTCGCCCCGCGCCTCGGCAACTGGAACGCGAGCATCGCGGCCGCCGCCGGCTTCATCCTGCTGATCGGCCTCGCCTACGCCTTCCTGCCCTCCTTCGACGAGGTGGGCAAGGGCTTCCCGGCCGGTCTGCTGTGGGAGTTCCGGCTCTCGACGCTGGCGGTCCAGGCGACGTTGTGGAGCACCTTCGGCATCGTCTTCGGCTATCTCACCGAACGGCTTCTGACGCCCGGCGCCCCTGCGGCGACGACGCGTACCGCGAGTGCGGTCGGCTGAGCCCCTTCGCGCGTACACGCGCGTGCGTGCTGACGCACATGACAGAACCCGCCGGGCGTGTCCGGCGGGTTCTGTCATGTACGGGCAGGCAGGGGACGGGTAGCGCTGTGGATGAACATCGCTACGCTTCAGTGGTAGCGTTGATAACGTCACGGTGTTAGCGTTGATCTCATCGGGTTTCACGGAACGACCGCGACCCCAGTCGCCAGGAGTGACGCCATGACCGAACAGTCCGTAACCGCATCGGGATCCGCCCCTCGCCGGGTGGCCGTGGTCACCGGCGGCTCCCGGGGCATCGGCCGCGAGAGCGCCGAACGCCTCGCCGCCGACGGCTTCGCGGTCGTCGTCGCCTACGGGGGCAACCGGACCGAGGCGGAAGCCGCCGTCGCCGCCATCACCGCCGCGGGAGGAGAAGCCTTCGCCCATCAGGCGGACGTGGCCGACGAGGACGCCGTCGCGGCACTCTTCGACGCCGCCGAGGCGGCGTTCGGCGGCATCGATGTGGTGGTGCACGCGGCGGGGGTCATGGCGCTCGCCCCGCTGGCCGAGCTCGAACTCGACACCCTCGACCGGATGCACCGCACCAACATCCGGGGCACGTTCGTCGTCGACCAGCAGGCGGCGCGCCGATTGCGTGAAGGCGGGGCCATCATCAACTTCTCGAGCTCGGTGCTCTCGCTGTCCCTGCCCGGCTACACCGCCTACGCCGCGACCAAGGGCGCCGTCGAGGCCATGACCCTGATCCTCGCCCGGGAGCTCCGGGGCCGGGACATCACGGTGAACGCCGTGGCGCCGGGGCCGACCGCCACCGCTCTGTTCCTGGACGGCAAGGACGAGGAGACCGTCGCGCGGATGGCCGCCCAGCCGCCGCTGGAGAGGCTGGGAACCCCGCAGGACATAGCCGAGGTGGTCTCCTTCCTGGCCGGCCCGGCCCGCTGGGTCAACGGCCAGGTGCTGCGGGCCAACGGCGGCATCGTCTGAGCGGCCGCCGTGCCGCTTGATAGCGTCCGTCCGGTGAGTACGAGTACCCGGACACGCATCCTGGAAGTGGCCGCCACCCTGGTCAGGGAATCGCCCGACGGTGACATCTCCACGCGCGCCGTGTGCGAGGCGGCGAAGGTGGGCGCTCCGGCCCTCTACCGCCACTTCGGCGACAAGGAGGGACTGCTGTCGGCCGTCGTCGACCACGGCTTCGAGAAGTACCTGGCCACGAAGAGGGAACGCGGCGAGACGACGGACCCGGTCGAGGACCTGCGCCGGGGGTGGGACAGCCACGTCGCCTTCGCCCTCGACAACCGCAACCTCTACCGGCTGATGAACTCGCCGGCGATGCGTACCCCGCCCGCCGCGGCGCTGGAGTCCCACCGGATCCTGACCGGGGACCTCGAACGGGCCGCGGCCCAGGGCCGGATACGCATCGCGCCCGAGCTGGCTGCCCAGATGATCATGTCGGCCAATGTGGGAGTGGCGCTGATGCTGGTGTCCCGCCCGGCGACGTTCGACGACATCGAGGTGTCGCGCCGGGTGCGCGACGCACTGCACGCGACGGTGCTCACCCCGGACGTGTCGCCGAGCGCGCAGCCGGACGCCGAAGTACCCACGGCGGCGGCCCGGTTGAGCGCTCTGCTGCGGCAGGAGCACGGGGCGGGGCTGAGTACGGCCGAGGCGGCGCTGATGAAGGAGTGGCTCGATCGGGTGGCGAACGCCCGACCGGACACCTGACCCGGAGTACCGGGGCGGACGGTGGAGACCCTGAAGGCCACAGGGTTATAGGGCTACAGAGCCGCAGTGTCTCAGGGCGCGGGGGAGGGGGCTTCGTGATCGCGCAGACCGTCCTCCGTGCGGCGTGCCGCGTTTCCGACGATCCGTTCGAGATCCTTCCGCACCTCGCGTTCCGTGCTTCCGTGCGGTGCGTACGCGGACGCCGTGAGCACGAGGTCGCCGTTCCACAGGAGGAGGGTGCGGCCGGGGCGGCCCCCGTCGTCGGCGGGCAGCGCGTAGGCGGCGTCGTGCACCTTCTCGGGCCCGCGCCCGTGGGAACGGTCGAGGTCCTCCTTCACGCGGTAGGCGTGACGGGCGGCCCCGGGCTCCTCGTACACCGAGGCCGTGGTGCTGAGCTTCCAGAGCGTGCCGTCGGGGGCCTTGAGATCCGCGAGGCAGCCGGTCTGCCGGTAGCGGGGCCGTGTGCCGTTCTCGCCGATGTCCTCCCGGGTGTCGGGGGAGGCGGAATCGGTGGTGCTGCCGAGCGTGAAGCCCTCGGCGGGGGCGGCGCCCGCCAGGAGGTCGCAGGGCTCGCCGGTCCAGCTGTGGGCCCCCGGCGGACGAGGGCGGAGCTCCGCCGCCTCGCCGTTCTTCCCGTCGTCGTCACCGCCGGAGCAGCCGGCCGAAGCCGCCACCGCCAGCCCGATGAGCGCGGCCGACCGTGCCCGGCGTAACGCGGCCGACCACGCCCGGGATAACGCGGCCGAACGCACCCCGGATAACGCGGCGCTCCTGGATTCGTGCATCCCCCATCCCTTCGTCCTGGAGATCACATTGTCCGACGCTCGTACCGACGGGTAAAGGAGACCGGGCCCGCACCGAAGGATGCGGGCCCGGCCGTTGGTGCGGCGCGGCGGTTCAGGAGTGGGCGGCTCCGGGGCCGAAGTCCCCGGTGAGGGCGGCGGCCATCCGCAGGTGCGGCGCGGCGTCGGTGCTCCGCCCCTGGCGCTCCAGTGTCCGGCCCAGCATGAGGTGCGCGTACGACTCGACCGGGTCGAGCTCCAGCACCCTCCGCAGCTCCTCCTCCGCCTTGCCCAGCCGGGCGGAGTGGTAGTACGAGCGGGCCAGCAGCAGCCGCGGCGCGACCTGCTCCGGCACCTCCTCGACGAGTCCGCCCAGGATCCGTGCGGCCGTCAGGTACTCCTTCGCCTCGAAGAACATCTGCGCCCGGTCCCACCGGTCGGCGGCGGTGCCGAACTCGTAGTAGGTCTCGGTCTCGCTCACGTGTCCTCCTTCGTGTGGTGCGGGCCGTCTCCGGACCGCCCCGCCGTACGTTCAGCCATGACAACACCGCATGATGGTTGAACATTCCACTAAAATTCTGGCGTGGGACCGGGTGCTCCACGCCCCTACGGGAATAGGTTGAGCGCCATGAGCAATCTCGATCGCCAGGCCACGCCCTCCGTCTGCGGCGGGCGTGGGTTCGTCGTCGCCGAGCCCGTCCGTGAGCTTCTGGCCCCCCGCCGTGTCCAGCTGGGCGCGAGCACCGAGGTCCGTCGCCTGCTGCCCAACCTCGGCCGGCGCATGGTGGGTGCGTGGGCCTTCGTGGACCACTACGGTCCTGACGACATCGCCGACGAGCCGGGCATGCAGGTCCCGCCGCATCCGCACATGGGTCTCCAGACCGTCAGCTGGCTCCACGACGGCGAGGTGCTCCACCGGGACAGCCTCGGCAGTCTGCAGACGGTGCGCCCCCGCGAACTGGGCCTGATGACCTCGGGTCGCGCGATCAGCCATTCCGAGGAGAGCCCCAAGGAACACGCCAGGCTCCTGCACGGAGCGCAGCTCTGGGTGGCCCTCCCGGACGCGCACCGCCACGTCGAGCCGCACTTCCAGCACCACACGGACCTGCCCGTCGTCACCGCCCCCGGCCTGTCCGCCACCGTCATCCTCGGCGAACTGGACGGGGCGGCCTCGCCCGGCACGGCGTACACCCCGATCGTCGGCGCCGACCTGTCCCTGACGGGTGGCGCGGAGGCCCGCCTGCCGCTGGGCCCCGACTTCGAGTACGCGGTGCTGTCCATGTCCGGCGAGGCCGAGGTCGACGGCGTACCCGTGCTGCCCGGTTCGATGCTCTACCTCGGCTGCGGCCGCACCGAACTGCCGCTGCGCGCCGTCTCCGACGCCAGTTTGATGCTCCTGGGCGGCGAGCCGTTCGAGGAGGAGCTCGTGATGTTCTGGAACTTCATCGGCCGATCCGGTGACGAGATCGCACAGGCGCGAAAAGACTGGGAAGAGGGCTCTCGGTTCGGCGAGGTACAGGGCTACGACGGCGCCCGACTGCCCGCCCCGGAACTGCCCATGACCCCGCTGAAGCCACGTGGGCGAGTGCGCTGACCTGGGGAGAGATAAAGTCGGGCTGGCCGCGCGTCCACGGGCGGCCGCTACGCCGACTGCCCTATTCGCACCTGTCTTGTGCTCGGGGCTCGGGGGGCTAGCGGATTCGAGAGGTGGTGTATCGAGTCTCGTGTTCGAGCTTGTGTGTCAGGGTTCAATCGGATCGATGCTGACCATTTGCTGACTTTCCTGATTGGAAGTCAGGCGATGATGGCTGGCTGTCGCCCGGATGCCGGAAACCGGTCCAGGCGGAGTTGCTGAGGGTGACGGGGTGCCCAGTTCGTCCGGCTGATCGCCCAGCCGCCTCGGCGAGAGCCTGCATGACCGCTCCAGCTGGCCCGCCAGGACCCCGCATCGGACACATCCGCCGAAGCCGAGGCGCAGGTCTGCCGGTGAGTCGGGACGCGAAGCAGCCGAACAGCTCTAAGGCCCCGCCCTCGTACGCCGCGGCCTCCAACTCGCCCACGGGGCCCGCAGCTCGCTGATGACCTACCGCTGGCCCGTGTGGTGGATGGGGTGCCTGCGGGCAGAGGCACGGCTACCGGCATCATGATCTTGTGTGACGGGCAATCAAGAAGCGGTGGGCGCGAAGGCCGCGGTAGTACACGCCGGGTGGGACGGGCTGATCGAGGGGTTGATGGGCCGGTTCGGAACTCGATACCGAAGGCCGCTTCGCGGTCAGCCCGCAAGGCCTCCGCGAGGGTTGCCCCAGGGGCCCGCGGCCCCCGGAAGCCGGCATAGATGCCGCATTCGCTCAGAATGATCACCCTCAGCCCACGTCGAAGCGCTCGTCGTCGCAGGTATCTGATCAGAGGACCCGATACGCTTCTTCACCTGGAGAGTGCTTCTTCCGTGCAGCTGACAGGACCCTATGCAAGTCCCATCGTTGCAGCTCAGAAGCGCTCTCTCCTTATCTGGTCAAGACCCGGGCAACCCCGCTCGCAAGGGTGAGGTCAGCCGCTTTCCCGGCCCGGCAGAGTTGCCCCCTCCAGGAAGGCGCGATAGGTGTCGACGGCTTCCGGCTCGATTTCAGGGTTGGAAGGGCCGTAGCGGGTGTCCGTGCGGTCCCGCTTCGGCCCGGAGACCCAGAACTCCTCGTCGGTCTGCACGTCGTAGAAGTTCGCATCGAACATCCCCCCTGCCCGGCGCAGTGTCCTCCCGCGAAAGTACGCAGTACTCCAGGTCTTCGAGAAGTCCACCCACCCGATCCACGAGGGTCCGTGGTCGGTGGTGTAACCAGTTTTCAACTGCACGAACATGAGACGTCGAGGCATGCCCACAGGGTCCTGCACAGACCGCTCCCGTGACCAGCCATTTTGCGGGCGCCTACGCGACCCAGCGGTGCCGCCGACAAAGGCTCGGGCAGGCGGCTACGGCACGATGTGCTCGTTCACCTGGAGAGTGCTTGCTTCCTCGCAGCCCGCCCACGCCCCACGCACTGTGCTGCTGGACCGTCACCCCCGCGCGAGACCGCGTGCCACGTCCATGACGGCGGAGGTTCTGCCCTGTAGCACCATCCGGACTACAGAGAGTGGAAGCTGTGACCGGCGACGCCCCGCGCTGCCGGTCTGCGGGAGCAGCCCAGGGCAGGCAAACGGTCACCCTGCGGCAGCGGCTGCGTACTTGTGGTCGCGGTACTTGTCGAAGTCGTAGCCCCGGTCGGCACAGGCGCCGGGGCTTGCGGCGGGGGCGCCCCCGCGCACCTCGGATCGACGGGATGGTCTATGCGTTTCTCCGCGGCCGAGCCTCCGAAAGGATGAACCGGCCGCCGATCCCGGCGCGCCCCGCTGCCGGAGGTCGCACTCTGCGGAGAGAGACGGCCGGTGCCGCGCGACCGTGGGGGTGCTCGGCAGCGGAAGAGGGGAGTGGTGGTGGGATCAGCCAACGGCGAGCCACAGGTACCGTTGCGGGACCGGGCGCGCTATCGGTTCGACCGCACGCTGGCTCGTTCGACGGGCACACTGATGGGCTGGCTGGTGATCACCTGCCTGGCTGTCGTCGTCCCGGTCAGCCTGCTGCTGGTGTGGACGGATCCGGGATCGCCTACGTCGCTCTCGGGGCGGCTGACCGCTGCGTGGCGGATCAGCGCGGAGACGTTGCGGCTGGGCGCGGCCACCGGCACGCCACTGCGCATGGTGCTTTCCGCGGTGCTCGGGTTGGTCGCGCTGCTCTGTGTGTCGACGCTCGTCGGTGTGATCACGACCGGACTGGCCGATCGAATGGCGGAGTTGAGCAGGGGCCGGTCCACGGTTCTGGAGCAGGGGCACGTCCTGGTGCTCGGCTGGTCGGACCAGGTGACTACCGTGGTGGGTGAACTGATTGCCGCGCAGGCCCCGCGGCGGCGGCGCGCGATCGTTCTGCTGGCCGACCGCGACAAGGCGGTGATGGAGGAGGCGCTGGCCGCGAGGGTCGGGCCAGCTGTCCGCGGCCGGATTGTCTGCCGCAGCGGTCCCCCCAGCGACCCTGACGTTCTCGCCCTCGTCAGCCCGCGGTCGGCGAGCACCGTGGTGGTCCTGCCGTCGGCGGGACCGACGGCGGACGCCGAGGTGCTGCGCGTTCTGCTGGCCCTACGGGCGGTGATCGGGGGGTACACCGACGGGCCTCCGGTGCTCGCGGCGGTTCGGGACGACCGGTACCGGGCACCTGCCCGTCTGGCCGCGGGCCCCCTCGGCACGGTCCTGGAGGCGGACACGGTCACGGCCCGGCTGATCGCCCAGTGCGTCGGCCGCCCCGGTCTCTCCCTCGTCCTGCGTGACCTTCTCGACTTCGCGGGCGACGAGTTCCATCTCGCCGACGCCACCTCGTTCCAGGACGGCCCTTTCGGGGCGACTTTGCTCTACCACCCGGATTCCTGCGTGGTGGGACTGCTCACACCCGATGGCCGCACGCTGCTGAATCCGCCTGCCGACACCCTCGTCCTGCCCGGAAGCCGCCTGATCGTACTCGCCCGCGACGACGACAGCACCAGCGTCGCGGACTGCCGGCACCTCGTCGACGTCTCGGCGATCGCCACGGCCCGGCCCGAGCCGGCCGTCCCGTCCCGGCTGCTGCTGCTCGGCTGGAACCGCCGTGCACCCCTGGTCCTGGAACAGTTACGCAGCACGGCCCGCTCCGGATCCGTGGTGGACGTCGTCGCCGACAACGCCGTACCCGGGCCCCGAGAACCGGAGGCAGACAGACCCGCCCGGCACGATGTGCGATTCCGGTCCCTCGCCCTGTCCCGACCCGAGGTCCTTCTTGACTTGGACCTCGACCCGTACGACGGGGTGATCGTCCTGGGCCCGGATCAGGGCGAGGGCCGCGACCACCCGGACGACTGGACTCTGGTCACCCTCCTGGCCGTGCGGCTGCTGGAACAGCGAACGGGACGCGAGACCCGGATCGTCACCGAACTCATCGATGACCGCAACCGCCCACTGGCACCCGTGAACAGCGGTTCCGACGTCATCGTCAGCGGCATGCTGGTCGGCCTGCTCATGGCTCAGATCGCGCAGAACCGGCATCTGGCCCCCGTCTTTGAGGAGTTGTTCTCCGCAGAGGGCAGCAGTGTCTGCCTGCGCCCCGCCTGCGCGTACATTCGCGAGGGCGCCGAAGCCACGTTCGCCGTCGTCGTCGCCGCCGCCCAGAGGCGTGGCGAGTGCGCGATCGGCTACCGGCGGCAGGACCTCGCGCGCACCGGCTCCGATGACCACGGCATCAAGCTCAACCCGTCGAAGGCCGAGCGGCGCATCTGGAACGCCGAGGACCAGATCGTGGTGATCGCGACGGACCGCCTGCCACCCCCTTCGCTCGCCGGCGAACCACAGGAGTCCGCTACCAAAGACAACTGAAGCCAAAGGTGCTTCCGGAAACGTGTCCGGCCTGTCAGGGCTGATCCGACGAGCGGCAATAACTGCCGGGCGGGGTCTACATGCCCAGCCGTACCTGGGCGCCGCCCGCGCTCTACGACCTGGCCCGCACCCTGCGGGTGCTGCGGCGCGGCCGCGGGGATTCGGCCTGCCAGCAGGAGCCCGACGGGACCTGCTGGCGGTGCTCCCGTACCCCGGCTGGCCCGGTCACCCTCCGGATCAGCGACGACCTCGACGTCGTCGCCGGACGCCGGCGGAGCGGGAAGCCGGAGTATCTGCGGCAGCACTGCGGCGCAGGCGCACGAAATCGGCCAGGGACTGGGCGCCGAGATAGACGAGGTAGAGGGCGCCGGCGACACGGAGAATGGTGTAGCCGACCTGTGAGGCGGCCGGCAGAGCCGTCAGACCAGCCACCGCTGCCGATGCCAGTACGGCGTGTCCCAGCATGATCCCGGTGTCCCTGCGCAATGCCCGGGCGACCGGATTGGTAGGCGCCTGCTGGTCGAGTGTTCGCTCGGGCTGCTCCGTCGCGCATGTCGCGGCCGAGATGGGCATGTCGCGGGCCACCAGTGGATCCGCCGGTGACGGCGGAGGGGGATTGGGCCTGTATGACCGCTCCAGCCGGCCCGCCAGGACTTCGCATCGGACGTCCGTCGAAGTCGCGCAGGTGTGCCGTGGCGTCGGGATCGCAAGCTCGGACCGGCCCGTATCAGGGGCGTGGACACCCTGTAGGTCAGGGAACCATGTCCTCCGGCAGATGCGGACCGCGCCCGCGGTCCGGACGGATCTCACCTCGCGCCCTGACGCCGCCCAGCGTACTGACCAGGCCATTCAGATGATCGCCGAAACCGCCCCCCGCGCGCGGTGTCCTGCGGGCTGAGGTGGTCACAGGTGAATCGGCGGTACGCAAGATGTGCGCGCCGGTGCGGTTCAAGGCGTTGACCAGGCCGCGGTCCTCGTCGAGCGGAGTCGGCGGGAAGCCGCCTGCGACTGCGTAGGCGCGACTGCTGACGCCGAGATTCGCCCCATGCACGTGCGGATGGTCCCACTGGCGGTGAGCCGGTGGGCGTGACCTCTCGTACAGGCGACGGTAACGGTCGGCCAGCTCGGCCTCGCCGTGCGGCCATCGGTCCACGGTCACGGTTCCGATGACAGCGTCCCAGCCCTCCGCGGCGCGAGCCGCCTGGAACGCGAGCCAGTCCGGCCGTACCGTGCTGTCGGCGTCGGTGGAAGCGATCCACACGCCGCCCGGGGCACCGCCGATCTCACCGAGCGCGGCTCGCACACCGGCAGCCCGAGCCTGGCCGACGTTGCGGAAGGGGACGGGCACGACGAGAGCGCCCGCCTCTGCGGAGACTGCGGCGGTGGCATCGGTGCAGCAGTCCGCCACCACCACCGTGAGGACGCGTACCGACTCGACGCCGGGGTGCGCGGCCGCCGCGCGCACGGACTCGAGCGCGGCTGGAAGAAGGTCCTCCTCGTCGCGGGCCGGGATGACAACAGCGATCGTTCTGATGCTTGCCTCTGAGGTCATACGAGGCCCTCGCGGGCGGCGGGCGAGGGTGCTGCCGCCCCGTCGGGACTGATGCGCTCGTAGACCTGGAGCACGAAGTCGCTCTCCCTGTGGTCGGCCGTCAGCGTCAGCCCCGGAACGGAGCCGACGGTCGGGGCCAGCGTGCTGCCGGTGCCGCGGTGATCGGGTACGGGGTGGTTCCAGTGCGCGGTGACCAGGGTTCCGCCCGGTTCCAGCGCGTCGACCGAACGGTGCAGCACCCTCTGGAGGGTGGGGGCGTCGAAGTAGTAGAGAAGTTCGGACAGGACGACGAGGTCGAAGCGGCCGGGCGGCCACTGCCCGGGAACGGTCAGGGCGCTCACTTCCACATGAGGAAGACGTGAGGTGCGTCGGCGTGCGGTGGCGACTGCGGATTCCACCCGGTCGCAAGCCATCACCTGGTCGCACCTCTCGGCCAGACGCACGGTCAGCTCGCCGACGGAGCAGGCGGGTTCAAAGGCGCGGCGGTAGCGGGGCAGAGGCAGGCTCGCCACGGTCAGGTCGTACTTTCGCCGCTCGTACCAGCGCTCGGCGAGGTGCCAGGGGTCGGGAGCGCCGCGGTACATTTCCTCGAAGTAAGCCCCTGGCGTGCCAACCGTGCCCGGGGTTTCGGGGGCGCCCTGTGCGCCGCTCACCGGAACACCACCTCGCGGTCGCGCAGATGGTGCGCGAGCTCCTCCGGAGGGAGGATCGCCGCGTTGGCGGGCCCCGGGCCCAAAGGCTCGATCTGACTGACGAAGTGCCCCACAGCCCTCCTCTTGCGTTCCAGTACCGTTCGGGGCAGGACGATGCGCGCCGCGCTGCGCCACGGCACCCGGAGGTCTCCCGGTCGCGCCCAGTGCCACATCCACACCGGGTAGAGCCAGCAGGCGACACCCGCCGATTCCGCCGCGCGCACAGCGGCCCGTCCCGCTGCCTCGTGGTCGCCGTGCACATCACCGGTCCATGGTGCGACTACCAGGTCAGCGTCGTGTGCCAGGTGCGCGATGCGGGCCGCGACCTCGTCCTCGTACGCCCCCACCTTCGTGTCGGGCATCCGCAGCCTCACGATGTCCGAGTCCGCCGCCCCGAGCTCGGCCAGCGCCGCCCGTGTCTCGGCGGCACGCACCTTCACGAGGTGGGACGGGCTGACCGCATCGCTGCCGAGGTGGGAGCCCTCACCATCGGTGACGGCGACCACGGTCACCTCCGCACCCGAGGCCGAGAGCAGCGCGATCGCGCCGCCGAAACCGAGCACCTCGTCATCAGGGTGGGCGGCGACCACCACCACACGCTCGAACGACCCCACGGAGACTTCCGGAAGGCCGGCCCAGCCCGGCCATGCCCGCCATTCCGCCTCGGGAGTGCCGGGCGCCTGGATCGGATCGGCGAAGCTGCCGCCGTCAGCGATGGTCATCGCCTGCCCTCCGGCCTGGCCAGGTATGCCCCGAGGCCGGCGAGCTCACGTTCCGCGTGATGCTGGCGGACGTAGACGGTCAGGTCAGCGACCGTGCGGGCGTGCGCGGGGTCGTGGCACAGCGGCCCCGCCCCGGTCGCCCGGCCCACATGATCCAGCACCGTGCGGCAGACCGACTCGACGAACGCGCGTACCCGCATCGCCCGCAGCTGGGCCCCGCCCCCCTCGTCGCGGGGGTCCGCGTCGATCTCGGCGGCCGCCTGCTCCAACAGCGCCGCGGCCGCGTGCAGCTGCACGTCCACCGCCCCCAGATGGGCATCGGTGTGCGGCTCTGCCCGACCGGCGGCCGCGTTGCGCAGCACACGGGAAGCCGCCACCGCACCGCCCAGCCAACACGCGGCCACCCCGATGCCTCCGTGCCAGAACCCGGGCCTGCGCACGTACGCTTCCGGCTCACCGACGGCGGTCGCCGGCACGTTCGTGAACCGTACGTCCGGGGTGTCACTGCCCGCCATGCCGACGGCTTGCCAGCTGTCCTCCGCCGGTCGGCAGCGCTCTGCGTCCACCTCAACCGCAAAGAGACGCCGCGACTCTCCCACCCGGGCTGTGACCAGTGCCCGGGTGCAGGTGTGCGCGCCCGAGCAGTACTGTTTGAGCCCGTTCAGCACCCACCCCTGACCTGCCCGGGTCGCGACGAGTCCTTCGCCCGGCGGCTCGGCCGCCCACACGCCCCACAGCTCGCGCGCCAGCGGCTCCGGCTCCCCCAGCTCCGCGAGGATGGCGGTGGCGTCGACATGCCCCTCGACCAGGCGCGCGGCGCACAGGCCGGCCTCGGCGACGCCTTGCAGAGCAGCGAACCGCTCAGCAGTACGCCCGGAACCCGGCAGAGGGAAAACCAGCTCCTCCTTCTCGATCTGATTGACCGTGTCGACGAAATCCTCTGCGGCCCGCGCGGCATCGACGGGCAGAGCAGGGTCTGCTGGCATGACGTGAACTCCTTCACAACTGACAAGCTGCTCCGACAGAGCAGGACGCGCCGCTCCACGCTGGCTCGGCACCCGAACTCGCGCGACCGCGACCGCGACCGGGCTGGCGATCCTCCTCTGTGCCCCTCTCACCTGGAACGAAACCCACCCAGTGACGCACGGCGCGAGAGCTGCGGCTCTGGGCCGGGAAACGTGATTGGTCTGAATCATCTGTGCCCTGGCTCCCAGTGCGGTCTCAGGTGAGATCGTCGGGAGCGAGGTCGGGGCGTAGCCGGTGCCAGGCAGGGTGGCGCAGGCGTCCGGCGCGGGTGTGGGAGGTGTAGCGGACCTCGCCGACGAGCTGGGGGAGTACCCACCGGGCCCCGGCCACCGGCGGGACCTGGGCGAAGGGGCAGGCATCGATGGCCGCGTTCTGGAGGAGTTCGGCGAGGCGGGCGCGTTCGGTGTGGCTCCAGCCGGTGCCGACGCTGCCCGCGTAGTGCAGGAGCCCGTCGTGCCGCTCGCCGACCAGGACGGCTCCGGGCA
>NZ_JAFEUF010000141.1 GCF_016901035.1 Streptomyces durocortorensis
CGGGGCGGGCCCCGGCCGGCCGCCCCCCCCCCCCCCCCCCCCCCCCCCGGCGACGTGCGGGTCAGCTGCAGGAGCTGAGTTCGCAGATGTCGTTGCGGTCGGTGGAGACCTTGAGGTCGTCGTACCAGATGAAGCTGTTGTCGTTGTTCGGGGCGAAGGAGGGGGTGGCTCCGCCGGCGAAGCTGGAGAAGTAGGCGCGGTCGACCTGGTCGTTGTTGGTGACGAAGCGCAGGCCGGTCACCTTGGCGGCGGACTGCCCGTTGTAGAAGACCTCGATCTCGCCGTCGGGGTTGGCGTTGCCTCCGGTGACGGTGTTGACCTTGACGCGCTGGGCGACGTTGACCCACTGGTTCTTGGGCCAGTGGATGTCGGCGCCGTTCTTCTTGAGGACGGCGTAGTCGCCGTACTGGCCCGCGTGGCCCATGTGGTAGTAGTACACGGCCGCCTGGCCGTTGTTCTGCCGCCAGATCATGCGGGAGCTGAAGCCGTTGGTGCCGTCGCAGACCTGTCCGCCGGAGCAGGAGGCCCCGCCGGCGAGTCCGAGCCCGACCTTGCCGGCGTACTCGGTGGTGCCCCAGCTGAAGTCGCCGCTGAACTTCACCCAGAACGAGAGGTAGTACTCGCGCGCCTTGGTGAGGGCGAAGGGCGCCTGCGCCCCGGAGTCCTCGGGGCCGATCTTGCCCTTGGGGTAGTGGATGCGCAGCGACTTCGAACCGCCGTGCGCGGGTGTCGTGTTGTCGATGCGGGCCCGGGTCTCCATGCCCTGCTGCCAGGGCGCGGTCCAGCCGTCGGCGGCCCACTGGCCGAGCGGGTAGCCGTTTCCGGCAGCGGGGCGTTCGAAGGTGTTGACCTTGTACGTCGGCGCCTTCGCCGCCGGGGCGGGTCCGGCGGTGGCCTGCGGGGCCAGGACGGCTGCGGGGACGAGCAGCGCGGCCGAGGCGGTCAGGAGCAGGGTTTTCGTCTTCATCGTTCCTCTTCCCTGTGGGGTGGGGAGGCCAGGTGGGGCGGGCGTCTCCCCGTGGGTGGGTGCGGGGTGATGTCAGGCGAGCCAGCGCGGCAGGGCGCCGGCGATGAACGCGTCCTCCTCTGCGAGCCAGGGGTAGGCGATGTGCACGCGGTCGATCTCCGCCGCTTGTCCGGGCGAGAGGCCTTCCGCGGGATCGAGGCACCAGGTGCCGGTCAACAGGCCCTGGCGGCGCAGTACTTCATGGACGCCCGCGATGACTCCGGCGAAGGAGCCGCGGACGTCGTAGACGGCGGCGTTGGCGTCGGTGTCCCCGGCGAGCCGGGTCAGCGCCCGCTGCCGGGCCTGCTCGTCCCCGGCGTCGGCGGCGTGGACGTCGGCGAGCAGCCGGACGGCCGAGCGGGTCCAGACGGCCCAGTGGCCGAGCAGCCCGCCGACGAAGCGGCGGACGGCCGGTCCGGTGGGGGTGGTCACGTGGTACGGGGTGAGGAGGTCGGCGACGATGGTGTCGTCGTTGCCCGTGTAGAGGGCGACCTCGGCTCCCCGGCCGGAGTCGGCGATGCCCTGGACCAGCTCCAGCGTGCGGTAGCGGTCGAAGGGGGCGGCCTTGACCGCCACGGTGGACTCCTGGTCGGCGAGCGCCCGCCAGTAGGAGCGGGGCAGTTCGCGCCCGCCGACGGCTTCCTGTAGGTAGAAGCCGATGACGGGGAGGATCTCGCCGACGGCGGCACTGCGGTCCAGAAGGTCGTCGAGCGTGGCGTGCGGGAGCCCGGCGGGCGAGACGAGGACGGCGTCGTAGCCGAGTGCGCGGGCGGTGGCGGCCTCCTCGACGGCCTGGCGGACGGGTCCGGCGACTCCGGCGATCCGGAGGAAGGGGCGGCTCGCGGCGGCCGGCGCGCTTTCCTCGGCGGCGAGTTCGAGGACGGGCCGGAAGAGTCCGTGCTCGCGGATGGCGAACTGGGTGGTGTGCACCCCCACCGCCACTCCCCCTGCCCCCGCCTCCAGGTAGTAGCGGGTGAGGGCGCGTTGCCGCCGTTCGTCGAGGGTGCGGCCGGCGGTGAGGGCGAGGGGGTGGGCGGGGACGACGGTTCCCCGGTGCAGGAGGGCGGCGGTCTCCGGAGCCAGCGGAGCGGGCATCAGAAGGCACCGTCCCGTCGCTCGAACTTGGTCGGCTTGTCCCAGAGTTCGCCGCCCCCGGTGATCCATCGGGCCTGACGTTCGATGAGTTGACCGAGGGTGTGGTCCGGATAGCCGAAGAGGGTGTGGCAGTGCGTGGCGTCGGCGAGCAGGCTCGTGACGGGCTCCTGGCCGGTGAACTCCGGTACGACGTCGAGGTGGTGGGCCAGCCTGGTGGCGAGGGCGCGTACGCCTGCCGTCTCGGGCCCGGTCAGGTTGAGGACGAACGGCTCGGGTGTCGCGGCGTGGAGGACACTGCGCAGGACGACCTCGTTGGCGTACCGCTGCCAGACGACGTTCACCGCGCCCGCCCCGAGGTCGACCGGTTGTCCGGCGAGCAGGGTGCGGGCCAGGTCGGCGAGGACGCCGTAGCGGGGCTCCACCGCGTAGTTGAGGCGGATCAGGGCGACCGGGGTGGACGCGGTGCGCGCGGCGTGGGTGAAGACCTGCTCCCGGCCCCGGCAGGTGACGGCGTAGTCGCCGACGGGGCGGGGCTCGTCGCTCTCGCGCGAGCCGCCGGTGACCGGGGCGGTCATTCCGTAGACGTTGCCGGTGGAGAGCGCGACGGTGCGGGACGCGCGGTAGCGGCGGGCCACGAAGGCGGGCAGCACCGTGTTGGTCATCCAGGCCTGTTCGGGCGCGGACGCCGTGCCGAACTTCGCGCCGACCAGGTGGATCACGACCGCCGCGTCCGGCAGGGCGTCCACGGCGGCGGGATCCGACAGATCCGCGACGACGGTGCGCACACCGAGTTTCCCCAGCCCGTCCCGGCCCCGCGCGTCCGTCCACCGGGACACCGCCAGCACCTGGACATCGCCACGGCCCGCCGCGTCCAGCGCCCGGCGGGCCATCGAGGCGATGCCCGCCCCGGTCTTGCCGCCGGCCCCCAGGACCACGACGTCGCCGGGCCAGTCGGCGGCCTCGGCCACCAGCGCCGGTCCCGGGCGGCCCAGCTCCTCCTCGAGTTCCGGGACGCAGCTGCGGAGTTCTTCCTGCATGAATTCTCCCACCCAATTCATTCCCTTAAAAGGAATGAATTTCTGCATTTCCTGACGCTGGGGTTACAAAAGCACCGCCAACTGGTTGACGCAAGAGGTTGATTGCTGCAATCTCCACAGCATGAAATCGGCAGAGGAGAAGGATTCATTCCTTCGTGGCCCCAAATACCTGCAAGCCGCCGAGCGGCTGCGCAGGGAGATCACCAGCGGTTCCTGGGCGCCGGGAACACAGCTGCCCGTCGAGCGGGAGCTGGCGGACACGCTCGCTGTCAGCATCAACACGCTGCGCCGGGCGGTCAGCGAACTCGTCGACGAGGGGATCGTGCAACGGCGGCAGGGGGCGGGCACCTTTGTGTCGCCGCCGCCCGAGGCCGCTCCCGCGGAGGCCGGTTCCCCCAAGGGCCGCCGCCTGGTCGGCGTGCTCGTCCCGTCGACGACGTACTACTATCCGCGGGTCGTCGACGGCATCCAGCGGGTACTGCGGGACGCCGGCGTCGGAACCGTCCTCGCCTCCTCGAAGTACGACCTCGGCATCGAGCGCGACGAGGTGCGGGCGATGCTCGACAGCGGCGTGCAGGGGCTGCTGCTCGTGCCGAATCTCCATCTGCTGGACGAGCCGCAGGAGTACGTGGACGACCTGCGGCGGCTCACCGTGCCGTACGTCCTCGTCGAGCGGCGTCCGTCCGCCCCGGCGCCGGACGATCCCACGTCCTACGTGGCCACGGATCATCCGGGCGGGGTCTGTCTGGCCGTCCGCCATCTGCGCTCGCTCGGCCATGAGCGGATCGGTCACCTGGGGCGGCTGCGCACCGGGACGTCGAATGCCGTGGCGCGCGGTTTCGACGAGGCCGCGGCGCTGCTGGGCGCCGAGGTGGTGGAGGGCGCGGTGGCCCGCGCGGACGTCTGGACCCCCGAGGGCATCGCCGACTACGCGCGGCACTGCGCGGACGCGGGGATCACGGCGGTGTTCTGCCACGGAGACCGGGACGCGGCGGCCCTGGTGGTCGCGGCCCGGCGGCACGGCCTGTCCGTCCCCGGGGATCTCGCCGTCGTCGCGTACGACGACGAGGTGACCGAAGTGGGCGACATCCCGCTGACGGCCGTCTCCCCGCCCAAGGAGGAGGTCGGGGCGCTGGCCGCCCAACTGCTGCTGCGCCGTATGGAATTCGGCCCCGGGGCGGTGTCCCACCGGATCGACGTGCAGCCGCGCCTGATCGTCCGCGCGTCCTGCGGGGCCACGCCACGCGACCGCTGACCGCTTCCCTCCCTCCTGCTGCCCCGTACCTCACCTCTCCTGGAGATCCCTATGCCCCCCGCCCCCCCCGCCGGCCGGGTCCGTATCGGCGTCCTCGGCGCGGGAGGTGTCGGCGCCGCGCATGTGCACGCGGCCGCCGGCGCCCCCGACTACGAGATCGCGGCGATCTGCGACACCAACCGTCCCGCGGCCCAGGCGCTCGCCGACTCCGCCGCGGTACCGGTCTACAGCGACCACCGGGCGATGTTCGCGGACGCGGCCCTCGACGCGGTCGTGATCGCCGCGCCGCACGCACTGCACGCCCCGATGACCGTCGAGGCCGCGCGCGCCGGGCTCCACGTCCTGGTGGAAAAGCCGATGGCCACCACCGCCGAGGACTGCGCGCTGATGTCGGACGCGTGCGAGGCCGCCGGGACGCTGCTGGCCGTCGCCCACGTCATCCACTTCGATCCCGTCGTCCGCGAGGCCCGCGCGATCGTCTCCTCCGGCCGGTACGGGCAGCCGCTGCTCATCACGCACCGGCGCTCCTCCCACTACGAACCCGGCTCCCGTCCGCCGTGGTTCTTCGACCGGGCGGTCGCCGGAGGGGGCATCGTCCTCAACGTCGGCACCCACGGCCTGGACCGCATCCAGCTGTTCGCCGGATCCACCGTCCGCCGCGTCAGCGGGGTCGTGCGGGGCCGGCCCGGCCTCGACGTGGAGACCGACGCCCTGGCGCTGGTGGAACTCGCCAACGGCATCAACGCGAGCATCGCACTGACCAGTCGGGGCATGCCGTACTTCGACGAGACCGAGGTCGTGCTCGACGAGGCCACCTTGCGCATCTCCGCCACCGAGGGGCTCTTCGTGCTCCGCGACGGGCAGGCCACCCACCTCCTCAGGTCCGATCCGAGCCATCAACAGCAGGCGTTCCGAGATCAGTTGGACGGGTTCGTGGCGGCGGCACGCGGAGGGCCGGGCCACTACGTCGACGGGGCGTACGGCCGCAGCGTCGTCGCCGCCGCGCTCGCGGTGTACGCCTCCGCCGAGCGCGGGCAGCGGGTCGATGTCGCCGCCGAGCGGGTCGCCCCGTGAGCCCCCGGGCGTTCAGCACCCTGGGCTGCCCCGGCGCGGACCTGGACGAGGTGGTGCGGCTGGCTCGCGCCGGGCCCTGCACCGGCGTCGAACTGCGATGCGCAGAAGGGCAGTTGGTGCACCCGGAACTGGATCCGGCAGCGGCGGACCGCCTCGCGGAGGCGCTGTGCCGGGCGGGCCTGGCGGTGCCGGTGCTCGCCTCGTACGTCCAGGTGGCCGCCGACGAGCCGGACGTGGTCGACCGGCTGGCCCGGCACATCGCTCTGGCGGCCCGCCTCGGCGCCGGGCAGGTGCGGGTCTTCGGCGGCGGAGCCGAGCGGGCGGCCGGGCGGCGGGAGCGGGCGGTGCGCCATCTGGCCGAGGCCACGCCGATCGCCGAGGCTGCCGGGGTCGGTATCGCCCTGGAGACCCACGACGTGTTCCTGACGGGCGCCGAGGTGGCCGGGATCCTGGAGGCCGTCGGCTCCCCCGCTGTGGGGGCGGTGTGGGACGCGGTCAACCCGTGGCGGGCGGGCGAGGCCCCGGAGCGCACCGCCGAACTGCTGGGGCCCTGGCTCCGCCACGTACAGCTCAAGGACGTCGCCTCGCCCACCGATCTGCGACCGGTCGTCCCCGGCCGGGGCGTGCTGCCGCTCGGCGGGGTGCTGGCGCAGCTCAGCCGCCTCGGTTACGCGGGCTGGATCAGCCTCGAATGGGAGCGCGCCTGGTACCCCGAGGCGGCTCCGCTCGCCGAGGCGCTCCCCGCCTTTCACCGGGTCCTCGACGCCGCCTGACGGCACCCGCACCCGCGCCCATCACCGTCTCTCCCTTTCCCTCCCCGTTCCCTTCCCATGAAAAGGGGTTCCCCCATGCGTCATTCCTGTCCCACCGTCACCGCAGCCACCCCGGGTGTCCGCCATGGCTAGGCCGGCCCCCAGCAGACGGGCTCTGCTGTCCGCCGGCCTGTGGACCGCCCTCGCCGGGGTCACCGCCACCGCGTGCGGCGGTGGCTCCGATGCCGGGCCGAGCGGCCCCGACGGCCCGCTGACCCTGTGGTCGGCGCTGCGCGGCACGGACACCCTGGTCGCGGCCTGGAACGAGCTGCACCCGGACGAACCTGTCGACTTCTCGCCGATGACCTCGGGGCTCGCGGGCGGCAACGCGAAGCTGTCGAACGCCGCGCGGGCCGGGAACGCGCCGGACATCGTGACGCTCGTCGACGCGGATCTGCCGTCCTTCGCCATCGACGGTGTCTGTGCGGACGTGACCGACCTCGTCACGCCCCGGCTGCGCGAGCGGCTCGGTCCGCAGGCGTGGACCAACGGGGTGCTGGACGGGCGGACGTACGGCATTCCGGTCGATCTCGGCCCGATGCTGTTCGCCTACCGCGAGGACATCCTGACCCGGCACCGTATCGAACCGCCCACCACCTGGGAGGAGTTCGGGGATGCGGCCCGCAGGCTGAAGCGGGACGCGGGCGTCGACCTGGCGACCTTCCACCCCAACGCGTACAACGTGCTGGCCGGGCACGCGATGCAGAGCGGCGGGCAGTGGTTCGCCATCGAGGACGACGCCTGGGTGCTGGACTTCCTCGGCGAACCCAGTCGGCAGGTCGCGGAGTTCTGGCAGGGGCTGGTCGACGAGGACGCGCTGATGTTCGCCCCCGGCTCCAGCCAGCAGTGGCTGTCAGCGCTCGCCGGTGGGCGGGTCGCCTCGCACCTCGTCGGGCCGTGGGGGCTCGCCGCCCTAGTCCGGTCCGTGCCGGGCACGTCGGGGCGCTGGCGGGTGGCCCCGCTGCCCCGGTGGGAGGGCGGCGAGGACGTGGTGGGGACCGACGGGGTCTCCGTGCACGCCATCACCGCCGGGAGCGACAAGAAGGAGCGCGCGATGCGGTTCCTGGAGTGGATGACCACCGCGCCCGAGGCGATCACCGCCCGTCTCTCCGGCGGCCGTTCCAGCATCCTGCCCGCCGACGCGAGCCTGGTGGCCAACGCCTCCCGCGAGTTCGACACGGCGTTCTTCGGCGGTCAGGACGTCTACCGACTCGTGGAGCAGCAGGCCGAGTTGCTGCGTACCGGCTGGACGTGGGGGCCGCGCATGCAGGCGACCGCGACCTCGCTGCACCTGGGGCTGGCCCGGCTGGAGTACGGCACCACCATCGCCGAGGCGCTCCGCACCGCCCAATCCGAGACGCTGCCCGACCTGCGCAGCCTGGGTCTTTCCGTGAGGCAAGCATGAGTCGTGAGGCAAGCATGAGTACCGCCGCCGAAAGTATGAGCACCGCTGCCGAAGGCACGAGCACCGCCACCGACTCCCGCCGTGCGCGCCGTCCGCAGCGGCTGGCCGTCTCCACGCTCCTCGGCCCGTTCGGGGTTCTGCTGGTCGCGGTGTTCGTCGTCCCGACCCTGTACGCCGTCTACCTGAGCTTCTTCTCGACCTCGCACAGCGGCCTGGGCTTCGGCAACGCCCGTACGTCCTTCGCCGGGCTGCGCAACTACGCCGCCGTCCTGTCCGATCCGAGCTTCGTCCGGGGTGTCGGGATCACCCTGCTCTACGCGGTGGTGTTCATCCCGCTGGTCCTGGTGGGCGCCCTCGCCCTGGCGCTGCTCTTCGACTCGGGGCTGATCCGGGCCCGGCAGCTCACGCAAACCGTGCTGTTCGTGCCGCACGCGGTGCCGGGCATCATCGCCACGGTCATCTGGCTGTACCTCTACACCCCGGGGATCTCCCCCGTGCTGGACGCCCTCCAGGGGCTCGACATCACGGTGAACTTCCTGGGCCTGACGATGATCGTGCCGTCGCTGGTGAACATCGCGCTGTGGAGCGGTCTCGGCTACACCGCCGTCATCTTCTTCGCCGCGCTCAAGGCCATCCCCCGCGAGCTGATCGAGGCCGCGGCGATGGACGGGGCGGGGCCGGTGCGCACCGCGCTGACCATCAAGGTGCCGCTGGTGCGTTCCACGCTCTCGACGGTGGCGATCTTCACGACCATCGGCGCGCTCCAGCTCTTCACCGAGCCGATGCTGCTGGCGAAGGCCACCCCGCTGATCAGCCCGCGCTACACGCCCAACATGTACATCTTCGACGCCGCGTTCACCCGGAACAACTACGGCCTGGCCTCCGCCGCCTCCGTCCTCCTCCTGATCGTCTGCTGTGTCCTGTCCTTCGCCGTGACCCGTGGTTCGGCCGGTTCGGCGCGGCGGAAGACACGTGTCACCTCTTCGAGAAAGGCCCGCCCGTGAGTACGTCGGTCCGCACCACCCCGCCGGCGTCGAGCACGCCGGACGTCTCCTCGCCCAGCACCCGCCGCCCTCCGGCCCGGCCGCGCAGGACCGGTTGGTACGGTCCCGCGGCGGCCAACCTCGTGGTCGGGGTGAGCGCCCTCTACGCGCTCCTGCCGCTGCTCTGGCTGCTGGTCGCCTCCGCGGTGGACTCGGAGGCGCTGTTCGCCTCCGACTTCTTCGACCCGTCCCACTTCGCGCTGTTCGACAACATAGAGACGCTGCTCGCCCAGGACGACGGGGCTTATCTGCGCTGGTACGGCAACAGCCTGCTGTACGCGGTCGGCGGCGCGGCCGTCGGAGCGCTGATCAGCACCGCCGCCGGCTATGTCTTCGACAAGTTCGAGTTCACCGGGAAGCGCCCGCTGTTCGCGCTGATCCTGATATCCGTGATGGTCCCGGCGACGGTGCTCGCGCTGCCGATGTATCTGCTCGCCTCCGACCTGGGTCTCGCCAACACCGTGTGGTCGGTGCTGATCCCGGTGCTGTTCAACCCCTTCGGCGTCTATCTGGCCCGGATGTTCTCCGCCTCCTACGTGCCCGACGAGGTGCTGGAGGCCGCGCGGGTGGACGGGGCCAACGAGCTGCGGAGCTTCTTCTCGGTGGGGCTCAGGATGATCGCCCCGGGCTATGTGACGATCTTCCTGTTCCAGCTCACCGCGATCTGGAACAACTTCTTCCTGCCCCTGGTCATGCTGTCCGACGAGTCGCTCTATCCGCTCAGCCTCGGCCTGTACAGCTGGAACGCGGCCGCCCCCATCAACCCCGACTACTACCCGCTGATGGTGATCGGTTCGCTGCTGGCCCTGCTGCCGCTGGTGATCGCGTTCCTGCTGCTCCAGCGCTACTGGCGGTCGGGGCTCACCGCGGGCAGCGTGAAGTAGGCGCGCCGCCGGGTCACTCCCCCGTACCCCTCACCCGTGCGCACCGCCCAGGAGGCCGGACCGGGACCGCGGGACCAGAATCGGAGGCGCTGAGCTCCGGGACGCCCCGTGCCCCACCGCGGCGGCCGTCCTCGCGGGCGGAGAGGGCGGACCGATGGCGGGACCTGCACGCCGGGGGCGTACTCCCCGGCGCGAACGTGACAACGTGGCCGTGGAACGCATGGTCCGCACCCTCATCCGGCGGCGGAAGAAGTCGTTCCGCGAGGAAGACGTCACCGTCACCGACCCGCCGAAGGTCCGGCGTGCCGTCACGGCGGCGGCCCTCGGCAACACCATGGAGTGGTTCGACTTCGGGGTCTACGCCTATCTGGCCGGGACGCTCGGCAAGGTCTTCTTCCCCTCCAGCTCGCCGGGCGCCCAGGTGGTGTCGACGTTCGCGACCTTCGCGGCGGCCTTCCTGGTACGCCCGCTGGGCGGTCTGGTCTTCGGGCCGTTGGGCGACCGGGTGGGGCGGCAGAAGGTCCTCGCGCTCACGATGATCATGATGGCGGCGAGCACCTTCGCCGTCGGGTTCCTGCCCACGTACGCGGCGGTCGGCTTCGCGGCCCCGCTGCTGCTCCTGGTCTGCCGCCTGGTGCAGGGCTTCTCCACCGGCGGTGAGTACGCGGGCGCCACGACGTACATCGCGGAGTACGCCCCCGACAAGCGGCGCGGGTTCCTCGGCAGCTGGCTCGACTTCGGCACGTTCGTCGGCTATTCGCTGGGCTCGGGTCTGGTCACCGTGCTCACCGCCGTTCTCGGCACGGACGGGATGACGGACTGGGGCTGGCGCATTCCGTTCTTCGTCGCGGGCCCGATGGGCATCATCGGGCTGTACATGCGGCTGAAGCTGGAGGAGACGCCCGCCTTCCAGAAGGAGGAGGCGTACCAGGCCGCCGAGTCGCGCTCCGGATCCGGTTCCGGGGACGATCCGGTCGAGGAGGCCCGGCAGTCGGGCAAGGGGCGGCTCAAGGAGATCTTCACGAAGCACTGGGAGGCCGTGCTCATCTGCATGGGTCTGGTGCTGCTGTACAACGTCACCAACTACATGGTGACGTCCTATCTGCCCACGTACATGTCCTCCACCCTGGGCGAGCCGGAGACCACCTCGCAGCTGCTGGTCCTCGGCACGATGCTGCTGGTGGTGCTGCTCATCACCACCGTGGGACGGACCTCGGACCGGTGGGGCCGCAGACCCGTCTTCATGGCGGGCAGCGTGGCCCTGATCGCGCTGGCCGCGCCGGCCTTCCTGCTGATCCGGCAGGGCGGGATCCTGCTGCCGGCGCTGGGGTGCGCGGTGCTCGGGCTGCTACTGGTCTGCTTCGCGGGGACGGCGGCCTCGACGCTGCCCGCGCTGTTCCCGACCCGGCTGCGGTACGGAGCCCTGTCGATCGCCTTCAACATCTCGGTGTCGCTGTTCGGCGGAACGACCCCGCTGTTCGTCTCGGGTCTGGTGGAGGCCACGGGCAACGAGATGGTGCCCGCGTACTACCTGATGGTGGCCGGGGTGATCGGCCTGGTGGCCACGTTCTTCCTGCACGAGACGGCGGGCCGGCCGCTGCGCGGTTCCGGCCCGATGGTGGAGACGCCCGAGCAGGCCCGCGAACTGGTGGCACGGAGCCGGACGGCGGCGGGCCGCCAGGCGCGCGACGTGTGGCTGCGGGTGCGGAACCTGTGGCGGGGGCCTCCGCACTGACGGCGGGCGGCGGGCCCGTACACGTAAGGCGATCCCTTACGCGCTCAGGCGTCCGGAACCGCGGGGGCCGCCGCGGGCTCGTTGAGCTTCCCGAACGGCACGTGCACGCTCGGGGTGGTCCGCGAGGTGCTGGCCAGGTGGCCCTGCTGGTCGTCGAAGAAGATGTGCGGCTTGAGGATGCCCATGATCCGGCCCTTGTCGATGCCGCCGAGGAAGAACGCGTCGTTGACGGTCACGCCCCACCCCTTGAGGCTCTGCACCGCGCGCTCGTGCGCGGGCGCGTTGCGCGCCGTGACGATGGAGACGTGCAGCCGGATCCGGTAGTCGGGGTTCTTGCGGCGCTCCCGCTCCTCCCGCTGCTGGATCCGGTTCACGTTCGCCAGGAAGTCCCGCAGCGGCCCGGCGTCGTGCGGCACCCCGGCGTTGGTGACCTCATGGGCGCGGAACTTCTCGATCCCGCCCTCCTGGAACACCTGCTCCGACGCGTCCGTGGCCAGGACCCCGTCGAAGTCGAAGGAGATCCGCAGGTCGTGGTCGTCCGCGTCGTCCTCGTACGGGGCGCCCAGGACGTGCCCGGCGGGCAGCCCGGCGGCGACCGCCTCCCGGACGTCCCTCTCGTGCGCCGAGAGGAACAGGGACATGTTGAGCGCGGGCATGAACCGGTGAGGCGAGCGGCCCTGCATGAAGATGGCCCGGCTGATGGGAAGCTGGTGGCTCTCGATGGAGCGCATGACCCGCAGCCCGGTGTCGGGGTCGTTCCGGGACAGGACGATGACCTCGACCAGGGGGTCGTCCGCGTCGCCCAGGTCGTTCAGCGACAGCAGGCGGCGGATGAAGGGGAACGCGGTCCCCGGGCGGAGCGGATCGCCCACGTGCTGCTCCTGGTAGGCGCGGTAGCTCTCCTCGCCCTGCTCCCGGAAGACGGCGTCGGACTCGGTCAGGTCGAAGAGAGCGCTGGACGCGATCCCGATGACCAGCCGGTCGGCGAGTTCGTAGTGCACGGACGATTCCTCCGGTCGGGGCCTGACGGCGTGGCCCCTCACTATCGCACCGGCGTACGACCGCGCTCAGCTCAGCATCAGGGCGCCGTCCCAGGAGGTGACCGGTGCACGGCCGGTGGCGTACGTGTGCAGGGCCAGGGCGATGCCCGCCGCCCCCTCCAGGAAGCCGGGGCGGTCCAGTGGACGCTTCGCGAGCGCGTGGGCGTAGCGGAAGCCGAACGGGGCCCCGGGGTCGAATCCGTCCAGCACGCGGGCCGCCAAGCGGTCGGCGGTGGCGTGGAGTTCCGGGTCGTGGGTGTCCTCGGCGGTGCGCAGCACGATCTGCAGGAGGCCGGCCCAGCCGTGGCACAGCGCGGAGTCACGGATCGACTCGTCGCTCGCCACCGTCAGCGCCCCGCGCAGCGCCGCCTCCGCGTCGGCGCGCCAGTCCGGCCGGTCCAGGGCGGTTCCGGCGAGGTGGACGGCGCGGGCCGCGCCGGCCGCTCCGTAGCACCAGGAGTCCCGTCCGCGCTCCGGCGGCTCCCTCTTCTCGATGCGCTCCCGCGACATCAGGTGCGGCCAGCGCGGGCCCGCCCCGTCACGGGTGCGCAGGCGGGTCAGCAGCGCCATGATCCGTTCGACGGCCTCGTCCTGGCGGTCCACCCGGACCCCTGCCCGCCAGGCGAGGGCGAGGAGGGCCAGCGGGCCGGGGACACCGTGGGCGAGGCCGAGGTTGACGTGCTCGGGGAGCCCGTGGTCCAGCCCTTCGGTGACCCACCACGCGGGCAGCCGGGAGCCGTGCCGGGTGATGTCGTCGGCGGTGGCCACGGCCACGAGGGAGGTGAGCACGTCGGTCAGCGCGGCCCCGGCCGCCTCCCGCGCCTCCTGCCCCTCGGCCGCCAGGTGGCGGGCCAGCAGATAGCGGCCGATCCCGGCGGTTCCGGCGAGGACGTCGTAGCGGCTCCACGCTCCGGCGGGATCCCCGGCGCGGGTCCGCTCCAGGTCGGCGCGGGCGCGGCTGCGGACCCGGTCGAGGATGTGCCGGTCCAGTCCGGCGAGCATCGCGGTGTAGCCGCCGGAACCGACGGCCGTCGTGTGCCCGGCGTACGCGAGCGCCGCCATGCCGCCGAACAGCGACTGGGGCACCGGCCTGATCCCGGCCGCGAGCCCTGCTGACAGGTGTGCGTGGGACCGGTGGCGCAGGGCCGGGTACGTGACGGCCAACTCGGCGTACAGCAGGGCTGCTCCGGGGTGTCCGTCGGAGAGCTGGAGCGGATCCCACACGGGTTGGGGGTCGCCCGGGTAGTGCATGAGGTTGTCCGGCGCACCCGCGATCCGGGCCACCCGCTCGGGGTCGGCCAGCCGGTCCGCGACCTCGGCGACGACCCGGGCGGCGGCCTCCCGGTGCGCCGGCTCGCGGTCGGTCCGGGCGGCGGCCTCCCCGCCCACCGGCTCGGACGGCGAGCGGTCGTTTCCGGCGGTGGCCTCCCCGCCCGCCGGCTCGCGGGGGTCACGGTCAGTGGGCGTCGACGCGGATGACGGCACGGAAGCTCTCCAGTTCCTCCAGCAGGCGGCGGACCTCGGCGCGGCCGGGCTCGGGCAGTTCGCCGACCCGTACCGCCTCCCCGGCGTCCAGCCGGCGCAGCACCGCGAGGGCTTCGGCGGTGGTCGCGCCGGAGGTGACCTGGCCGCCCGCGGCCCAGCGGCGCGGGGCCTCGCCGGGTGCGGGCAGCAGGGAGGCGCAGCCGCGTACGGGGGTGTCGTCGTCCAGGGGGCGCGGCTCGGCGGGCGGTTCGGTCGGCCAGAAGCCGCCCGCCGTCCTGACCCGCAGGGCGAGCTCGGTGGCCCGGTCGGCGAACCGGTCCTCGTCCAGGCGGGCCGCGAAGGCGTCCACCGCGTCGGCGAGGGCCGCGGGCAGTTCGGCGGCGAGGCGGCCGCCCGGGGCGGCGTCCGGGGTGAACAGCGGGGCGGACGCGGCGGGCAGGGTACCCCGGAACAGGTCCTTGATCTCGTAGTAGGGCCGGTGCTCGCGGCGCGGGATGCCCACGTTGACGCTGGTCGCCGGAGCGTCCCCGGTGCTCTCCCCCACGTGGTAGTAGCGCGAGGGCCAGTAGAGAAGGTCGCCCGGTTCGACCTCGGCGACGAACGAGGAGGCCAGGTAGGGCTGGTAGTCCAGCACCGTGTGCACCGGGTCCGACCACGGGCGCTCCGCCCAGAACCGCATCCGCTTGGTGCCGCGTACGCAGAACATGAAGGTGGCGAAACGGTCCTGGTGCACGCCGACCGGGCTGTGCTCGTAGGAGCCGTGGAACATCGTGGAGCCCGCGCTGTGCGTGGGCTGGCCGACCCGCTCCCACAGTCCGGCGTAGAACCGCTGCGCGCGGTCCCAGAGCGGGTGGGAGAAGGAGTGGAAGCGGTGGACGACGAGGGCGTAGCGCTGTCCGCCCAGCCGGTCGGCCATGCGCTGTTCGTAGCCGTCGAACGATCCGTCGGACAGCTCGGGCAGGTAGTCGTACGGCCTGGTCTGCTGCCGTCGCCGTACGAGGAACTGGAGGTTGCCCGGTACGGCGAGCGGGTGGGGCGGGCGGCTGCCGAGCACGGCGGCCCGGAACACCTCGGACTCGGCGAACGGCACGGCGTCGACGGCCTTGTACAGCACGGGCCGGCGGTCCCAGAACCGCTCGGTGAAGGTGTCCCAGTCGAAGGACTTCTCGACGGTCAGCGTCATCGTGTCGCCTCCTCGGCCAGGTCGATGCCGCGCAGCCGGTACAGCTTGTCGAGCAGCGCGAGCACCGTCGCCGCGTTCCGGTCGTCGTCGCCCGCGGCCAGCGCGCGGCAGACCTCGTCGGCCCCGGTCTCCTCTCCGTCGCCGAGTGCGGCGTACACCCGGTCGCCCGCCGCTCGCGGCAGGGTGAAGACGTTCCCCTCCACCGCCCAGACCTCGTGTGCGGGCCCGTCGGGCATCCGGACGATCTCGCCGGTGCGACGGAAGCGGGTGGACCGGGTGATCGCGACGCCCTCGCGGGGCACCGGGATCGGTTCGAGGCCGGCGGCGGAGCGCAGCGCGGCCCAGCGGATCCGCAGGGTCCTGCGCAGGTGTTCGCCGTCCACGACCGTGCGCAGGTCGTCCCCGAGGCCGGTCAGCCGGGGCAGCACCCCGTCCGGGTCGTCGATGCCGGTTCCGGGGCCGAAGGGGAAGTACGGCACGGTCTCGTCGTTGCCCTGCCCGGCGTGCACCAGGTCGGCGAGCAGGTCCCGCAGGGCGGTGAACGGCAGGGTCCGGTCGACGGGGATCCGCAGGCGCAGGGCGACGCACCGGTCCCGGTAGGTGTCCACGTGCCGCTGGTCGCCGGGCCAGTACAACAGCTCCCCGGCCCCGGCGCTCAACGTGCGCACCCCGGGCACCGCCCGGTCCGGGTCGGCGATTCCCTCGGGCGGGGGCCCGCCACGCTCGTCCCACAGCCGTACGTCCATCCGGCCGCGCAGCACCCAGGTCAGCGCCGCGTGGGTCGGGGCCTCGGTCGCCCCGACGTGCTGGGTGAACCGGTCGCCGGTCAGGACCTCGGCGACGACGGGGAGGTTGGGCCAGCCGACCTGCCGCCACAGCCCGCTGACCGTGTCCCGTACGGCGGACCACAGCGCGTGGTCCAGGAGGAGCGGCTGACGTACCGTCAGCAGGTAGCCCTGGCGCCCGCTGTCGGCGTCGAGCCGGTCGAGGTAGGCGTCCAGGCTCGGATCGGTGGCGTCCGGCAGAAGGGCCCCGGGGGCCCGCAGCCAGCCGTCGCCGACGAGGAACCGGACGTCGGGCATCACCCAGAACCGGGTTCCGGCGCGGAAAGGCGCGCACGAGGCGACGTTCAGGGGGTGGACCGCGTCGAGGCCGAACGGGGGCCGTGCGTGCAGTCGGACGGGCCGCCGCTCCCAGTAGCGCTGCCCGAACAGCTCCCAGTCGACACCGTCGGGTGGTGTCCGCCGTGTCTCGAGGGCGAGGGTGCTCATGTCGCTTCCCTTCCGGCCGGGGTCCGCCCGGCGTCCCTCAGTGGGAAGCGCCGCCGGATCCGGTCCGTGTGATCGGCCAGGGGTTCCATGCCCAGCGCGGCGCGCCGCCGGTCGACCTGCTCCGGCTCCTCGATCGGCCAGGGCACCAGCTCGCCCGCGACGGGCTCGAACTTGGTCCCGTAGACCTGCGGGCGTCCTTCGTCGACACGCAACTCGTCCGTGAGATAGGCGACTTCACGCCACGGCAGATCACGACGCTCGGCCGCGCCCCGCATCAGCTCCAGGCAGTGACGGCGGAAGTCGAGGTGCTCCCTGGCGTGTTGTACGAGGCGGCTCGCGGCGGCGGCCGCCTCCGCGCCGACGAGGGAGTGCCCCGGCCATCCGTGGTCGGCCACGACCGTGGTGAGCCAGGCGAGTCCGGCGTCGGTCAGTTCCCGCAGCCGGCGTTCCGCGCTCTCGTCGCGCATGCCACCGTCGGCCCAGGGCATCCGGATCGTGCCGTCGAGCCGGTCCAGCCGCAGCAGTCTGCGCCGGATCTCCCCGGCGGGCGCGGGCTCGACGAGGGCCTCGGGCGCGTCGATGGGGTCGACGCTCAGCCGCACCTTCTGCCGGTCCCAGAGGTAGGTGATCCGCCGTCCGGCCTCCGGCCAGTCGAAGGAGACCCGGCCTTCGGAGGGGCTCTGCAAATGCAGCCGCACGCCGAGCGCGGCGTCGGTGACGACGTGGTCGGTCACATCGTCGAAGACGTGCTCCACTGCGTCCCGCAGGGCCACCCCGAGACCGGCGAGGGTGAGGTTCTCCCCCTCCAGCAGCCGGGGCAGCGGGGGCCAGCCGCCCTCGGGCTCCGGCCGGGCCGCGACCCGGGACGTGCCGAACGGCTCGGGCGGGGGCTCGACGCTCAGCACCGGGCCACCCTCCAGCGAGCGGACGAAGTAGGGCACGTCCATGCGCCGCAGCTGGTCGGTCTCGGGACGGTCGAAGCGGACGTCGGGTTCGGCGGGGCGGGGTGCGGCCCCGCCCCCGGACAGCCAGCGGGGCACGAGCGCGTCGAAGTACCGGAACGTGGGCTGCCGCAGGACCCTGACGTAGTGGCCGGCGGTGGCGGTCGCCAGGAAGTCCCGGATGGCGGGCCGCTGCCGGCACATCAGTGTCCAGGCGTCGAACATGCCGCGCAGCATGGCCGGGAGGTAGGGCCCGTAGCCGGTCCGCCCGTCCGTGTCGGCGACGACGTTCCTGGTCTCGTCCCGGGCGAAGGAGACCCGGCGGCGGTGCAGGCTCAGCGCGCCCGTCGGCCGCGGGCTCCAGACCACCGGCGGGCCCTCGGCGCTGCACCAGCGCGCGGTGCGTTCCAGGCCGACGTGGTGCTGGTCGATCTCGGCGGTCGCGTCGTGCAGGAGGCCGGTGTCGTAGAGGCGCGGAACCCGGCAGAAGTAGATCTCCAGGTCGATCGGGTGGAGCAGCGGCTCCGGGTCACCGGGTCTGGTCCCGGTGACCACGTTGCCGCCGATCATGTCGGTGATCCCGAAGGCGAACATCGCGGCGGTCAGCGATCCGGTCCGGTGCCAGAACCGCCCCGACTCCTTCGGGGTCAGCCGGGTGCCGGTCAGCTCCCACGGACCGGAGGTGCGGATCGGCCCCCACTGGGCGGGCGGTTCGATCCACTCCTGCCAGAGGTAGCCGGGCTCGGCCCCGGGCCAGCAGGACAGCACGGGGAGCCGGATCCCGCCGGACGCGGCGGGCGCTTGGTTGAGCAGGTCGAACAGCGAGGCGGAAGCGGTCCCACCGGCTCCTGGAGCCTTGGTGAACAGCAGTTCGCCGGAGGCCGGACGCGGCTTGTAGGCGATCCGGCCCCCGCCCGCGCAGTCGAGACGCAGGACACGCTGGCGTCCGTTGTGGGTCTCCTCACCGTGGGTCCAGAGTCCGACGACCGGGCCGCGGAACGCCGGTTCACCGGGCCAGCAAGCGTCCATGTCCCGGAGCAACCGGTCGAGAAAGAGCGTCAGGAATTCCTCGCAGCGCATCGCCCACTCGGCCACCCGGTCGCGGGCGTAGTACGGTCTCCCGGCGGCACAGGCGACGAATGCCTCGGATACCACGGGTCCGAACAGGTCGGCGTTCGTGATGTCGATTATTTCGGGAGAAACAACGGACGAATAGCGCTGCCGGGAAAGGGCGCACCAGCCGTCGAGCCGGTCCCACAGATCCAGCAGCGGCGCGAACCGCCGGTCGCGGACGGCGTGTTCGATCATCCGCGCGTCGCTCTCGCCGCCGAGCAGCCGGTCGACCGCGACGGTCCCCTCGGGGCCCGCGGCGACCACGGGCGGGAACATGCCGCCGGCCTCGCCCTTGCGGACGGCGTCGACCATCCGCCGTGCCACTGGTGACAATTGGGGAGTCATACCCCGGTCAGCGCCCGTTCCGGAGGCCTCGCCCGGGGCTCGCATCTCCCAGAGCGCCCGGGGGTCCAGAGGGGAATCCGGCACAGCAGCCTCCGACTCGTCACCGATGGACGGACGGCGCGACCGGGTGACGCCGGACCAGGCCGACGCCACCCGACACGCGTCAACAGCAGTAAACGCCCGCGCACGTACCACAGGCGGTGCCGCTGCCCGAGTTCGTCGGAGAGGCGAGCGGCGGAATTTCCTGTTCCAGATCGCCGATCACCAGATCGAATACCTCATCGGCGTTCCGGTCCGTTCCGCCCTGGACCTTTTCCTCAACTGCCTGCATGAATATCCTCCTCCCGTACTGGCCAATTGATCCGCCACTCAGTAGAACAATGCGTCATGCACCTGTCAATGTGCGCACGCGGGTGTGACTCCGGCGTGAGAGCACTACTGGCCGGTAGACATCTATGCGACGCAGGTCACACTCCTCTACGGTCGGGGCACTGCTCCGGCCCCCTCCACGTCGGTGAGCCGCCGACCGGCCCCGGGCGCACCCGTCTCCCGCCCCAGGAGGTCCCATGCCACCCCCCACCG
>NZ_JAFEUF010000142.1 GCF_016901035.1 Streptomyces durocortorensis
TTTTGGGCTTGGTGTGGCTTCGCACCTGCTTCGGCACGCGCTTTTCACGTCTCCTCTCCCCCGCGCTCCGCCCGGCGCCCCCGCCGGGCCGCCCCCCCCCCCCCCCCCCCCCTCCTCGGTGCACTGCTCGGCGGTTCAGGCCGCCCTGGATTCCGCTTCGGCGGGCCGACGGTGGCGGCCGTGCGGCTGCACCGACGTGTTCTCCGCCGACGCGCCCCCTCGGTGCTTTCCGGAACCACCGGTTCCGGCTCCCTCGTCCGCCCCCGTCGGGCGCTGCTGGGTCGTGTCGGTCCGTGCTTCGGACATGTGGGAAGTCACCCCGTTGTGATCGCTTACTTGTGTCGCGTCTACGTGTGTCGCAAGCCCGCCACCGCCATCCGGCGCGGTCACCGTCGGTGCCCGCCCGGTGCGGCCGCGTAGCCCAGGACCTGAATTCAATCAGGTCGAGCAGCCCTGTGCAGAGGCGCCTGCCCCAACGGAACGGGCTTACACACAGAGGGAGTGGCGGCGGCGCCGGACGGTTCCGGTCCGCCCTCCCCGCCACCCGTACGGCCGGTCACGGAGGAGGGTTCCACGTCCTCGGGGGCATCCAGCAGCGCCACGCCGCAGGGCGTCGCCCCGTTCGCGTACGGCAGGCGCAGCACGCCGTCCCGGTTCCAGTACCCGGCCCCCGGCACCCAGCCCAGCGGGGCCGCGAACTGGTGCAGCTGCCGGCCCGCCGGGCGCCAGACGCCCACCCAGCTGCCCTGGGCCCCGTCGATCCGCAGCGCCACCGCGCAGCTCTCCGGCATCAGCATCTGGCCCGGCTGCACCGCGAACGGTGTCACCGCCACGTCCGCGAGGCGCAGGCACTCCGGGAACCTGACCGGCAGACAGCTCCCCAGCACCCCCCAGCCGAGCCGGTCGTGGCCCGGGGCGTCGGAGCGGAGCAGCAGCAGCCCGCTGTCGGCGTCCGCGAGCAGCAGCCGGTCGTCGCTGCCCGGTGCGATCTGGAGGAGCGGCGTCACCTCGCCCTGCCGCCCGAGGTCCACGGCGACCGCCTTGACCGGTCCGCCGCCCGGCTCCTGCCGGTCAAGTGCCAGTATCCGGCCCGCCCGGTCCAGCCACACCCCGCCCGAGCAGCGTCCGGGAATCCGAGCGACCTCCTCGGGCCCGAACGCACCGCCCGCCACCAGCCAGAGCGACGACTCGTGCTCGCCGGCGGACAAGGCGTACACGCACCGGCCGTCCGGCGACGACGGCAGCAGGGTCATCTCCGCGCACCCGACCGCACCCAGCAGGAGTTCGCCGGTCCCGGGTCCGGTCGGGTAGAGCAGCGAGAACATCTGCCGGTCCGCCACCCGCCGCCGGATCAGCACCCGCCCGTCGGCGAGCGGGGCCACCTGGGAGTCCGGCTCCTCGGGCTGATCGAGGGGGAGGGGCACCGCGTACGGCTCGGGCCCGTCCAGCGTCCACCGCTCCGGATACCAGGCGCGCTCGCCCGGCGGCCCGGGAGCCGCGGTGAGCCGGGCGGCATAGGCCCCGTCCGCGGTGAGCGTGAAGCCGCCGGGGAGGGGTGCGTCGTCGGCGTGCGGCCGCGCGTCGCCCTCCGTGGACGACGCTTCCGCTTCTTCGTCGCCCCGGGCTTCCCGGGCTTGCCCGGCTTCCCTGTCCTCCCCGGCCTCCCCGTCCGCCCCGGCGGGCTCTCCGGGCTTTGCTGACATTGCAGGCTCTGCGGGCATTGCGGGCTCTACGGGCTCTTCCGGTTCGGGTTCCGCTTCCGGGTCCGCCGTCGCGGCGGCCCCGGCGGATCCCCCCTCGATGGCACAGGCAGTCATGGACTCGTCACCTCCGGCTACGAAAGCTAGTTTTCGCACTTCCAGCCGAACAACACGAGCCACCGCACTTCACACATAAGGGTGGCGATGCCCGGCTTCTCCTGAGGTGGCAGGGGTGAGTGTGCTGTCGGAGATGGCCGTGTCTATGGTTAGGCAGCCCTAACCATAGATCCGTGCCCCCAGCGCACGTACGCGGACAACTGGAGCAAGTGATGTCCCAACGCCCCCGCGGTACCGCCGCCGTAGCCCTGGCCGTGGCGGCCGCTCTCTCCCTGTCGGCCTGCGGGGGCGACGGCGGCGACGCGGACGCGGCGAAGTCCGAAGCGGGCGGCGGCAAGAAGGCCGCCGTCGCCACGGGCGGCAAGGACTTCGCGGACGCGGCGAAGAAGACCGCGTCGTACGGCACGGGCGCCGCGGCCGGCGAGTTCCCCCGTACGGTCACCCACGCCATGGGGAAGACCGAGATCAAGGCCGAGCCCAAGCGTGTGGTCGTGCTGGACGTCGGCGAGTTCGACAACGTGGTGTCGCTGGGCCTGAAGCCGGTCGGTTACGCCCCCAGCGAGGGCGACGCGGCCATCCCCTCGTACCTGAAGAAGGACGCGGGCGAACCGAAGAGCGTCGGCACGATCAACAGCCTCAACCTCGAAGCCATCGCGGGCCTCCAGCCGGACCTGATCCTCGGCAGCCAGCTCCGTGCCGCGGACAAGTACGACGAGCTGTCCAAGATCGCCCCCACCGTGTTCTCCATCCGTCCGGGCTTCACCTGGAAGGAGAACTACCTCCTCAACGCCCAGGCGCTGGACCGCACGGAGCAGGCAGAGTCGGCGCTCGCCGCGTATGAGAAGAAGGCCGTCAAGCTCGGCGAGGACATCGGCTCCGACAAGCCGACCGTGTCGATGGTCCGCTACATGCCCGACCGCCTCCGGCTCTACGCCAAGGCCTCGTTCATCGGCACGATCCTTCAGGACGTCGGCCTGCCGCGCCCGAAGAACCAGCAGATCGACGACCTCGCCGCCGAGATCAGCCCGGAGAAGATCGACGAGGCGGACGCCGACTGGATCTTCACCGGTGTCTACGGCGACCCGAAGGCCACCCAGCGCGACACCGCCCGCTCCAACCCGCTGTGGAAGAACCTGAAGGCCGTCAAGGAGGGCCGGGCCAAGGACGTCTCCGACGAGACCTGGTACCTGGGCCTCGGCGTCACCTCGGCCGGCCAGGTCCTCGACGACCTCCGCGCGGACCTGGTGAAGTGACCACCTCCGCGCGGACCTGGTGAAGTGACCACCTCGGCCCGGGCCTGGTGAAGTAACGATTCGTGTCCGGCCGCCGGTCCTGGCGTACAGGTCCGGCGGTCAGGGGCGACGGACCACCCCGGACAGGTAGCCTTTGACCCGTGCCCCGTCTGTCTGAAGTCATCGCCGCCCTCGACGCCCTCTGGCCCCCCGAGCGGGCCGAGGGATGGGACGCGGTCGGCACGGTCTGCGGCGATCCGGACGCGGAGATCGACCGGGTGCTGTTCGCCGTCGACCCGGTCCACGAGATCGCCGACGAGGCCCGGAAGCTCGGTGCCCAGCTGATCGTCACGCACCACCCGCTCTATCTGCGCGGGACGACGACGGTCGCCGCCGACACCTTCAAGGGCCGCGTCGTCCACACCCTCATCAAGCACGACATCGCGCTCCACGTCGCGCACACCAACGCCGACACCGCCGACCCCGGCGTCTCCGACGCCCTGGCCGGCGCCCTCGACCTGCGCGTCACGGGACCGCTCGTCCCTGACCCCACCGACCCCGCCGGCCGGCGCGGACTCGGCCGGATCTGCGAGCTGGACCACCCCGAGACCCTGGCCGCCTTCGCCGCCCGCGCCGCCGCCCGGCTCCCCGCCACCGCGCAGGGCATCCGCCTCGCCGGCGATCCGGAGGCGCCCGTGCGCACCGTCGCCGTGAGCGGCGGCTCCGGCGACAGCCTCTTCGACGCCGTGCGCGCCGCCGGCGTCGACGCCTTCCTCACCGCGGACCTGCGCCACCACCCGGTGTCCGAGGCCGTGCAGCACTCGCCGCTCGGCCTCGTCGACGCCGCGCACTGGGCCACCGAGTGGCCCTGGTGCGAGCAGGCCGCCGCCCAGCTCGACGCGCTTTCCGACCGCCACGGATGGGACCTGCGGGTCCACGTCTCGAAGCAGGTCACCGACCCCTGGACCACCCACCATTCCTCTGGAGCCCCCAACTGAACGCCGCGCCCGCCGACCAGATCCGACTTCTCGACGTCCAGGCCCTCGACACGCGTCTCGCCCAGCTCTCCCACAAGCGCGCCTCGCTGCCGGAGCACGCCGAGATCGAGCAGCTCAGCAGCGACCTCACGCAGCTGCGTGACCTGCTGGTCGCCTCCACCACCGAGGAGAGCGACACCACCCGCGAGCAGACCAAGGCCGAGCAGGACGTCGACCAGGTGCGCCAGCGCGCCGTCCGCGACCAGCAGCGCCTGGACTCCGGCGCGGTCTCCTCGCCCAAGGACCTGGAGAGCCTCCAGCGCGAGATCACCTCGCTCGCCAAGCGCCAGGGCGACCTGGAGGACGTCGTCCTGGAGATCATGGAGCGCCGCGAGGCCGCCCAGGAGCGGGTCGCCGAGCTGACCGAGCGGGTCTCCGCCGTCCAGGCCAAGGTCGACGACGCCACCGCCCGCCGGGACGCCGCGACCGCCGAGCTGGACGCCGAGGCCGCCACGGTGACCAAGGACCGCCAGGTCGTCGCCGAGGTCATCCCCGCCGACCTGATGAAGCTGTACGACAAGCTCCGCGCCCAGCAGGGCGGGGTCGGCGCCGCCCGGCTCTACCAGCGCCGCTGCGAGGGCTGCCGCCTGGAGCTGAACATGGCCGAGGTCGGCGATGTGCGGGCCGCGTCCCCCGAGACGGTCCTGCGCTGCGAGAACTGCCACCGCATCCTGGTCCGCACCTCGGAGTCGGGTCTGTAATGAGCGTCGCCCGCCAGGTGGTGGTCGAGGCCGACGGCGGATCCCGGGGCAACCCGGGGCCCGCCGGTTACGGCGCGGTCGTCATCGACCCTGCCACCGGCGAGCCGCTCGCCGAGGCCGCCGAGTACATCGGCGTCGCGACGAACAACGTCGCCGAGTACCGGGGCCTGATCGCCGGTCTGACCGCCGCGAAGGCGCTGTTCCCGGACGCCGGGGACGCGCTGCGGGTCCACGTCCGGATGGACTCCAAGCTGGTCGTCGAGCAGATGTCGGGACGCTGGAAGATCAAGCACCCCGACATGAAGCCGCTGGCGGCCCGGGCCGCCGCGATCCTGCCGCCGTCCTCGGTGACGTACGAGTGGATCCCGCGCGCGCAGAACAAGCACGCGGACCGGCTCGCCAACGAGGCGATGGACGCGGGCCGCGACGGCCGGCAGTGGGAGGCCTCGGCCTCGACGGCCGCCCTCGACGCCCCGTCCGCCCGCACCGTGAACATCCCTCCACCGGCAGTCCAGGGCCCGCCCGGCGACCACGCCGCGGGTGCCGCGAAGGCCCGCGCGGCGCTGGCGGCGGCACGCGGCGCGGCGGCCCCGGAGGCGGACACGCTCTTCCCCGTGCCGGAGACCGGGGTGCCGGAGGCAGCAGCCGTTCCGGAGCCGGTGGGAAGCAGCCCCGAGGCCGCCGAGACGCCGCAGGCCGGCTGGGGATCGGCTCCCGACCTCGGCGCACCCGCCACCCTCGTCCTGCTCCGGCACGGCGAGACCGCCCTCACGCCGGAGAAGCGGTTCTCCGGCAGTGGCGGCACCGACCCCGAGCTCTCCGCCACCGGCCGGGACCAGGCCGAGCGGGCCGCCGAGCACTTCGCCGCCCTGGGCACCGTCCAGGAGATCGTCAGCTCCCCGCTGCGCCGCTGCCGCGAGACCGCCGCAACCGTCGCCGCCCGCCTCGGCCTGGACGTCCGGATCGACGAGGGCCTGCGCGAGACGGACTTCGGCGCGTGGGAGGGGCTGACCTTCGGCGAGGTACGGGAGCGGTACGCCGACGACCTCACCGCCTGGCTGGCCTCCCCGGACACCGCCCCGACCGGCGGCGGCGAGAGCTTCGCCGAGGTGGCCGAGCGGGTCGCGGCCGCCCGGGACCGGATCGTCGCCCGGTACGCGGGCCGTACGGTCCTGCTCGTCACCCATGTGACGCCGATCAAGACGTTCGTCCGGCTCGCGCTGGGAGCCCCGCCGGAGGCGCTGTTCAGGATGGAGCTGTCGGCCGCCTCGATCTCCACGGTCGCCTACTACGAGGACGGCAACGCCTCCGTACGCCTGCTGAACGACACCTCCCACCTGCGCTAGCCGGAACCGAGGCCGCGATGTCCTGGTCGACCGGGCTGCTCGGCTTCGCCGCCGGGCTGCTGATCTCGGTGGTGACCGCGCCGGTCGGGGTGTCCGGGGCGGTGTTCCTGCTGCCGGTCCAGATCAGCGTGCTCGGGGTGCCGAGCCCTGCGGTCACCCCGACCAACCTGCTCTACAACGTGGTGGCCGGCCCCGGGGCCCTGCTGCGCCACCACAGGAGCGGCGGGCTGCGCGGCCCGCTGACCCGGCTGCTCGTCCTCGGTACCGTCCCCGGGGTCGTCGTCGGCGCGGTGATCCGGGTGTTCGCGGTGCCGGGCCCGTCGGTCTTCCGGCTGCTGATCGCGGGGCTGCTGCTCCCGCTGGGCGGCTGGCTCTGCCTCCGTACGCTGCGCCGCGCCACGCACGCCGCTTCCGTTTCCGTACGAGAACCGTCGCCCCGGACCATCACCCGCCTCGCCATGGCCGTCGGTGTCGCCGGGGGCATCTACGGGATCGGCGGCGGCTCGCTCCTCGGCCCGATTCTGGTCGGGCGCGGGATGCCGGTCGCGAAGGTGGCCCCGGCCGCGCTGGCCGCCACTTTCGTGACCTCGGTCGTGGGCGCGGGGACGTACGCCCTGCTCGCCCTCACCACGACCGGCGACATCGCCCCGTACTGGTCGCTCGGCCTGGCCTGCGGTCTCGGCGGTCTGTGCGGCGGATACCTGGGCGCCCGCCTCCAACCGTGCCTGCCGGAAACGGCGTTGCGGCTGCTGCTGGGGGTGCTGGCGCTGGGTATCGGCGGGCTGTACGCGGTGCAGATCGTGCGCTGAGGTGCAGGCCGAGGTGCTGTCTGACGTGCGCTGAGGGGGTTACGCCCCCAGCGCGGCCGCCTCCGCCGCGAGCCGGGCCACCCGGTCCCAGTCCTTGGCCGCCACCGCGTCGCCCGGGACCATCCAACTGCCGCCCACGCAGCCGACGTTGGGCAGCGCGAGGTAGGAGGGCGCGGAGGCGAGCGAGATGCCGCCGGTGGGGCAGAAGCGGGCCTGGGGGAGAGGTGCCGAGAGGGCCTTGAGATAGGCCGTGCCGCCCGCCGCCTCGGCCGGGAAGAACTTCATCTCGGTCACCCCGCGCTCCAGCAGGGCCACCACCTCGGAGGTGGTCGAGACACCCGGCAGGAACGGCACGCCGGACGCCTTCATCGCCTCCAGCAGCGCGTCCGTCCACCCCGGGCTGACCAGGAAACCGGCCCCGGCGGCCACCGTCTCCCGCACGTGCTCCGGCGAGATCACCGTGCCCGCGCCGACCACCGCGCCCGGCACCTCGGCGGCCATGGCCCGGATCGACTCCAGCGCGGCGGGCGTCCGCAGCGTCACCTCGATCGCCGGGAGCCCGCCCGCGACCAGCGCCCGGGCCAGCGGCACCGCGTCGGCCGCGTCGTGCAGGACGACGACGGGGACGACGGGCGCGAGATCGAGCACGGAGGCGGCGGGGGCAGCTGTGGCGGAGGACGCGGCGGGCGGCACGGAGGAGGTCATGAGGTCATCCTGCCGCGCGCAACCCACTATCTGCAACGAGCGTTGCGCAGGACGCAACGATGATGGTGGGGTGCGGGGCGGGTCAGTGGATCTCCGCGGGGCGGGTCAGTGGATCTCCGTCACCACCACGTCCAGCGACCACGGCCGCCCGGCCCGCGCGGGGGCCTCGGCCTCCACCACGTAACCGAGATCCCGCAGCGTCTCCACCAACTGCGCGGGGCCCTTCGGCCGGGCACCGGCCACCAGCAGGTCGCGTACCAGCCGGCCCTTGGTCGCCTTGTTGAAGTGGCTGACCACGGACCGCTTCTCCACCCCGTCCACGATCTGCGCGTGGAGCACCCGCACGCTCGCCGTCCGCGAGGCCACCGTGCCCTTCGGCTTCCACGCCGCTGTGTACGCGGAGGACCGCAGGTCCAGGACGAGCCCGTCCCCGGCGGCCTCGGGCAGCACGGTCTCCATCGGGGTGCGCCAGTACGCGCCGAGCGCGCCGAGACCGGGCAGCTTCACGCCCATCGAGCAGCGGTACGGGGGAATCCGGTCGCCGATCCGGACCGCGCCCCACAGCCCCGAGAAGACCAGCAGCGACGCGGCCGCCCGGCGTCGCGCGGCCGCTTCCAGCGAGGCCAGGTCGAGGGCGTCGTACAGCACGCCGGTGTACAGCTCCCCGGCCGGCCGGGTGCCGGCGGTGCGCAGCTCGGCGTTCTTGCCGACCTCGCCCGCGAGCCCCACGCTCAGCCCCAGCACCTCACGGGCCTTCTCCTCGTCCGCCTGGCACAGCTCGACCAGCTCGTCCAGCACCGCCGCACGGGCCGGGGCGAGCCCCGGAAGCGACAGCGACTCCGGCTTGAGGGAAGCCCCGCGCCCTGAGGCGGCCTTTCCTTCGGAGGGCGGCAACAGCACGAGCACGGCGGTTCTCCTTCGTACGTACGGCGAGCGCGGACCCGGTGGGCGTGCGGGCTCGCCGGGTCCTCGGCAAGGGTACGGGGGTGGGGGTTCCCGTACGACGTCCTACCGAACCGGGAGCGGCCTCGGCGGGCGCCCCGGATGCCGCCCGCCCCCTCCCGGCCTACGCTCGGGCCATGCCCCGCCGCCACCTGCGTATGACCGGCGCAGCCGACTGCTCGCTCGGGGCCGCCCTGCGGGCCCTGCGCACCGAACCCGACCTGCCCGGCGCCTTCCCGCCCGAGGCGCTCGCGGAGGCGGCGGAAGCGGCCCGCAACCCGGACCTGTCGGCCCACGAGGACGCCACCGACCTCCCCTTCCTCACCATCGACCCGCCCGCCTCCACCGACCTCGACCAGGCGATGCACCTGGAGCGCCGGCGGGACGGGCGCGGCTACCGGGTGCACTACGCCATCGCCGATGTCGCCGCGTTCCTCCGCCCGGGCGGTGCGCTCGACGCCGAGGCCCACCGCCGGGTCACCACGCTCTACTTCCCCGACGACCGCATCCCGCTCCACCCCACCGTCCTCTCCGAGGGCGCCGCCAGCCTCCTCCCCGGCGAGACGCGCCCGGCCGCGCTGTGGCGGATCGACCTGGACGGCGACGGGCGGGCCGTCGCCACCGACGTGACCCGGGCCCTGGTCCGCAGCCGGGCGAAGCTCGACTACGCGGGCGTCCAGCGGCAGATCGACGCGGGCACCGCCGAGGAACCCCTCGCCCTGCTCCGGGACATCGGACGGCTGCGCGCCGAACAGGAAGTAGCCCGGGGCGGCATCTCGCTCGACGTCCCCGAGCAGGAGATCACCGAGCACGACGGCTCCTACGGCCTCGCCTACCGCGCCACGCTCCCCGCCGAGACCTGGAACGCGCAGATCTCGCTGCTCACCGGCATGGCCGCCGCCCACCTCATGGCCGACACCGGCACCGGCATCCTGCGCACCCTGCCGATCGCCCCGGACGGAGCCGTCGCCCGGCTGCGGCGCTCCGCCCACGCCCTGCGCATCGACTGGCCGCACCACGTCCCGTACGCCGAGGTCGTCCGCTCCCTCGACCCAGGCAGGAGCAACCACGCGGCGTTCCTCCAGGAGTGCACCACCCTGCTGCGCGGCGCGGGCTACACCGTCTTCGAGGACGGCGAACTCCCCGACCCCGCCGTGCACGCGGCGGTCGCCGACCTGTACACGCACTGCACCGCGCCGCTGCGCCGCCTGGTCGACCGGTACGCCTCCGAACTCTGCCTCGCCGCGACCGCCGGGAAGGATGCGCCCGAGTGGGTACGGGAGGCACTCCCCGCCCTCCCGAAGGAGATGGCCGAGGGGACGCGCCGCTCCGGCACCGTGGAGCGGGCCTGCGTCGACCTGATCGAGGCCGCGTTGCTGGAGGGGCGGGTGGGCGAACTCTTCGACGCGTACGTCGTCGAAGTCGCCGACCGCGACCCCGCCGTGGGCACGGTCCACCTCCGGGATCCGGCGGTCGTCGGCCGGATCGAGGGCGGCGCGGCCCCGCTCCCGCTGGGGGAACGGCTGCGGGTCCGGCTCACGCGGGCGGGGCCGGCGTCGAAGACGGTGCTGTTCGCTCCGGCGTGAGCGAGGACGGGGGCGGTGCGGCCCGTCCGGGAGCGGTGAGCGCGGCGACCGCCGCCCGCGGGTCGTCGGCGTGGAAGCGGAGGACCCGGGCGCTCCCGCGCCGCCCGAGCGGCCGCACGAACTCAACCGGCCCCGTCAGCTCGACGGTCACCGTCGTCTGGCTCCCCACCGCCAGATCGAGCGACCCGTCCTCGTCGACCCGGACCAGCCCTCCGTCCGGGAAACGCCGGTCCACCCGGGCGGAGGCGATGGCGTCGGCGGGCACCCGGAGGTCGAACAACGCCCCGTACCGCAGCCGCAGCGAACCGTCGGCCTCCACGAGATGCGGCCGGGTCACCGCGGCGGCGTGCAGGGCGAGGACGATGACGATCCCGTACACGTCCACCACGAGCACGATCGCGTGGACCAGCGGCCAGGGGATCACCAGGGCCAGCACCACGGTCTCGACGACGGAGACGAAGAGGAACGTCCACATGATCCCGGTCTGAGGTTCGGTGTAGGAGAACGGCCTGGCCCCCTCCGGAATCCGGTGGCGGCGGCGTACGGCCCACAGCCCGAGGCTGTGCAGCGCCCGGAACTCGTGCACGATCAGCCGCCGCAGGGCGACCGGCACCGCCGCGCGCACCGCGGCGAGCCCGGCCTCCCGCCGTGTGCCGCCCGCCCGCCGCCGGGCGGCGTACAGCGGCCACATCACGTACGCCTCCAGCGCGAACATCCCGACGAGCAGCGCCTCGGCCCCCAGCAGAACGGCGCCGGGGATCCGCACCCCGGCCACCAGGCAGACCACCAACACCACTTCCCCGGGCAGCACCGCCCACACCGCGACCCGCAGGCCCCTCGCCACCCGTGCCCTCATGACGTCTCCCTCCTCCGCACCCGCTCGGCCAGTTCCTCCATCACCCGGCGCACCACCGCGCGCTGCGCGGGCGGGTAGTCGTCGAGCAGCACCCGCCCGAACCCCGTCGCCGACGGCTCCCCCTCGGGGATGACCGCCAGGACCTCGTCCGGTACGGCGGCGACCAGCGCGGCCGCCAGCGGCTCGATGCGCGGGTCGTCCACCCCGGCCCCGGCCAGCTCGTCGAGCCGCTCGTACAGCGCGAGCACCCCCGGGTCCTCGGCCAGCGGCCGCAACGCGGCCAACATCTCGGCCCCGGCCCCGTCGCCCGCCGCGTCCAGCAACGACAGGTGCTCACGGTCCTTCGCGGCGGCTGGGGACGTGGTGGCGGGCGCGTGCTCCAGCAGCGCGGCGAGGGCGGGGGAGAGCGGCCCGTCCGGGGTCAGCGGCGCCTGAAGCAGTACGGCCAGCACCTGCCGCCGCTCATGGATCTCCCGCTCCTGCCGCGCCAGATCGGCGTCCAGCTCCCCGAGCACCTCGGCCAGCTCCCGCCCCGCGTCGTCGGCGAGTACGTCCCGCACCTCGTCCAGGGACAGCCCGATTTCGGTCAGCCGCCGGATCCGGGCCAGCAGCACGGCATCGCGGACGGTGTACGACCGATAGCCGTTGGCCTGCCGGGCGGGCTCGGGCAGGAGGCCGATGTGGTGGTAGTGCCGGACGGCCCGGGAGGTGACTCCGACGAGCGCGGCGATCTCTCCGATACGCATGCGGCCAGTAGAAACGTTGCCGCTGCGACAAGGTCAAGCGGCACGCTCCTTCCCGCCTCCCCGCTCTTTCGTCCACGTCGAGCGGTCCTGTGCCACGATCGGGGGAAGAACTCCCCTCTCACGGACGGCTGGTCCCCCGATGCCCCAGTCTGGCGAGCGACCGAGGAAGGAGCGTGACATGACTGCCATGGCGCACGAGCCGCTCACGCAGGCAGAAGTCCTTCTGGAGGGCTTCCTGGCCCTGGACACGCCGGAAGGCTTCCGGGCCGAGCTGATCGAGGGGGAGATTGTCGTGACGCCGCCGCCGGACGGGGACCACGAGGACTACATCAGTCTGGTTCTGAAGCAGGTGCTGAGGAAGTCCAGCACCGACATGGATTTCTCCGGGAACAAGGGCCTGAAGCTCCGTAGCGGGGGCGGCTGCCCCAAGAACCACGCCATCCCCGACGGCACCTTCGCCCCCACCGGGCGTCGCCTCTTCCGCGGCGCCGACCCCTGGATGCCCTGTGAGGGCGTCGCCCTGGTGGTCGAGGTCACCTCCACCAAGCCCCAGGCCGACCGCGAGGCCAAGCGACGCTGCTACGCGCGCGGAGGCATCCCGCTCTACCTCCTGATCGACCGGGACGACAGCTCGGTGACGCTGTTCAGCGATCCGGAGAACGACGACTACCGCCAGCGCCTCACGATCCCGTACGGGAAACCGCTTCCGCTGCCCGAGCCCTTCGCCTTCGATCTGGAGACCGGGGACTTCGGCTGAGGGGCACCGACGGGGCGGTCGGTCGATATAGCCCGGTACGATGGCGATCACGGCAGACGAGTCGTGCGGACGGCCGCGTGAGGATCCCCGGATTCTCCCGAGGAACGTCCGGGCTCCACAGAGCAGGGTGGTGGCTAACGGCCACCCGGGGTGACCCGCGGGACAGTGCCACAGAAAACAGACCGCCCGGGACTTCGGTCGCGGGTAAGGGTGAAACGGTGGTGTAAGAGACCACCAGCGTCTGAGGTGACTCAGGCGGCTAGGTAAACCCCACTCGGAGCAAGGTCAAAAGGGGTCGTGCCAGGAATGGGACGGCTCTGCGTGAACGTTCGAGGGCTGCTCGCCCGAGTTCACGGGTAGACCGCACGAGGCCGGCAGCAATGCCGGCCCTAGATGGATGGCCGTCTCCCCGGCCGCCGCGAGGCGACCGGGAGACAGAACCCGGCGTACAGCACGACTCGTCTGCCGCCAAGAGCCCCTGACCGGCGTTGAGCCGGCCGGGGGCTCTTCTTTCGTGAATTCAGGACCCGGCTGGAACCTCGGTCCGTACAGGTAGAACCGGGGTCTCTCGGCTACGTGTGCAGCCGTGAAAGCAGCTCGGCCCCGGCGGGCTAATTGGTGGCGGTGACCTGCTCGTCGGGAGCCGTCACCGTGGCGGCCTTGTTGTCCTGGAGCTGTTGGAGGCGCTTGAGCGTTGCGGTCATCGTGGCCTGGGCGCCCGAGGGGTCATCGCCCGTGCCGCCCTCGATCCGTACGCGAATGTTGGCCTTGCCCGAGCGGACGTACCCGTACACGGTGTCCTCGCTGGCGCCGGGGTCGATGACGAGGACGCTCTCGTCGCCGACGGCGGGCTCGGGAGCTTGTTGCTTGTTCGTCTCGGCGCCCTTCCACTCCGTGTAGGTGGCGTGCGCGTTCTCCTCCGAGTCGAAGAGGCAGATGTCCACGTAGGCCATGTTGTTCGTGGAGCCGTTGTACTCGTACGAGGAGTCTCCGCCGCGCACCCAACCCGCCGGCGCCGCCTCCTTGTCGGAGCTGTTGCAGTACTGCCCCTCGGTCACGTCCTTGTCGCCGTGCAACGCCCAGCCGGGCAGCATCTCGCCGTCACCGAGCAGAGCCTGCGTGAGCTGCGCCTGTGTGAGCGCCTTCGTAATCGGCTTCGCAGCGGGGGCGGCGGGCTTGTCGCCGCCCTTCGGGCTGGATGCGGAATCCGCCCCGTTGCTGCTCGACGAGCAGGCAGTGAGGGCGGCTATCCCGGCAAGGGCCCCAACGAGGGCAAGGCGTACGCGTGGCATGGGCACACCTTATCCACTGGTGATCATCAACCCGCTGGGCCGCCCGCCTGCCGGGCCGAGATCTGTACGAGGGGCACCGACGGTTCCAGCAGGACGCGCGACCGCGTGGGGTACGGCGCGCCGGGCCCGGTGCCGGTCGCGTACCGGCGAGACGGCTGGGGTGTGGTGCTTGCCCTCCTTGATCTCAGCTCCTCCGCACCCCGACCAGGAACCCGGCCTCTACGGCCCGTCACCTTTAGGCAGCATCACCGTAGGGATCACGGATCGTGTGGCGAGCGGCAGCCGTAGCCAGCACGTTCTGCGGATACCGGTCACCCGGCACGTAGAACCGCCCCTTCGTGTTCCCTACAGGCGTCAACAGGTCCCCCCGCATCAAGTGCTGCATATCACGCTGCGCCTGCTGTTCACTGATCCCTTCCGCCTTCTCATACCGAGAACGACGCACCCGCCCGATCATCGCAACTTCGTGCAGAGCGGTGACCTGACGCTCCGAAACACCGAGCTCGTCACGCTGCTCGTCCAGCTGGATCCAGCACTGGTTGGAGCGATCGACTCGATGCTGCACCCTTTGGGTCTGCTCGTGGTAAGCGCGCAGATTGAACCGGATCCACGGGCTGGTGTCACGCTTCGGGCTGTAGACGGGGCCACCCACCTCGCGGAGCACCTTGTAGTAGTCCCAGGTGTGTCCCGGCATCCCCAACCACGCCTCGATGGAGGAAAACTCGGGCGCGAGGACACCCTCACGGGCGATCAGGAGCGTCTGCAGCGACCGGGACATACGCCCATTGCCGTCGGCCCAGGGGTGAATCTTGACGAGATTGAAGTGCGCCATCGCAGCGCGCACCAGCGGGTCGGAATCGGTGTCACCGGTGTTGAGCCAGTCGACCAGCTCACCCATCAGGCGGGCCACCTCGTCTTCGTGGGGACCTTCGTACTCCGTTGCGTGAGGGTCACCGGCTGCGGTGATGAAGATCGGCCCCTGCCGCCACTGCCCAGCGGGCTTTCGAGGGTGGTGGTGCCCCTGGAGCATCCAGTGCAGCGCATTCAGCAGACCTTTGCTGTACTCGAAGTCAGGAACGCCGTGCAGCGACTGGATGTAGGTCATCGCTTGCTGATAGGCGACGGTCTCCGCGCGGTTTGCCTCAGTGACATCCACCTTCTCCTGAGCATCATCCATCAGGTCGGCGACGTCCCGAGCGTCGACCTCGTACCCCTCGATGGTGTTCGATCCGGCGATCGCCGACGCGGTCAAGTGCCGACGCAGATCAAGAGTCCACTTAGCGGGCGCTTGCTGTACGGCATGCTGGAGGGCCCGACGCATCTCGACGACCTCGGCCAGTACGTGATGGTCGGCAGCGGAAAGGAGAGGCGTTTCGTACAGCATGACAGAATGATACCCAGTTGGTGTCATTCTGTCGATGTGGTGATCAGTGGTCTTGGTCTGTCCTGCCCGGCCTTGCGTGGCCGTCAAGGTAGCCACGGGGGGGCTTCTCGGTATCCGCCCAGGGCGTAGCGATGGGGAGACAGACCCCGGCGTACAGCACGACTCGTCTGCCGCCAAGAGCCCCTGACCGGCGTTGAGCCGGCCGGGGGCTCTTGGTCTTTTTCCCTGCTTCCTCTCCCGGCCATCAGTACTTCGTGTACTTGATCCAGTCGTAGCGGGCGGTCAGCGCGGTGCCCGGGTAGGTGAACGGGCCGAGCCAGCCGTCGACCCCGGTCCCCGGCCACAGGTTGGTCATGATGCGCATCGGACGGGTGGGGAGCGGGCCGCGGGAGCCGTTCTCCTGGTGGACGAGCTTGCCGTCCACGAACCAGTTGATGGTGCCTTGGTCCCACCACTCGATGGCGTAGTCGTGATACCCGGCGGAGGCGTCGAACCCGAGGTCGATGACGGTCTCGTGGCCTCCGACACCGTTCGTGAAGTAGTTGGTCTGCATCTGGGTGGTGTTCTTGCCGAGGATCTCGACGTCTATCTCGTCCCAGGCCTGACCGTCGCTCGGCCCGGTGTAGGTGAAGAACCCGGTCACGGTGCCTTCGCGCTTGACCGCCTGGAGCCGGGCCTCGAAGCGGCCGTACGAGTACAGCTCGTTGGTGCGGTACTCGCCGGAGGCGTAGGGCTTGCCCGAGCAGCCGGTGGGGCAGTTCGCGACGTCGAGGTTCTGGCCCATGACGCCGCCGTTGAACCAGGTGTGGTCGGCGCGCCAGCCGGCGTTGAACATGCCTCCGTTGGACCAGCCGTCGGCCTTGTGCCAGCGGCCGGTGTCGTAGGAGTCGAAGTTGTCGGTGAAGCTGCCGCCGACGGCGTACGCGGGGCCGGTCATCGGCTGGAAGACCAGCGCGAGGGCGGCCAGCGGAGCCAGCAGCCAGTGACGTGCGGGGAACCGACGTGATCTCGTGCGGGAGTGCATCTCGGCCTCCTTGTGCCGTGAAACCCATGTGCGGGACAGGCTCGGCGTCCGCTGACGGCACGACAGTGCGGCGGAGGACGCCTGCGTTGCGGAGAATCTGGGAGCGCTTCCAGAAAGTAGCAGCGGCACCAGAGGGCCGACAATGGATCGGACAGGATGGGTTGGGCTGGAAGCGCTCCCCGAATCGGCGACCGGGCTTGCCGCCGACACGGCCGGTCGGCCCCTCAGGTGCTGGAACGCTTCACCAGATGCGTGGGCAGGATCAACGGGCCGGCCGTACGGCCCGCGACGACCCCGACGAGCATCCGGGCCATCTCGCGCCCGAGATCCCGGATGGGCTGGTGGACCGTGGTGAGCGCGGGATCGGTGAGCTGCGCCACGGCGAGGTCGTCGAACCCCACCACGGCCACGTCCGCGGGCACCGACCGGCCGGCTCCGCGCAGCGCGCGCAACGCGCCCGCCGCCATGTTGTCGTTGGCAGCGACCACCCCGTCCAGGTCCGGATGCGCTTCCAGCAACCGGGTCATGGCGGTGGCTCCGGCGGCTTCGGAGAAGTCCCCGGTCTCGGGCGGGCGGGGCGTCAGACCGGCGAGCGTCATGGCTTCCCGGTAGCCGCGATACCGGGATCTGGCCACCTCGGTGTCCTGCGGCCCGCAGATCGTGACCACCCGGGTGCGCCCCCGCGCGAGCAGGTGCTCGGTCGCCTCCCGCGCGCCGCCGACGTTGTCGATGTCCACGTACCAGCGCGGTTCGAAGTCCACCGGGCGCCCGCCGAAGACAACCGGCAGCGGGCCCTCCTTGGCGATCCGGGCCAGGGGGTCGTCCTCGTGCGACGCCGTCAGCATCACCCCGTCGACGGCCCGGGAGCGCACGAGCTGTTCCACCCGCTCCCGGCCGCGCGGGGTGGCGGCCACGCACAGCATCATGTGCAGGTCGGCCTCCTCCAGGGCGCCGGCCACTCCGGCGATGAGCTGCCCGAAGAACGGGTCCGTCAGCACCTCCGGGTCGTCCCGGGAGATGACCAGCGCGGCCGCGCCCGCCTGACGGGTCGCCAGGGCGCGCGCCTTCGGGTCGGGTACGTAGCCGAGTTTCCTGATCGCCTTCTCGACGGACTCACGTTTGGCCCGGCTGACGTGGGGAGCGTTGTTGATCACCCGGGAGGCCACCGACCGCGACACACCGGCCAGCGCGGCCACCTCGTCGAGCGTGACGTGCCGGTGAGGCAGTTCCTCGGCCATGGAAGACGGGCCTTCCCTCGCAACAGATCTGGAAGCCCTTCCATTGTGGCGTGTCCGAGACCTGAACGGTGCGGCTCCGGTCGGTCAGATGACCGGCGGCCGGCCCAGCCGCGTCATCTGCCACACCGTGGACCAGCGCATCGGGCGCCGGTCGCCGCACGGGGTCCGGACGCCCTCCGCGAAGCCGCCCGCCCAGGCCCGCAGACCTTTCGGGTCGCGGGTGCGGGCGAGCGTGAGCAGGGTCCAGGTGCCGAGGTAGGCGGGGACCAGGGGGAGGGGAAGGTTGCGGCGGGCCAGCCAGACGCGGTTGCGGGCCGTCATCCGGTAGTAGACCGCGTGCCGGGCCGGGGACGTCTTCGGGTGCTGGAGCAGCAGCTCGGGGTCGTACTCCACCTTCCAGCCCGCGTCCAGCGCCCGCCAGGCCAGGTCCGTCTCCTCGTGGGTGAAGAAGAACTCCGCGGGCCACAGGCCGGTCTCCGCCAGCATCTTCATCGAGAACGCGTGGCCGCCGCCCAGGAACGCCGTCACCGGGCCGCCGCGCATCGGGTCGCCGGCCCGCAGACGCGGCACATGGCGGCGCTGCGTCTCGCCGGTCTCGTCGGCGATCCGGAAGCCGACGATGCCGAGCCGGTCGTCGGCCGCGAAGTGGTCCCGCACCCGGCGGAAGACGTCCTTGTCGACGAGCAGCCCGTCGTCGTCCAGCTCGATCACCACGTCCACGTCGCCGATCTCGGCGAGCCTGCGCAGGCCCTCGTTCCGGCCGCCCGGGCAGCCGAGGTTCTCCGGCAGCTCGATGGTGGTCACCCCGCCGTCGAGGTTCTCCAGGCCGGGCGTGGAGGTGTAGTCCGGGAGGGCCGTACCGTTGCCGATGATCACGAGCCGGGTGGGCCGGACGTCCTGCATGGCCACCGACGCCAGCAGCGCATCGACCGCCTGCGGGCGGTCTCCCATGGTCACGATGGATACGCCGATGCGCGGTGCGGACACGGTCGGTACTCCTGGAGCTCGGCTGCCGGTGGTCGGCTGCTGGTCGGCAGCGGTGCCCGCGATCGTAACGCCTCGGTGTTCAGTGTGCGGTTACCGCCCGGCCATCCGCCGGCCCGTCGCCGTTCAGCAGCGCGTACACGGCCATGTCCCGCCGCTCGTCGCCCACCTGCTGCCAGCCGCGCAGCAGCCCCTCCCGCCGGAAGCCGATGTCCTCGGCGATCCGGGCGGAGGCGGTGTTCCACGGCTCGATGTAGAGCTGGAGGCGCGGGACGCCGAGGTCGCGCAGGGCCCAGCCCGTCACCGTACGCAGCGCGGCCCGGGCGACGCCCTGGCCGCGGGCGAGGTCGGTGAGCCAGTAGCCGAGGGAGCCGCGGCCCTCGGGCAGCTCCCGGAGCCAGAGCCCGATCGCGCCGACCGGGCGCCGGTCCCGGGAGCGCACGATGGCGAACGGGTACCCCGCGCCGGTGGCCGCGCGCTCCCACTGCCTGCGGACGAACGCCTCCGCGGCCGCTTCGGAGTAGGGGGCCGGGATCGTGGTGATCAGCGGGATGTACGGGTCGAGCGAGGCCTCCCGGATCAGCGGGAGATCGCTCATCTCCCAGGGGCGCAGGACGAAGTCCGGGCCCGCGGACATGCTCGGGACGGTCAGCGGCTCGGGGCCGGGGGCGGGGTCTGCGGTGGCTCTCGGGCGCGCCCCCTCGGTGCCCGGCCCCGGTGGGGCTCACGGCTCGCGCCCTCTCGTCCCATCCCCCTCGCGGCCCCGCGCGC
>NZ_JAFEUF010000143.1:0-13242 GCF_016901035.1 Streptomyces durocortorensis
CCTTCCGCTCAGCCGACCCCGGGTGCTGCCGCGACTGCCGCGAGACCCGCACCGCATACGCGCCGGCCGCCGCCTGATCCGCCGGACTGCTCTAGCGCTGCCGCTCCCGCAGTCGCCGCCGCATGCGCGCAGCGGGGATCGCGAGGGCCAGCAGGACCGGGACTGTGGCGGCGATACCGACCCAGAGGACGAGGGCGAGATAGCCGTAGGCCGCGTTCCTCGTGTCCTGGTCCGCCCGTACGAGGAAGACGACGCTCACCACGAGCGCCACCGCCATGAGGGCCCCCACGACGATCGCGGACCAGGTGAGAAGGCGGGCCCGGCGCCGGTAGGCAGTCGTGATCTCCCCGGGCTGCGGCGGCACGAACCAAGGCCCGCCGGGGGGATGGGGTCGGTGTGGGGGCGGCGGCTGCTGGGCGGACATGGGGCCAGTTCTACGCCGCGCCGTCCCAGAACACCACCCGGTCCCGGGTCACGTCTTGTGGCCGTCCCAGTTCACGTCGCTGAAGCTCCGCACCAGGGCGACCAGCGCCGCGCCCAGCCGCCAGTCCACCTCCGGTGCGTGCAGATGCAGCTTGTCGCCCCGCGACCGGAACTCCAGCGGCATCCGCCCGGCCGCACGCCAACGGATGCGCCGAGGAGCACGCGCGGCCCCGGCCTCGTTCCCCGGGATGCTGTCGAACACCGTGATGAGGACGATCACCACCATCAGCGGCAGGCACAGCCACCACAGGAACCACCACACGATCCGCCCCTTGTAGCCCACCATCTCGGGGCCGCCGGGCTGGGTCACGGTCCAGCGAGTGCGCAGGCCCCGGCCCCGGAGCGCCTTCTCGCGCACGATCGTGCCGATCAACTCGCCCTGAGGGCCCAGCACCTGGAAGGTGGCGACCCCGCCGCCGGCGGACCGGGTCACCACGCTCGCCACCCGTTCCCGGCGGTGCTCGTCGGTCCACAGCACGAAGGAGCGGACACCGGTCTTGCGGGCCTCCAGGTAGGCGGGGACGCCGCCCGGGGGCAGTTCGCGCTCGGGGCGGGCCACCACGCTGTGCGTCCCCGATCCGTCGAAGAAGTCGATGGTGTCCTCGACCGTCGGCGGCGGGGTGAGGCTCCGGACCTTTCTCCGGCCGCTGTTCATCCTCAGTACGTTGCTCACCCGGGATTCTCCTTGGTGGGTCCGACAACCGGCCGCCTACTTTAAGGGGCAACAAGCTTCGCCAGAGGCTGACAGGAGGACCAACGGGGAGGGGCGACCGGCCCGCAGGCCCGCCGCCCCTCCCCCACACGTCACACGGTGCCTACTGGATGACCGTGATCCGGTCCGTCGCCGGCGGGGCCAGCGGCGCGGCAGCCGTGGAGTGGGCCGCCAGGTAGGCGTTGAACAGGTCCAGGTCGGACGCGCCGACCAGCTTGTTCGTGCCCTGGCCGAGGGCCGGGAAGCCGTCTCCGCCGCCCGCGAGGAACTCGTTCATCGCGACGCGGTAGGTGCGTGCCGGGTCGATCGCCTCGCCGTTCAGCTTGATGCTGTCGGCGACCACGCGGTCCGCGCCGCTCTTCGTCAGGTCGAGCGTGTAGGTGAGGCCCTTGGAGACCTGGAGGATCTTCGGGCTGGCCTCGTTGGGGCCGCTGACCTGCTGCTGGAGAGCGGTGACGAGCTGGGCTCCGGTCAGGTCGACGACGTTCATCATGTTGGTGAACGGCTGCACGGTGAACGCCTCGCCGTAGGTGACGACCCCGTCGCCCTCACTGCCGGACGCCTTGTGCACCAGGTCCGCGCGGATCCCGCCCGGGTTCATGAACGCGACTTCCGCGCCGCCCTTGTCGGCCGGGGCGAGGCCTTCGAGCTGGGCGTCGGCGATGACGTTGCCGAGCGGCTTCTCGGGGGCCGTGGAGCCGCGGCCGTTGATGTCGGCGCTGATCCAGCCCTGCGGCTTGTTCGCGATCGGGGCCGCGAGCTTGTTCCAGCGGTCGATCAGGCGGGTCATGTCGGGGGCCTTGGGCTGGTCCCGGGTCACGACGTGGTTCGCGGACTTCACCGACGTACGGACTATGTCCTTGGTGCGGCGGTCGTAGGTCAGCGTGGTGTCCGTGTACAGCTTGCCGAACGACGAGGCGGACGTGACCATGCGCGGCTTGCCGGACGGGTCCGGGACCGTGCACACGTACGCCTGGTGGGTGTGGCCCGTGACCAGGGCGTCCACCTTCGGCGTGATGCCCTTGGCGATGTCGACGATCGGGCCGGAGATGCCGTCGCCCGCCCCGGGGCTGTCGCAGTCGTAGTTGTACGAGGTGGAGGCCGGGGCCCCGCCCTCGTGGATCAGGGCCACGATCGACTTGACGCCCTTGCGGTCCAGCTCGCGGGCGTACTTGTTGATCGTCTCGACCTCGTCGTGGAACTTCAGGCCCTTGACGCCGTTGGCCGTGACGATGTCCGGGGTGCCCTCCAGGGTCACTCCGATGAAGCCGATCTTGACGCCGTTCTTCTTCCAGACGGTGTACGGCTTCAGCAGCGGCTTGCCGGTCTTCTCCTTGGTCACGTTGGCCGCGAGGTAGGGGAAGTCCGCCCCCTTGAACTTCTTGCCCTTCTCGTAACAGCCCTCGACCGGGTGGCAGCCGCCGTTCTGGAGGCGGGCCAGCTCGGTCGCGCCCTCGTCGAACTCGTGGTTGCCGACCGCCGTGACGTCCAGGTCGAGACCGTTCAGTGCCTCGATCGTCGGCTCGTCGTGGAAGAGGCCCGACAGCAGCGGACTCGCGCCGACCATGTCACCGCCGGCCGCCGTGACGGAGTACGGGTTGCCCTTGCGCGCGGTGCGCAGCGAGGTCGCCAGGTACTCGACGCCACCGGCCGGGATCGCCTTCACCGTGCCGTCGGGCTGCGTCTCGGAGACGTTGCCCGCCGAACCGGCCGGCGGCTCCAGGTTGCCGTGCAGGTCGTTGAACGACAGCAACTGCACGTCGACGGTACGGGGCTTGTGGCCGTGCCCGTGTCCGCCGCCGTGCCCGGGGCCCCGGTCGTGGGCGCCGGCCGGCATCGCGGCGACGAGCGCGCCCACGGTGGCCAGCCCGGCCGCGGCGGCGAGCACCCGCCGGGACGCACGGTTCTTCTGCGGAGTCGCTGACATCGGTCCCCTTGTGTGTCAGTTACGTCAGTGGTGTCACTTCTGGAATCCTGCGTGCCGCAGCCTAGAGTCAACGCGCGTAGCGCAACAGGTGTCCGGGGTTACGGACTGGTTGCCATCCGGCGCATTTGTCCAACAGCCCGTCGGACACACTTGCGCAGCAGGCTGTTGCGCAAGTGCCCCTCCGCCCGGGGCCCGCACAGCCCACCGGCCCGCCGCGCCACCACCGGGCGCACCCCTCGCCGTACGCTCGGAGGCATGACGACTGACGCACCCCTTCCCGCTCCCGGACGCGAGGTTCAGGCCCTCGACGCACTCGCCCCCGCACAGGCCGAGGCCGTCCTCGCCCTGCTCGCCGACGCGGCCGGGTCCGACGGCCGGCAGGCGGTCTCCGAGCAGGGCAGGCTCCGGATCCGGGGCGGACACCGCGACGGCGTACGGCACTTCCTCCTCACCGTCGACGGCACGCTCGCCGGGTACGCCCAGCTGGAGGACACCGACCCGGTCGAGGCCCCGGCCGCCGAGCTGGTCGTCCACCCCGACCGGCGCGGCAACGGGCACGGCCGGGCGCTCGGCGCCGCCCTCCTCGCCGCGACCGGCAAGCGGCTGCGGGTCTGGGCGCACGGCGGCAGCTCCGCGGCCCGCCACCTCGCCCAGGTCCTCGGGCTCTCCCTCTTCCGCGAGCTGCGCCAGCTGCGGCGGAGCCTGATCCCGCTCGACCTCGCCGAGCCGGTCCTGCCCGAGGGCGTCACCGTACGGACCTTCGAGCCGGGCCGGGACGACGCCGCCTGGCTCGCCGTGAACCGCGCCGCTTTTGCTCATCACCCCGAGCAGGGTTCGCTGACCCAGCAGGACCTGGACGACCGCAAGGCGGAGCCCTGGTTCGACCCGAAGGGCTTCTTCCTGGCCGAGCGGGACGGGGAGATCGTCGGGTTCCACTGGACGAAGGTGCACGCCGAGGAGCAGCTCGGCGAGGTGTACGTCGTCGGCGTGCTGCCCGACGCCCAGGGCGGCGGCCTCGGCAAGGCGCTGACCTCGATCGGCCTGCACCACCTGGCCGCCCAGGCGCTGCCCACCGCGATGCTCTACGTGGACGCGGACAACACGGCGGCCGTGACGGTCTACGAGCGCATCGGCTTCACCACGCACGAGGTGGACCTGATGTACCGCACGGAATCCTGAGGGCTCTCACCACGGCTCACCACTGCTCACCCTGCTCACCGCGGCTGCTCACCGCGGCAGCTTCCGGAGCGCCACCGCCACAGAAGAGGGCCATCCGACTCGGCAGAAAAACTATCGTGGCGGGAGTAGACATCCGGCCGTGGACGGGGTTAGCGTTTTCCTCGTAGCCGGAAGAGAAACCGGCACGAAAAGTGGCACGGCAGTGGAGCGAGGGAGCCGGAATCGGTGGGTTCCCCCGTTGGCTGCCGGGCCGGCGGTCCCAGGGGCCGCGTGCAGTAGCCGCAGTACCAGGCAGTACCGGAACAGTGAACCGAACGAAGTGTCGAAGTAAGGAGCAGACGCCATCAGGATCGCCTGAGCGAGGAAGACTCCGCTCGGGTACCGCAGACCCCGGAACGGAAGGTGGTCCCCGGTCAAGCATTCGCGATCCCCGCTCCCCCGCCCTCCCGGGCGGACCGGCGGAACAGATGAGCCGGCGCAGTCGGCCGGCAGATGGTGTTGAAAGCTCGGGGCCCGGGCGCCGCAAGGCGCTCGGGCCCCCCGACGTGTCCCCGAAAGAAGAGGTGCTATGCCCCCTCGCGGTACCCGCCCCACCGACAAGTTCGACGATGACGACTACCCCGCCTACACCATGGGCCGGGCCGCCGAGATGCTCGGCACCTCCCCCGCCTTCCTCCGCACGCTCGGCGAGAACCGCCTGATCACCCCGCTGCGCTCGGACGGGGGCCACCGCCGTTACTCCCGCTACCAGCTGCGCATCGCGGCCCGCGCCCGTGAACTGGTCGACCAGGGCACGAACATCGAGGACGCCTGCCGCATCGTCATCCTCGAGGACCAGCTGGAAGAGGCACAGCGCATCAACGAGGAGCTGCGCGCCGGGCGCGCCCCGGCCCCACCGGCCGCCTGACCGCCCGACCGCTCGGCAGCCCGACCGCCTGGCAGTTCGCCAGCTCCTCTCCGAACACCTCACGGGGCGGCGTCACTTCCCCCCCCCCCGCTTTTACACCACCCTTTCACTACTCAATTAGTGAAAGGGTGGTGACCATGGCAGAACCCGCAGCGGTCGAGTTCCGTATCGACCGGCGCAGCGGCGTCGCCACCTACCTCCAGATCGTCCAGCAGACGAAGCAGGCCCTGCGCCTGGGCGTTCTGGAACCCGGGGACCGGCTGCCCACCGCCCGCGAGGTCGTGGAAGCCACCGCCATCAACCCGAACACCGTCCTGAAGGCCTACCGCGAGCTGGAACGCGAAGGTCTCGTCGAGGCCCGCCGCGGGCTCGGCACCTTCGTCCGCAGGACGCTCGGGGGTGCGGCCGAGGCATCCGCCGCCGACGCGCCGCTGCGCACCGAACTCGCCGACTGGGCCCGCCGGGCACGGTCGGCCGGGCTGGAGAAGGACGACGTCGGCGCGCTGTTCACCGCCGTGATCGACAGCATCTACCAGGGGGACCAGGACCGATGACAGAAGCGGCGATCGAGGCACACGGCCTCGGAAGAACCTACGGGCGCAGGGGCGGCGGCCACCGAGCCCTGCACGACTGCTCGTTCCGGCTGCCCGCCGGACGGGTCTGCGCCCTCGTCGGGCCCAACGGCGCTGGGAAGTCCACCCTGTTGAACCTGGCGGCCGGCCTGGACCGCCCCGGCGCCGGATCCCTCGCCGTCCTCGGATCCACCGAGCCCGCCGACGTACGCGACCGCGTCGCCTACGTCGCCCAGGACAAGCCCCTGTACCCGCAGCTCACCGTCGCCGACACACTGTGGGCGGGGGCCGAGCTGAACCCCGGGCGCTGGGACCGGGCCACCGCCGACCGGATCGCCGGACCGCTGCCGCAGGGCGCCCGCGTCCGTACGCTCTCCGGCGGGCAGCGCACCCGGCTCGCGCTGGCCCTCGCGCTCGGCAAGCGGCCCGAACTGATGCTGCTGGACGAGCCGATGGCCGACCTGGACCCCCTCGCCCGGCACGAGCTGATGGGCGTCCTGATGGCGGAGACCGCCGAGCACGGCACCACCATCGTGATGTCCTCGCACATCCTCACCGAGCTGGAGGGCGCCTGCGACTACCTCCTGTTCGTCGACGGCGGGCGCGTGCGGCTCGGCGGTGAGGCCGAGGACATCACCTCCGCCCATGCTCTGCTCACCGGGCAGGCAGGCCGCGACCTGGCCCCGCACACCGTCGTCGAGTCCCGCACGACGGGACGTCAACTCACCGCGCTCGTACGGAAGGAGGGCCCCGTGGACACCGCCGCCTGGTCCGTCACCCAGCCCTCCCTGGAGGAGCTGCTGCTCGCCCACCTCCGCTCCCCGGAGGCTCCGCCGCTGCTGACGCCGAGCGCGTCGGCCGGGGTGCGGGCGGAGGGGGTGTCGGCATGAGCACACTCACCCGACCGAAGACCGAGGCCGTCGCCACCGCGCCCGGCACCCTGCGCGGGTCCGCCCGCGTCCTGCTCCGCGTGCACCGCAAGGCCCTGTGGGCGGGGGCCGCCCTGCTGGTCACCGGCATCGGCATCGTCGTCGCGCTCCGTGTCTGGATGGCGTCCTCGGAAGCGCTGTGCGGCGGAGGCGACGTCACCCCGTGCGGCGACGAGATCTACGTCCCCAACTACGCCTACACCTCCGCCGAGGGCTATCTGGCCAACGGCGGCACGGTACTGATCCTCCTGGCCGCGCTCATCGGCCTCTTCGTAGCGGGCCCGCTTATCGCCCGTGAACTGGAGAGCGGCACCTTCCGGCCGGCCTGGGCGCAGTCGGTCTCGCCCGCCCACTGGCTGGCCGCCCGGCTGGCCGTGCCCGCAGCTCTCACGGTCACCGGCCTGACGATCCTGGTCATCGTCTACCGCTGGGGGCTCTGGGCCTTCCGGTCGGGCCCGGAGCGCTACGGGACCAGATGGCACTCCACCGGCGTGTTCCCCGGCACCGGGCCTGCGGTCCTCGGCTACGCGCTGCTGGCCGTGGCGGTCGGCGCGCTGTGCGCGGTACTCGTCCGCCGCACTCTGCTGGCCATGTCCCTGACCGCGCTCGTCTTCGGGGCGGTGGCCGCCTGTCTGAGCGCCTGGCGCTACGAGCTGTGGCCTTCCTCCTTCCGCAAGAGCACCGACGTCTTGGGCCACGCCCCCGGTGACTGGCCGATCGATTCCGGGATGCTCACCGCCTCGGGCGAGAAGCTGTACTGGCAGGACTGCTTCGAGGCCGACATGACGCAGGGGGTCGAGGCCTGCATGCGCGGCCGGGGCGGCATCGACTACTTCTCCGACTACCACCCCGCCTCCCACTACTGGCCCCTCCAGCTCGCCGAGACCGGCATCCTCCTGGCCCTCGCCGCGCTCGCCGTGTTCGCCGCCTTCCGGGTCCTGCGCCGCCTCCACGGCTGAGCGTCCGCACCCGGCAGACCCGTCGTCCGGGCCCCGCGAGGGGTGGGCCCGGACGACGAACGCGTACGCCCACGCCTCAGGGCGGCCCGGCCCCCGCGAACACGTACAGTGACCGCGAGACCCACCCGCAGGCACACCGCTTCCTGTACGTCATGTCGCCGTTACCGGCCATTCAGACGCCCTTGCGACCCTCACGGGATGCAGCCAGCTGTGCCCGCCCCCCGCCGCAACGGGAGAGCCCGCGACCCGGGGTTTCCCGGGCCTTCCGCGATCTTTCCGGGCTCCGACGCGCCTGAGGAGCGCTCCGCGCGGAACAATAGGTCCATGAGCCAGCAGCCCAGCTCCGAGGTCCCCGTCCGGCCCGCCGCCCAGCCGTCCGTCGGCTCGCTCGCCGCGCACCGGCCGCACGCCACCCCCGCGTCGAACGGGGTCGGCTTCTCCACCGCCGCCGACCTGGATCCCGATCTCGACGCCGACGCGGACGCCTACGAGCCCGACCGGGACGGCGACGAGCTGCCCCAGGGGCGTTTCCTGGACCGCGAACGCAGCTGGCTCGCGTTCAACGAACGGGTGCTGGAGCTCGCCGAGGACCCGGCCACGCCCATCCTGGAGCGGGCCAACTTCCTCGCCATCTTCGCCTCGAACCTGGACGAGTTCTTCATGGTCCGGGTGGCCGGCCTCAAGCGCCGCATCGCCACCGGCGTCGCCACCCGCTCCGCCTCCGGCCTCCAGCCCCGCGAGGTCCTGGACCTCATCTGGACCCGCTCGCGCGAGCTCATGGCCCGGCACGCCGCCTGCTTCCAGCAGGACATCGCCCCGGACCTGTCCGACGAGGGCATCCAGCTGATCCGCTGGCCGGACCTGACCGAGAAGGAGCAGGCCCGCCTGTTCACCTTCTTCCGGCAGCGCGTCTTCCCGGTCCTGACCCCGCTGGCCGTCGACCCCGCGCACCCCTTCCCGTACATCTCCGGGCTCTCCCTCAACCTCGCCGTCGTCGTCCGCAACCCGGTCAGCGGCCACCGCCACTTCGCCCGGGTCAAGGTCCCACCGCTGCTGACCCGCTTCCTGGAGGCCTCGCCCCAGCGTTACGTCCCCATCGAGGACGTCATCGCGGCGCACCTGGAGGAGCTGTTCCCGGGGATGGAGGTGCTGGCGCACCACATGTTCCGGGTCACCAGGAACGAGGACCTGGAGGTCGAGGAGGACGACGCGGAGAACCTGCTCCAGGCGCTGGAGAAGGAGCTCATGCGCCGCCGCTTCGGCCCGCCGGTGCGGCTGGAGGTCGAGGAGTCCATCGACCCGTACGTGCTCGACCTGCTGGTCCGCGAGCTGAAGGTGTCCGACGCGGAGGTCTACCCGCTGCCCGGGCCGCTCGACCTGACCGGGCTCTTCGCGATCGCCTCGCTGGACCGGCCGGAGCTGAAGTTCCCCAAGTTCGTCGCGGGCACCCACCGGGACCTGGCCGAGGTGGAGTCCGCGTCCGCGCCCGACATCTTCGCCGCCCTGCGCGAGCGGGACGTGCTGCTCCACCACCCGTACGACTCGTTCTCCACCTCCGTCCAGGCGTTCCTGGAGCAGGCGGCGGGCGACCCGGACGTGCTGGCCATCAAGCAGACGCTGTACCGGACCTCCGGCGACTCCCCGATAGTGGACGCCCTGATCGACGCGGCCGAGTCCGGCAAGCAGGTCCTCGTCCTCGTCGAGATCAAGGCCCGCTTCGACGAGCAGGCCAACATCAAGTGGGCCCGCAAGCTGGAGGAGGCGGGCTGCCATGTCGTCTACGGCCTCGTCGGGCTGAAGACCCACTGCAAGCTCTCCCTCGTCGTCCGCCAGGAGGGCGACACGCTGCGCCGCTACTCCCACGTCGGCACCGGCAACTACCACCCCAAGACGGCCCGGCTGTACGAGGACCTCGGCCTGCTCACGGCCGACCCGCAGGTCGGGGCGGACCTCTCCGACCTGTTCAACCGTCTCTCCGGCTACTCCCGCCGCGAGACCTACCGCCGACTCCTGGTCGCCCCCAAGTCCCTGCGCGACGGGCTGATCGCCCGGATCAACAAGGAGATCGCCCACCACCGTGCCGGGCGGCCCGCCTACGTGCGGATCAAGGTCAACTCGATGGTCGACGAAGCGATCATCGACGCCTGCTACCGGGCGGCCCAGGCGGGCGTCCCCGTCGACATCTGGGTGCGCGGGATCTGCGCGATCCGCCCCGGGGTCGCCGGGCTCTCCGAGAACATCCGCGTCCGCTCCATACTCGGCCGCTTCCTCGAACACTCCCGGGTCTTCTCCTTCGGCAACGGCGGCGAGCCCGAGGTGTGGTTCGGCAGCGCCGACATGATGCACCGCAACCTCGACCGCCGGATCGAAGCACTGGTCCGGGTCACCGACCCCGCCCACCGCGCCGCACTCAGCCGACTCCTGGAGACCGGTATGGCCGACACCACCTCCTCCTGGCACCTGGGCCCCGACGGGAACTGGACCCGGCACGCCACGGACGCCGAGGGCCAGCCGCTGCGGCACGTCCAGGAAATGCTCATCGACGCCCGGAGGCGCAGGCGTGCGACGCCCTGACCAGCAGACGACGACCCGGCCCACGAAGGATCCCGCCCCGGGGACCGGCCCCGGCGCCGACGCCACGGGGGACACGGCGCCGGACGGGGCCGGAGAGCGCGGCCGCCCCGCCGGTCCCGGGCTCACCGGAGGACCTTCCGGAATCGGACCCGCCGGGGACCTGACCACCGAGGCGGTCCTCGCGCCCTACCTCCGGGGGCAGGCCGCCGACTTCCTGCGCAGCCTGCGCCTGCACCACGAGCACAGCGCCCCCGCCGAGTCCGGCGGCCACGACGCCGCGGCCGCCACCCGCGCACTGCGCCGCGCGGCCCGCCGGATCAGCGGCTCCCTGCACACCTTCCGAGCCGCCCTCGACCCGCACTGGGCCGACCAGCTCCGCGCCGAGCTGGCCTGGCTGTCGGGCATCCTGGCCCGCGAACACGCCTACGCGAACCGCCTCACCCGGCTCGTCGAAGCCCTGCACCAGCTCTCCGGCCCCGCTCTCCCCGCCGCCCGGGGAGCCAGGGCCGCCGGGGAGAGCGCCGCATCCGACGCCCAGGGCCGCGCCGCCCTCGGGGTCGGGGCCGCGCGCGCCGGGGCGCTGCTGGAACGCCGCCTCACCCTCGCCCGGACCCGGTCGCACTCCGCGGCCCTCCAGGCGCTCGGCTCCTCCCGCTTCCACGCGGTCGCCGACGCCGTGGCGCTCCTGGCCTCCGACGTACCGCTGGCTCCCGGCACCACGGGCCGGACCTCCGAAGCCCTGCTGGAGCCCGCCGAACGCGCCGAGCAACGACTGCTCACCGCGGTCGCCGCCCTCCCGCCCGAGGACACCGGGCCGTACAACGAGGCGCAGGACGCCGCCTGGCACCAGGCCCGCCTGCTGCTGCGGCTGCACCGGTACGCCCACGAGGTCGTCCTCGGCGCCGCCGACCCGGCCCTCGCCACCCCCGGGCACGCCCTCGACCTGCACCGGGACGCCGTGGAGGCGGCCGCGGCGGCGGCAGCGGCGGCCCGCACCCCACGAATCGCCCCGGCCACGGCGTACGCGCTGGGCGTGCTCCACGCGGACCAGCGCCACGAGGTGGAGGCGGCGCGGGCGGTGTTCCGGGAGACCTGGCCGTACGCCACGGCCCTGACGGTGTCATGAGCGCGGCCCTCCACGGCCCCGCGAACGGGGATCCCCACGGCCCCGTGATCCGCGCCGCGGGATGCGTGCTGTGGCGGCGCGCGCCGGGCGGCGGCAGCGTGGAGGTGTGCCTGGTACACCGCCCGAAGTACGGCGATTTCTCCTTCCCGAAGGGCAAGCTCAAGCGCGACGAGGAGCCGCTGGCCGCCGCCGTACGGGAAGTGCTGGAGGAGACCGGACACCACTGCGCCCCCGGCGCCCGGCTGCCGACCTCCCGCTACCTGGTGGACGGCCGGCCCAAGGAGGTCGCCTACTGGGCGGCCGAGGCGACGGGCGGCTCCTTCACCGCCAACGACGAGGTGGACCGCATCCTGTGGCTGACCCCCGACGCCGCCCGGGCCCGGCTCACCCAGCCCCGCGACGTCCGGCAGCTGACCGCGTTCCTGGACGCGCTGCCCAGGCCCTGACCACGCCGACCCTGACCAGCGCCCCGGCCGCCTCCCCCGGCAGCCCCCGCACCCGCCTGCCCGACACGGTTCACCTGCCGTTCACTCTCCCCCGTTGGCGGCTTCACCTGTTCTGCCTAATTTCGGACGTACAAGGTGCGCGGCGGCAAGCCACAGCACCCCTCCTCATCGCACGCCGTCGTAGAACGAACTGACCACGGCGGCTCCTGGAAGGAACACCCGAAAGTGAAGCTTCAGCGCAAGAACCGGCTTCGTGCCACCGCGCTCGGTGCCCTCGCCGTCTCCGGCGCCCTGGTCCTCACGGCGTGCGGTTCGGACGACAACACGGGCGGTGCCACCGGCACCGGCGAGAAGACGACCGCCGCGTCGAACGTCGACTGCGGCAAGGCCAAGGGTCAGCTGCGCGCTTCCGGCTCCAGCGCTCAGAAGAACGCCATGGACCTCTGGGTCAAGAACTACATGGCCGCCTGTTCCGGTGTGGAGATCAACTACAACTCGTCCTCCTCCGGCGAGGGCATCGTCGCCTTCAACCAGGGCACCGTCGGCTTCGCCGGCTCCGACTCGGCGCTGAAGCCCGAGGAGGTCGCCGACTCCAAGAAGATGTGCAAGTCCGGCCAGGGCATCAACCTCCCGATGGTCGGCGGCCCGGTCGCGATCGGCTTCAAGCTGGAGGGTGTCGACAAGCTCACGCTGGACGCCCCGACCCTCGCCAAGATCTTCGACAGCAAGATCAAGAAGTGGAACGACCCGGCGATCGCCAAGCTGAACGACGGCGTCGAGCTGCCGGACAAGGCCATCCAGGCCTTCCACCGCTCCGAGGACTCCGGCACCACGCAGAACCTCGGCAAGTACCTCGGCGCGGCCGCTCCGGACGACTGGAAGTACGAGGCCGAGAAGAAGTGGCCGGCCCCCGGTGGCCAGGCCGCCTCCGGCTCCTCCGGCGTCGCCTCCCAGGTCAAGGCCGTCGACGGCTCGATCGGCTACTTCGAGCTCTCCTACGCCAAGTCCCAGGACATCCCGACCGTCGACATCAACACCGGTGGCGCCACCCCGGTCCAGGCCACCTCGGAGAACGCCTCCAAGGCCATCGCCGCCGCCAAGATCAAGGGCACCGGCAAGGACCTGGCGCTCGACCTCGACTACACCACCAAGGCCGAGGGCGCCTACCCGCTGGTCCTGGTGACGTACGAGGTCGTCTGCGACAGCGGCAACAAGCCCGAGACGCTCGACACCGTCAAGTCCTTCCTCTCCTACGCCGCCTCCGACGACGGCCAGAAGATCCTGACCGACGCCGGCTACGCCCCGATCCCGGCCGAGATCAACGCCAAGGTCCGCGAGACCATCGGCACCCTCTCGTAACACCCGGGGCGGCCGCGCCGAGGTACTTGCCGAGGTTCTGCGTGGTGCCGGAGTCCTCGGAGCGGTGGA
>NZ_JAFEUF010000143.1:13252-19166 GCF_016901035.1 Streptomyces durocortorensis
CCACGCCCGCCACCCCACCTGCCTCCTGCCCCCCTCGCCTCCTGCGCCCCGCGCGGGGGCCGCCCCCCCCCCCCCCCCCCCCCCCCCCCCCCCCCCCCCCCCCCCCCCCCCCCCCCACGGACGTGACCGGCAACCCGGCCGCCGACGTACCCGCCCCACCCGCCCATCCGGTGCACCGCCGCCAGGGGAGCCTCCCGCTCCCCCACACAGACCGGAAAGACCATGGCTTCCACCACACCGATAGACACGCCACCGGCGCCGCCGGTCCCGCGGCCCAGCCCCCGGTCCACCGGGCGCATGGGCGACAAGATCTTCCTGGGCCTCTCCCGCGGCTCGGGCATCCTGCTGCTCGTGATCATGGCGTCGATCGCCGTGTTCCTCACCTACCGCTCGGTGCTCGCCATCTCGAAGGACGAGGGCAACTTCCTCACCACCTTCGACTGGAACCCGGCCGGCGACCCGCCGGTCTTCGGCATCGCGGTCCTGCTCTTCGGCACGGTCGTCAGCTCGATCATCGCGATGGTCATCGCGGTTCCGATCGCTGTCGGCATCGCCCTGTTCATCTCGCACTACGCGCCGCGCAAGCTGGCCGCCCCGATCGCGTACGTGGTCGACCTGCTGGCCGCCGTGCCCAGCATCGTCTACGGCATCTGGGGTGCGCTCGTGCTCGTGCCGTACCTGGAGGGCCTGAACCTCTGGCTCGACCAGTTCTTCGGCTGGACGTACATCTTCGAGAAGACCGAGGTCGGCGTCGCCCGCTCGCTCTTCACCGTCGGCATCCTGCTCGCGATCATGATCCTGCCGATCGTGACCAGCGTCAGCCGCGAGGTCTTCCTCCAGGTCCCGAAGATGAACGAGGAGGCCGCGCTCGCGCTCGGCGCCACCCGCTGGGAGGTCATCCGCCTCTCCGTGCTGCCCTTCGGCCGCTCCGGCATCATCTCCGCCTCGATGCTGGGCCTCGGCCGCGCGCTCGGCGAGACGATGGCCGTCGCCACGGTCCTCTCCCCGAACTTCCTCATCTCGCTGCACCTGCTGAACCCGGGCGGCGGCACGTTCGCCCAGAACATCGCGGCCAAGTTCGGCGAGGCCGACGCGTTCGGGCGGGACGCCCTGATCGCCTCCGGCCTCGTCCTCTTCGTCCTCACCCTGCTGGTCAACGGCGCGGCCCGGCTCATCATCGCCCGCCGCAAGGAGTACTCGGGGGCCAACGCATGAGCCACGCACCCACCGGCGTCATGGAACGCCCGACGCCCGCATCGCCCTCCCCGAAGAGCAGCCTCGGCAGCCGCTCCCTCCCCCGCCTCGCGCCGCTCGGCTTCGCCGCCGTCTCGATCGCGCTCGGCGTCGGCCTCTCGCTGGCCGCCGGCTGGGAGAGCCGCATCCAGTGGGGCATGATCTCCGCCCTGCTCTTCCTGGCCATCTCCTACGTCGCCACGACGGTCGTCGAGAACCAGCGCCAGGCCAAGGACCGCCTCGCCACCAGCGTGATGTGGGTCTGCTTCCTCATCGCCGTCGTCCCGCTCGCCTCCCTGCTCTGGACGACGATCGTCCGCGGCGCCGAGCGCCTGGACGGCTACTTCCTCACCCACTCGATGGCCGGTGTGCTCGGCTCCGAGGCCAGCGGCGGCGTCTACCACGCGCTGATCGGCACCCTGGAGCAGGTCGGTATCGCCACGGTGATCTCCGCCCCGCTCGGTCTGCTGACCGCCGTCTACCTCGTCGAGTACGGCAAGGGCTCGCTGGCCAAGGCCGTCACCTTCTTCGTCGACGTGATGACGGGCATCCCGTCCATCGTGGCCGGTCTCTTCATCCTGTCGATCATGCTGATCGCCAACCTGGAGCCCTCCGGCCTGATGGGCGCGCTCGCCCTGACCATCCTGATGATCCCGGTCGTGGTCCGCTCCACCGAGGAGATGCTCAAGCTCGTCCCGAACGAGCTGCGCGAGGCCTCCCTCGCCCTCGGCATCCCGAAGTGGCGCACCATCCTGAAGGTGGTCCTGCCGACCGCGATCGGCGGCATCACCACCGGTGTCATGCTCGCCATCGCGCGTATCGCCGGTGAGACGGCCCCGATCATCCTGCTGGTCTTCGGCAGCCAGCTGATCAACACGAACCCCTTCGAAGGCGCCCAGTCCTCGCTGCCGTTCTACATCTACGAGCAGTACAAGATCGGCGAGGCCGCGTCCTACGACCGCGCCTGGGCAGCGGCCCTGGTGCTGATCGCCTTCGTCATGATCCTCAACCTCGTGGCCCGCGGCATCGCCCGCTGGAAGGCCCCGAAGACCGGTCGCTGACGCGGCCATCAGCGACCTCCCGAAAGAAGCAGTGATTTCCATGGCCAAGCGCATCGACATCAGCGGCCTCAGCGCCTTCTACGGCAGCCACAAGGCCATCGAGGACATCTCGATGACCGTGGAGCCCCGCTCCGTGACGGCCTTCATCGGCCCGTCCGGCTGCGGCAAGTCCACCTTCCTGCGCACCCTGAACCGGATGCACGAGGTCACCCCCGGCGGCCGCGTCGAGGGCAAGGTGCTGCTGGACGACGAGAACCTCTACGCCTCCAACGTCGACCCGGTCACCGTGCGCCGCACGGTCGGCATGGTCTTCCAGCGCCCCAACCCCTTCCCCACCATGTCGATCTTCGACAACGTGGCGGCGGGCCTCCGGCTGAACGGCAGCTACCGCAAGAGCGAGCTGAACGACGTCGTCGAGAAGTCCCTGCGCGGCGCGAACCTCTGGAACGAGGTCAAGGACCGGCTCAACAAGCCCGGCTCCGGCCTTTCCGGCGGCCAGCAGCAGCGTCTGTGCATCGCCCGCGCCATCGCGGTCGAGCCGCAGGTCCTGCTGATGGACGAGCCGTGCTCGGCGCTCGACCCGATCTCGACCCTCGCCATCGAGGATCTGATCGGCGAGCTGAAGGAGCGGTTCACGATCGTCATCGTGACGCACAACATGCAGCAGGCGGCCCGCGTCTCGGACCGCACCGCGTTCTTCAACCTCGCGGCGGTCGGCAAGCCCGGCCGGCTCATCGAGATCGACGAGACGGAGCGGATCTTCTCCAACCCGTCGGTCCAGGCCACGGAGGACTACATCTCGGGCCGCTTCGGCTGAGTCACGCACTCCGTCATAAACGGCCTTGTGGTGCTGCATGGCGGTGCCACCACAAGGCGAAAGGGTCCGCCCCCGCTCTCCCTGGTACGGAGAGCGGGGGCGGACCCATGTACGTACTGCGTGCAGAGGGCTACCCGAAGAGCAGCAGCACCGCGCCGTAACTCAGCGCAGCGACCAGCGCCGCGGCGGGCATGGTGATGAACCAGCCCAGGATGATGTTCTTCGCGACGCCCCAGCGCACGGCGTTCACGCGCTTGGTGGCGCCGACGCCCATGATCGCTGAGGTGATGACGTGCGTGGTCGAGATCGGCGCGTGGAAGAGGAACGCCGAACCGAACATGATCGAGGCGCCCGTCGTCTCGGCGGCGAAGCCCTGCGGCGGGTCCAGCTCGATGATCTTCCGGCCGAGGGTCCGCATGATGCGCCAGCCGCCCGCGTACGTACCGAGCGAAAGCATCAGCGCACAGGCGATCTTGACCCAGACCGGGATCTCGTCGTTGGGGCCCTCGACGTCGGCGATGACCAGGGCCATCACCACGATGCCCATCGTCTTCTGCGCGTCCTGGAGGCCGTGGCCGAGCGCCATGCCCGCCGCCGAGACCGTCTGCGCGATCCGGAAGCCGCGCTTGGCCTTGTGCGGGTTGGCGTTCCGGAATATCCACAGGATGCCGACCATCACCAGATAGCCGGCGATCAGGCCGACGAACGGGGAGATGAACATCGGGATGACGACCTTCTCCAGCACCCCGGACCAGATGACGTCCGTGCCGCCGGCCAGCGCCGCCCCGACCATGCCGCCGAAGAGGGCGTGCGAGGACGAGGAGGGGAGGCCGAAGTACCAGGTGATGAGGTTCCAGATGATCGCGCCGACCAGCGCCGCGAACAGGATGCCCATCCCCTTCTGCCCGACGGGCGTGGCGATCAGGCCTTCGCTGACGGTCTTGGCGACCCCCTGGCCCAGGAAGGCGCCGGCGAGGTTCATCACCGCCGCCATCGCCAGGGCCGCACGCGGGGTCAGCGCCCGGGTGGAGACCGAGGTGGCGATGGCGTTGGCCGAGTCGTGGAAGCCGTTCGTATACGTGAAGCCGAGCGCGACACCGATGGTCACGATCAGCGCAAAGGTGTCCACGAGGTTCAGGACTCCTTGACCGCGATGGTCTCCACGGTGTTGGCCACGTGCTCGAACGCGTCAGCCGCCTCTTCCAGCACATCCACGATCTGCTTGAGCTTCAGCACCTCCATGGCGTCGTACTTGCCGTTGAAGAGCTGGGCCAGCAGCTTGCGGTGGACCTGATCGGCCTGGTTCTCCAGGCGGTTGATCTCGATCCAGTACTCGGTGAGGTTGGCCATGGTCCGCAGCCCCGGCATGGCCTCGGCGGTCAGTTCCGCCGCCCGGGCCAGCACCTCGATCTGCTGCTCGACGCCCTTGGGGAGCTCCTGGACCTGGTAGAGGACGACCAGGTCGACGGCCTCCTCCATGAAGTCCATGATGTCGTCGAGCGAGGACGCCAGCTTGTAGATGTCCTCGCGGTCGAACGGCGTGATGAAGGAGGAGTTCAGCTGGTGGAAGATCGCGTGGGTGGCATCGTCCCCCGCGTGCTCCGCTGCCCGCATACGCTCCGCGATCTCGACTCGGGAGGCAGAATCCGCCCCGAGCAGTTCCATCAGGAGTTTCGAGCCCGTGACAATGTTGTCCGCAGACGCGGAGAACATGTCGTAGAAGCTCGTCTCCCTGGGGGTCAGACGAAAGCGCACGTGGGGTCCTCGGGATGCTTTGGATTCGGTCAGGCTGATGCTAGGCGCATCATCCGGCCACGGCTAACCGGCGTTCTTCAGTGTCGCCCATCGGACACGGCGATCAGCACGGACCCCCGGTCACGTTTCGGCGGGATTCGTTACGATATACCCGGCAGGGGTATAAGACCGCAAGAGTGCAGCGGGTAGACCGCAGCACACATGAGGGCCAGAACACATGAGGGCAACGGGAGGACGCAGATGACCACGACCGGGACCACAGGAGCGGAATCGGCGGGCGTGGCGGCCCCGGACGCGGAGGCGGTCGCCCCTGTGGACATCGTCACCGACCACGACCGCGGCATCCACGGCTACCACCACCAGAAGGACGAGCACCTCAAACGGCTGCGCCGGATCGAGGGCCAGATCCGCGGCCTGCAGCGCATGGTCGACGAGGACGTCTACTGCATCGACATACTCACCCAGGTCTCGGCTTCCACGAAGGCGCTGCAGTCCTTCGCCCTCCAGCTGCTGGAGGAGCACCTGCGCCACTGCGTCGCCGACGCGGCCGTCAAGGGCGGCGAGGAGATCGACGCGAAGGTCGAGGAGGCCACGAAGGCCATCGCCCGCCTGCTCCGCACCTGAGGCGCGGCCCGCACCGGGCGCGCCCGCCGCTCGCGGATGTCGCGGACATCACCACGGATGCCGCGGACATCACCCCGGATGCCACAGGCATCACCCCCGGCGAACGGCCTGCCGGGGGACCGTGGCCCAGGACTCCGCGCCCCGGACGTCGAGCACTTCGTCGATACGGTCGGGACTGAGGCGCTCCTCGCCCGCCGCCGCCGACGCGGCGATCATCAGCTCGCCGCACAGCTCGATCTCGGCGAGGGCCACACAGTCCTGAGCGTTCGGAGCGCTGAGCGTCACCACCTGCGTCACCTCTCTCTGCCGTCCTTCCGGCCGTCACCGGCCTCTGGCACACCGACTCCCCAGCCTAGGGAGCGCGATACGTGCCGCGCATGGCACGGACGGACCATTTTGAGCCCCCTCCCAACCGGTCCCACCC
>NZ_JAFEUF010000144.1:0-18491 GCF_016901035.1 Streptomyces durocortorensis
GGAGAGTAGGACGCCGCCGAACAACCTTTGTGGGAAAGCCCCGCACCCTTGTGGTGCGGGGCTTTCCTGCGTTCAGGACCTTTCGGGCTCGATCCGCTGCCCCGAAGCCGGCGCACCTCTGGTCGGCAGTAACCCCACCAAAACGCACCATCAGCCAGGTCCGAGGCGATTATGAGCATCCCCGGATCCCGTGTATGGTTTACCTCGTTGCCACAGCGCAACGAGGCCCCAATAGCTCAGTCGGTAGAGCGTCTCCATGGTAAGGAGAAGGTCTGCGGTTCGATTCCGCATTGGGGCTCAGAACAACAAAAGGCCCCCGCCACATGGCGGGGGCCTTTTGCGTTGGTGGAGTGGGTGTCAGACGAGCGGCGGCTCAGGGACGCGCATGGCCAGGATCGCCATGTCGTCCGAGGCCGGCTCGGCGGCGAAGCGCTCCACGGCCCGCAGGATGCGTGCGGCGACCGCTCCGGCCGTCAGGCCCGTACAGGTGGACAGGACGTCCGCGAGGCCGTCGTCGCCCAGCATGCGGGTTCCCTCGCGGCGTTCGGTGACGCCGTCCGTGACGCACAGGAGGACGTCGCCCGGGTTGAGGACGACTTCCTGCTCGTACAGGTCGAGGTCGTCGATCACGCCGAGCAGGGGCTGCGGTTCCGCGGCCGACTCGACGGAACCGTCCTGGCGCAGGCGCAGCGGCAGCGGGTGGCCGGCGCAGACGACCTTCAGGAGGGCGCTGCCGTCCTCCTGGGGCCACAGCTCGCCGTACAGCAGGGTGAGGAAGCGGCTGCGGGCGCCCTCGTCGAGGATCGCCGCGTTGAGGCGCTCCAGGACCGCTGGGCCGCCGAAGCCCTCGCGGGCCAGCAGGCGCAGCGCGTGGCGGGCCAGCCCCGTGACGGCGGCCGCCTCCGGGCCCGTACCGCAGACGTCGCCGATGGCGAAGCCGTACGCGCCGTCGCTGATCGGGAAGACGTCGTAGAAGTCGCCGCCCACCTCGTTGCCCTCGCCGGCGGCCCGGTAGATGACCTCGATCTCGACGTTCGGCACGTCGGGGAGGCCCGGGGGCAGCAGGCTGCGCTGGAGGGACTGGCTGATCGCCATCCGCTCCGAGTACAGGCGGGCGTTGTCCAGGGCCAGGGCGGCCCTGCGGGACAGGTCCTCGGCCAGTTCCAGGATCTCCTGGCGGAAGTGGTCGTCCGAGGGCTTCCCGAGCGTCAGCATGCCGATCACGCGGTTGCGGGCGACCAGCGGGAGGACCACCGTCTCGCCGCCGACGGCCTGGGCCGTGGCGAGCGTGGTGCGGGTGGCCGTGCTCATGCTCAGCGGGGCGTCGCGTTGCAGGCTGCGGGTCGAGGTGCTGAGCGCGGCTTTGTGACCGGCCTCCGAGGGGGCGGCCCAGACCCGGGCGCCCGGGGTCGGGACCGGATCAGGCGGGGCGATCTTGGAGAGCAGGGCCTTGAGGCCGTCGATGAGGTCCTCGTCCTCGTGGAGCACGTACGAGAGGTACGGCTCGGAGGACTGGTCCGCGATCGTGTAGACGGCGCACCAGGTGGCCAGGGTCGGGACCGTCATCTGGGCCATGAGCGCCAGGGTCTGGTCCCGGTCGAGGGTGCCGGCCAGCAGGTCGGAGGCCTCGACGAGGAAGGACAGGGAGCCGCGGCGCAGCCGTTCCAGCTCGCCGAGGCGGGCGGACTCCACGGCCAGCGCGATGCGGTCGGCGGCGAACTGGAGGCGCAGGGCCTCCTCGTTCGAGTAGCGGCCCGCGCCCTCCGCCGCGACGCCGAGGGAGCCGGTGAGGCGGCCCTCGACCTTCAGCGGGACCGTGACGACCGAGCGCATCCCCGTGTCGGTGAGCAGCGGGACGGCGCCGGGGACGGCCGTCAGGTCGTCGTGGACGGCGGGCATCCGGGCGGAGCCGTAGCGTCCCGTTCCGGCTTCGACGGGTACGCGGGCGAAGCGCTGGCGGGCCGAGGGGAGGCCCGTCGTGGCGCGGACCTCCAGCTCCGTCTCGTCGTCCGTGGCGAGCAGGAGGAACGCCGCGTCGGCGTCGAGCATGTCGCGGGCCCGCTCGACCGTCCGCTGGAGGAGGCCGTCCAGGTCGTCGGGGGCGGGGGAGCCGATGAAGACCTCGAAGGGGTCCGTGGTGCGGTTGTCGGACGAGGTGTCGGAGACCGGGGCGCGGACCGGGGACTGGAGCACGGCGCGTTCGTCGTCGCGGACGAGGAGGCAGACCGTGGAGGGTTCGCCGTCGGTGTCGCGGACCCGCAGGTGCGAGGAGTAGACGGCGATGGTCCGGCCGTCCGAGCCGCGGATGCCGTAGCTGCCCTCCCAGCGGGAGAGCTGCAGGGCGTCGGCGATGCCGGTGTTGGTCCCCGGGGTGTGCGGCCAGGCCACGAAGTCGGTGAACTGCTTGCCGGTGACCTGTTCCGCGGTGTGCCCGAAGACGTACGCGGCGTCGTCGTTCCATGCGCTGATCGCGCCGGCGCTGTCGATCTGGACGACGGCGACCCGGATGCGCTGGTCGGTGACGGGGAGGAGCGAGGTGGGCAGGACCGGGCCGGCGGAGCGGATGCCCACGGGCCGGTCGGGCAGGTCCAGCTGGAACCAGACGTGCTTGCGCGTGGGGCTGTACTCGACGCCCCAGCGGGAGGCCAGGGCGGCGCAGAGCAGCAGGCCGCGACCGTTCTCGCGGTCCGGGGAGCCGAAGTCGAGTCCGTTGCTCTGGAGCGGGACCTCGCGTTCCGGATAGTGGTCGGAGACCTCGACGCGTACGCCGTCGCCGGTGCGCAGGCACAGGACGTCGGCGGCCGTTCCGGCGTGGATGACGGCGTTGGTCACGAGCTCACTGGTGAGGACGACGGCGTCGTCGACGACATCGTTGTAGCCCCACCCCTGGAGCGTGTCCCGGACGAAGGCGCGGGCGGTCGCGACAGAGCGCCCGACCGGTTCGAAGGTGGCGGCCGCGCGCGCGGTGATCACAGCACTCCCCATATGGTGTCTCGTCGCTTCCCCGAGTCCTGTGCCCGTTTATCGCCGCTTCGATTCGCTTGCCAGGCTAGACGTTCGTGAAGGGTGCCGGGTACACGAGGGCCGAGTTCGGGACAGGGCGCCCCGGTGGTGGTGCGCGGGCGCACAAGTATGGACTCCCGGTGCAAGGGATGGGGGGCAACCGGTACAGGTTGCCCACGGACCTGTTCCGGCCTGGTACGTTGCAACGATTTGACGTCCGCCCGGCCGCCCGTTGACGGTGTGCTGTGGCGGTGGTCCACAGTGGAACTGGGCAAGCTTCCGGATAGGCCCGAGTGAAACGGTCAACCCCTGCGGGAGGGACACGGTGGAGTCTGGCGTGGCGGCGCAGGGTTCGAAGGCGCGTACAAAAGGCGGACAGTCCGTGAAAAAGCAGCGCAATGGCACCGTCGAGGTCGATGCGGCAGCTCTGAACAGAGTGCTCGCGGGACTCGTGGCGATGCGCGACGGCAACTTCCGCCGGCGGCTCACCGTCTCCGGCGACGGCGTGATGACGGAGATCGCGGCGGTCTTCAACGAGGTCGCCGACCGGAATCTGCATCTCACCGGTGAGCTGGCGCGCGTACGACGGGTGGTCGGGCGCGAGGGCAAACTCACGGAGCGCCTGGAGACGGGCGCCTGCGAGGGGTCCTGGGCCGCCGCCATCGACGCCTCCAACGAACTCGTCGACGATCTCGCGCGACCGGTCTCCGAAGTGGGCCGGGTCCTGTCGGCGGTCGCCGACGGTGACCTGGAGCAGCGGATGGAGCTGCGCTCGCACACCGAGGACGAGACCGTACGGCCGCTGCGCGGCGAGTTCCTGAAGGTCGCCCGTACGGTCAACAATCTGGTCGACCAGTTGTCGGTCTTCACCGAGCAGGTGACCCGGGTCGCCGTCGAGGTGGGCACCGAGGGCAAGCTCGGCGGCCAGGCGCAGGTGCGCGGGATGTCCGGGTCCTGGAAGGACCTCACGGACTCCGTCAACACCATGGCGTACCGGCTGACCGCCCAGGTGAGGGACATCGCGCTGGTGACGACGGCGGTCGCCAAGGGCGATCTGTCACGGAAGGTCACCGTCCATGTGGCCGGTGAGATGCTCCAGCTGAAGAACACCGTCAACACGATGGTCGACCAGCTGTCCTCGTTCTCCTCCGAGGTGACGCGCGTCGCCCGCGAGGTGGGTACGGAGGGTGAGCTGGGCGGTCAGGCGACCGTGCCGGGTGTGGCCGGGGTGTGGAAGGACCTCACCGACTCCGTCAACACGATGGCGGGCAACCTCACCTCCCAGGTGCGCGGGATCGCGGAGGTGACGACGGCCGTCGCCAGCGGTGACCTGACGCAGAAGGTCACGGTGAGCGCGCGCGGCGAGGTCGCGCAGCTCGCCGAGACGATCAACCAGATGACCGAGACGCTGCGCACCTTCGCGGACGAAGTGACCCGCGTGGCGAGCGAGGTCGGTGGCGAGGGGCTTCTCGGCGGTCAGGCGCAGGTGCCCGGTGCCGCCGGGACGTGGAAGGACCTCACCGACTCGGTGAACACGGTCTTCCGGAACCTGACGACCCAGGTGCGCGACATCGCGCAGGTGACGACCGCGGTGGCCAGCGGTGACATGTCGCAGAAGGTCACGGTCGACGTGGCCGGGGAGATGCTGGAGCTGAAGAACACCGTCAACACGATGGTGGACCAGCTCCAGTCGTTCGGTTCCGAGGTGACCCGGGTGGCCCGGGAGGTCGGCGTCGAAGGGCGCCTCGGCGGTCAGGCCGAGGTACCGGGTGCGGCGGGGACGTGGAAGGACCTCACCGACTCGGTGAACACCGCGTTCCGCAACCTGACCGGTCAGGTGCGGGACATCGCGCAGGTCACCACGGCGGTCGCCAACGGTGACCTGTCCCAGAAGGTCACCGTGGACGTGGCCGGGGAGATGCTGGAGCTGAAGAACACCGTCAACACGATGGTGGCGCAGCTCTCCAGCTTCGCCGACCAGGTGACGCGGATGGCCCGCGACGTGGGCACCGAGGGCCGCCTCGGCGGTCAGGCGCGCGTGGACGGCGTCTCGGGTACGTGGAAGGAGCTGACGGACTCCGTCAACTTCATGGCCGGGAACCTCACCTCCCAGGTGAGGCAGATCGCGCAGGTCACGACGGCGGTGGCGCGGGGCGACCTGTCGCAGAAGATCGACGTGGACGCCCGGGGCGAGATCCTGGAGCTCAAGAACACCATCAACACCATGGTCGACCAGCTGTCCGCCTTCGCCGACCAGGTCACCAGGGTGGCCCGCGAGGTGGGTACGGACGGCCGGCTCGGCGGTCAGGCGCAGGTGCCCGGTGTGGCCGGGGTATGGCGCGATCTCACCGATTCGGTGAACGGCATGGCGGGGAACCTCACCGCTCAGGTCCGTAACATCGCGCAGGTCGCCACGGCGGTCGCGCGCGGTGACCTGTCGCAGAAGATCGACGTGGACGCCCGGGGCGAGATCCTGGAGCTGAAGAACACCCTCAACACGATGGTGGACCAGCTGTCCAACTTCGCGGAGCAGGTGACGCGGGTCGCCCGCGAGGTGGGTACGGAGGGCATCCTCGGCGGCCAGGCCGAGGTGCAGGGTGTGTCCGGTACGTGGAAGGACCTCACGCAGTCCGTCAACGGCATGGCGAACAACCTGACCCTCCAGGTCCGCAACATCGCCGAGGTCACCACCGCGGTCGCCAAGGGCGATCTCTCGAAGAAGATCACCGTCGACGCCAAGGGCGAGATCCTCGAACTGGTCACGACCGTCAACACGATGGTCGACCAGCTGCTGAACTTCGCCGACGAGGTGTCCCGGGTGGCCCGTGAGGTGGGCACCGAAGGGATCCTCGGCGGTCAGGCGCGGGTGCGCGGGGCGACCGGCATCTGGAAGGACCTCAGCGAGAACGTCAACCTGATGGCCAACAACCTGACCAGCCAGGTGCGGAACATCTCCCGGGTCTCCTCGGCGGTCGCCAACGGCGACCTGACGAAGAAGGTCACCGTGGAGGCGCGCGGCGAGGTCGCGGAGCTGGCCGACACGGTCAACACGATGGTGACGACGCTGTCCTCGTTCGCCGACGAGGTCACGCGGGTGGCCCGTGAGGTGGGTACGGAAGGGGAGCTGGGAGGCCAGGCCCGGGTGCCGGGAGTCGCCGGTACGTGGAAGGACCTCACGGAGTCCGTGAACTCGATGGCCTCCAACCTGACCGGTCAGGTGCGGCAGATCGCCACGGTCACCACCGCCATCGCCAAGGGCGACCTGACCAAGAAGATCGACATCGACGCGCGCGGTGAGATCCAGGAGCTGAAGAACACCATCAACACGATGGTCGACCAGCTGTCCTCGTTCGCCGAGCAGGTGACCCGGGTGGCCCGTGAGGTGGGCACCGAGGGGCAGCTGGGCGGTCAGGCGCGGGTGCGCGACGTGGACGGCACCTGGCGCGACCTCACCGAGTCGGTGAACGAGATGGCCGGGAACCTGACCCGTCAGGTGCGTGCCATCGCGGCCGTCGCCACCGCGGTGACCCGCGGCGATCTGAACCTCAAGATCGACGTGGACGCGGCCGGGGAGATCCAGGTCCTCCAGGACAACATCAACACGATGATCGCGAACCTGCGTGACACCACGCTCGCCAACAAGGAGCAGGACTGGCTGAAGGGCAACCTGGCCAGGATCTCCGGTCTGATGCAGGGCCGCCGCGATCTGGACGACGTGGCCTCGCTGATCATGAGCGAGCTGACGCCGGTGGTCTCGGCGCAGCACGGCGCGTTCTTCCTGGCGATGGCCGCCGGCGACTCGGAGGAGGTCGGTCCGGACAACGGCGAGGCCAATGCGTACGAGCTGCGGATGCGGGGGAGTTACGGCTACTCCGCGGGTTCGATGCCGACCTCCTTCCGGCCCGGGGAGACGCTCATCGGGACGGCGGCCGAGGAGAAGCGGACGATCCAGGTGGACAACGTGCCGCCGGGGTATCTGAAGATCTCCTCCGGTCTCGGGGAGGCCCCTCCGGCGCATGTGATCGTGCTGCCGGTGCTCTTCGAGGGCAAGGTCCTCGGGGTGATCGAATTGGCCTCCTTCCAGCCGTTCACGCACATCCAGCGGGACTTCCTCAACCAGCTCGCCGAGATGATCGCGACGAGCGTCAACACGATCAGCGTCAACACCAAGACCGAGAAGCTGCTGGAGCAGTCGCAGGAGCTGACCGAGCAACTGCGGGACCGGTCGCAGGAGTTGGAGAACCGACAGAAGGCCCTCCAGGCGTCCAACGCCGAACTGGAGGAGAAGGCCGAGCTGTTGGCCCAGCAGAACCGCGACATCGAGGTGAAGAACACCGAGATCGAGGAGGCGCGGCAGGTCCTGGAGGAGCGCGCCGAGCAGCTCGCGGTCTCGATGCGCTACAAGTCCGAGTTCCTGGCGAACATGTCGCACGAGCTGCGTACGCCGCTCAACTCGCTGCTGATCCTCGCCAAGTTGCTGGCGGACAACGCCGAGGGCAATCTCTCGCCGAAGCAGGTGGAGTTCGCCGAGACGATCCACGGGGCCGGGTCCGACCTGCTCCAGCTGATCAACGACATCCTGGACCTGTCGAAGGTCGAGGCGGGCAAGATGGACGTCAGCCCGACCCGGATCGCGCTGGTCCAGCTGGTCGACTACGTGGAGGCGACCTTCCGCCCGCTCACCGCGGAGAAGGGTCTCGACTTCTCCGTACGGGTGTCGCCGGAGCTTCCCGCGACGCTGCACACCGACGAGCAGCGGCTGCTCCAGGTGCTGCGCAACCTGCTGTCCAACGCGGTGAAGTTCACCGACACCGGTGCGGTGGAGCTGGTCATCCGGCCGGCCGGCGCCGATGTGCCGAACGCGATCCGGGAGCATCTGCTGGAGTCGGGTTCGTTGCGGGACGCGGACGCCGATCTGATCGCGTTCTCGGTCACCGACACCGGGATCGGGATCGCGTCCAGCAAGATGCTGGTGATCTTCGAGGCGTTCAAGCAGGCGGACGGGACGACGAGCCGGAAGTACGGCGGCACGGGTCTCGGCCTCTCGATCAGCCGGGAGATCGCGCGCCTGCTCGGCGGTGAGATCCACGCGGCGAGCGAGCCCGGCCGGGGCTCCACCTTCACCCTGTACCTGCCGTTGCACCGCGCCGAACTGCCGCCCCAGGGCTACCCCCCGGTGGGTTCCGGTTCCGCCGAGGTAATGGGCGGAGCGGGCGAGATGGGGCAGACGCAGGCGCCGCAGGGCCAGTCGGCTCCGTACGGCGATCCGGCCAACTCCGCCGGGGTGTTCCGGCGGCGCAAGGCCCTGGGGGACGCGGCCCGCAGGCCCGCCCTGCCGGCCGGGCGCACGACGTCCGAGAGCGCCCCGCAGCAGGAGGAGTGGGTGCAGGGCAGCCAGAGGGAGAGCCAGGGGCAGGAGCAGGGAGCGGCGGCCGAGCCGGCGCCCCGGAGGACATTCCGCTTCCGCGGCGAGAAGGTGCTCATCGTCGATGACGACATCCGCAATGTCTTCGCGCTCACCAGCGTGCTGGAGCAGCACGGACTGTCGGTGCTGTACGCGGAGAACGGGCGCGAGGGCATCGAAGTCCTGGAGCAGCACGACGATGTGACGGTCGTGCTGATGGACATCATGATGCCCGAGATGGACGGGTACGCGACGACGACCGCGATCCGGCGGATGCCGCAGTTCGCCGGGCTGCCGATCGTCGCGCTCACCGCGAAGGCGATGAAGGGCGACCGGGAGAAGGCGATCGATTGCGGAGCTTCCGACTATGTGACGAAGCCGGTCGATCCTGATCACCTGCTCGCGGTGATGGAGCAGTGGATGCGCGGAGAGTGATCGAAGATTGAACGAATTGGCGTGAGTTGTTGACCGACTGTGCGCGAACGGGTGTGAACGCGCTGCATTCGGGGAACCTTCTGGTCTCCCACCGCGTTTGCGGTATGTGCACAGTGACATCGCGGTGACAGGGTGTGGTGACGGGCGGGGTGCGGCTACCATGACCGGCACAAGGACGGACGGCGTAAGGGAGTCGTCCCCTGGGGCGGCACCCGGTGCATTTCCGGGGCGAGGAGGGCGGGCCATGGTGCAGAAGGCCAAGATCCTCCTGGTCGATGACCGGCCGGAGAATCTGCTGGCGCTGGAGGCCATCCTCTCTGCGCTCGATCAGACACTGGTCCGGGCATCGTCAGGGGAGGAGGCGCTCAAAGCGCTGCTCACGGACGACTTCGCGGTCATTCTGCTGGACGTCCAGATGCCGGGCATGGACGGTTTCGAGACCGCCGCGCACATCAAGCGGAGGGAGCGGACCCGGGACATCCCGATCATCTTCCTCACCGCGATCAACCACGGTCCGCACCACACCTTCCGGGGTTACGCGGCCGGTGCGGTGGACTACATCTCCAAGCCGTTCGACCCGTGGGTGCTGCGGGCGAAGGTCTCGGTCTTCGTCGAGCTCTACATGAAGAACTGCAAGCTCCGGGAGCAGGCGGCGCTGCTGCGGCTCCAGTTGGAGGGCGACGGCCACGCGGGCGGCGAGCACGAGAAGGAGCCGGCCGGACTGCTGGCCGAACTCTCCGCGCGGCTCGCGGCGGTCGAGGAGCAGGCGGAAGCCCTCTCCAAGCAGCTCGACGACGAATCCGCGGACGCCGCGGCGGTCGCCACCGCCGCCCACCTGGAACGCAAGCTGACCGGCCTGCGCCGCGCGCTCGACGCGTTGGAGCCGGGCACCGGCGGGGGTACGGGCGTCCTGCCCGCACAGAGCTGACACCTCGGACACTCCGCCCCTCTGCTGTGAGGCGGCGTCAGTTACCGGCCGTCCGGAGGCGACACGGACGGGTGAACCACTAGGCGAACGTGTTCACGGGCGACGACAGCGGTAACCTCGGCACCATGGCCTCACGTACGTCCGGCAAGGGTTCCCAGGGCACGGCGGGCACCACCAAACGCGTCGGCCGTACCTCGGGCCCGGCGAAGAAAGCCGCGCCCGCCAAAAAGACCGCACCGAAGAAGGCGGCTGCCCCCGCCAAGAAGGCCCCCGCGAAGAAGGCGGCGGCCAGGAAGCCCGCGCCCAAACCCGCGCCGTCACCCACCGGGGGTCTCTACCGGCTGGTGCGGGCGGTCTGGCTCGGGGCGGCGCACGGCGTCGGCGCGGTGTTCCGGTCGATAGGGCGTGGCGCCAAGGGACTTGACCCCGCCCACCGCAAGGACGGGCTCGCACTGCTCCTGCTCGGCCTGGCGCTGGTCGTCGCCGCGGGCACCTGGTCCAACCTCCAGGGACCGGTCGGCGACCTGGTCGAGATGCTGGTGACCGGGGCCTTCGGCCGGCTCGACCTGCTCGCGCCGATACTGCTGGGCGCGATGGCGGTGCGGCTGATCCTGTATCCGGAGCGGCCGGAGGCCAACGGCCGTATCGTCATCGGGCTGTCCGCCCTGGTCATCGGAGTCCTCGGCCAGGTTCACATCGCCTGCGGTTCGCCGGGGCGGGACGCGGGCACCGAGGCGATGCAGGACGCGGGCGGGCTGATCGGCTGGGCCTCGTCCAAGCCGCTGATCTTCATGATGGGCGAGGTGCTCGCCGTACCGCTGCTGGTGCTGCTGACGGTGTTCGGGCTCCTCGTCGTCACCGCCACCCCGGTCAACGCCATTCCGCGGCGGCTGCGTCAGCTCGGCGTCCGCCTCGGCATCGTCGAACCCACCCCCGAGGAGGCGGAGGGGTTCGAGGACGACGACGAGCGCTACGACGAACAGTGGCGTGAGGCGCTGCCCGAGCGGACCCGTCGGCGCGGCACACGGCGTACGGACGCGGACCCGGTCCACGACCACGACCACGACCAGGCCGAGGAGGAGGCGCTCACCAAGCGCCGGAGGCCTCGCAGGCCCTCCGCGCAGCCCGCGATGAACCGGGAGCTGGACGCGGTGGACGTCGCCGCCGCCGCTGCGGCCGCGCTCGACGGGGCCGTGCTCAACGGCATGCCGCCCTCGCCGGTCGTCGCCGACCTGACCCAGGGCGTCTCCGTGGACCGGGAGCGCACCGGGACGCCCGTGCCCGGGGCCCGGGAGGCCGAGCGGGACGACGACGGGAGGACCGGGGCGGGGCAGACCGGCGCGGGACGCCGGCCGAACCGGTCCGGTGACGCCGACGACGCGAGCGGCGGAGACCGTTCCGGTGACACCTCCGGCCGGTCCGGTGCCGTTCCCGACCTGACCAAGCCCGCACCCGAGCGTTCCGAGGGCCTGCCCGTCCGCGCCGAACAGCTCCAGCTGTCCGGCGACATCACCTACTCACTGCCCTCGCTCGACCTGCTGGAGCGCGGCGGCCCGGGCAAGACCCGCAGCGCCGCCAACGACGCGGTCGTGGCCTCGCTGACCAACGTCTTCACCGAGTTCAAGGTCGACGCCGCGGTCACCGGCTTCACCCGGGGCCCGACGGTCACCCGTTACGAGATCGAGCTCGGCCCCGCCGTGAAGGTCGAGAAGATCACGGCCCTGGCCAAGAACATCGCGTACGCCGTGGCCAGTCCGGATGTGCGGATCATCTCGCCGATCCCGGGCAAGTCCGCCGTGGGCATCGAGATCCCCAACTCGGACCGCGAGATGGTCAATCTCGGCGATGTGCTGCGCCTCGCGGACGCCGCCGAGGACGACCACCCGATGCTCGTGGCACTCGGCAAGAACGTCGAGGGCGGCTACGAGATGGCCAACCTCGCCAAGATGCCGCACGTCCTCGTCGCCGGCGCCACCGGCTCCGGCAAGTCCTCCTGCATCAACTGCCTGATCACCTCGATCATGGTGCGGGCCACCCCGGAGGACGTGCGGATGGTCCTCGTCGACCCCAAGCGCGTCGAGCTGACCGCGTACGAGGGCATCCCCCACCTCATCACCCCGATCATCACCAACCCCAAGAAGGCCGCCGAGGCGCTCCAGTGGGTCGTCCGGGAGATGGACCTGCGCTACGACGACCTGGCCGCCTTCGGCTACCGGCACATCGACGACTTCAACCACGCTGTGCGCACCGGCAAGTGCAAGACGCCCGAGGGCAGCGAGCGGGAGCTGTCCCCGTACCCGTATCTGCTGGTGATCGTCGACGAGCTGGCCGACCTGATGATGGTGGCCCCGCGTGATGTCGAGGACTCGATCGTCCGCATCACCCAGCTGGCCCGTGCGGCCGGCATTCACCTGGTGCTCGCCACCCAGCGGCCCTCGGTCGACGTGGTCACCGGCCTGATCAAGGCGAACGTGCCCTCCCGGCTCGCCTTCGCCACCTCGTCGCTCGCCGACAGCCGCGTCATCCTCGATCAGCCCGGCGCCGAGAAGCTCATCGGCAAGGGCGACGGGCTCTTCCTCCCGATGGGCGCCAACAAACCCACCCGTATGCAGGGCGCCTTCGTCACCGAGGACGAGGTCGCCGCCGTCGTCCAGCACTGCAAGGACCAGATGGCCCCGGTCTTCCGGGACGACGTCGTGGTCGGTACGAAGCAGAAGAAGGAGATCGACGAGGACATCGGCGACGACCTGGACCTGCTCTGCCAGGCCGCCGAGCTGGTCGTCTCCACCCAGTTCGGGTCCACCTCGATGCTCCAGCGCAAGCTGCGGGTCGGCTTCGCCAAGGCGGGCCGGCTGATGGACCTGATGGAGTCCCGGAACATCGTCGGACCCAGCGAGGGATCCAAGGCGCGGGACGTCATGGTGAAACCCGACGAGCTCGACGGGGTGTTGGCCGTCATCCGCGGGGAATCCGCTCCCTAGGGCCTGTCGTCACGGAATCCGCTCCGTAAAGGTTTCGTGGGCAACCGTTTCGTACGGTCGTACGTCCAGTTGAAGGGAGGGACGGAACCGTGCTCCTCCCCGCAGCTCGCTCCGTCACCACCTCACCCTTACCCCCACCCCGTTCGGCCCACTACAGGTTGCCCAGTCCTCGATCGGGGCTGCGTTCCGCCCCCGCTCCGCCCCGGAGCCGGAGGCGGGGCCGTCCGGCGAACCCGATGGCGTACAAAGTCGTCCCTCCCGGTTGCCCCTTCCTTTCGTACCCCCCCTAGACTGAACATCCAGCAGGTGGCTCACGCTCGAAAGGCGCCCCCGTGTCCATCGGCAACTCCCCCGAAGACGACCGGCCTTCGATCGGTCGTCTCCTTCAGCAGGCTCGCATCGCCGCAGGTCTGACGGTCGAGGAAGTCAGCAGCTCCACCCGGGTGCGCATCCCCATCGTGCACGCGATCGAGCAGGACGACTTCTCCCGCTGCGGCGGCGACGTCTACGCCCGCGGCCACATCCGCACGTTCGCCCGCGCGGTCGGCCTCGATCCGGAACCGCTGGTCGAGGAGTACGACGCCGATCACGGCGGCCGTCCCGCACCGACCCCCGCGGCGCCGCTCTTCGAAGCGGAACGCATCCGCTCCGAGCCCCGGCGGCCCAACTGGACCGCCGCCATGGTCGCGGCCATCGTCGCCGTCGTCGGGTTCGTCGGCTTCACGCTCTTCAGCGGCGGTGAGGACGAACCCTCCAGCACCGCCCAGGTCGCGGAGGGCTCCAAGCCCGACAAGACCGCGGCCAAGCCGACCGCCACCAAGCCCTCCGACCCCAAGCCGGTGCCCTCCGAGAGCGCCATCGCCGCCGCCCCCCGGGACAAGGTGACGGTCAAGCTCAGCGCGACCACGGACGAGAGCTGGATCTCGGCCAAGGACCACAACGGGCGGCTGCTCTTCGACGGGCTGCTGCTCCCGGGCGAGTCCAAGACCTTCCAGGACAAGGAACGCATCGACCTCGTCCTCGGCCGTTCCGGAGCGATCGAGCTCTTCGTCAACGGCAAGCGGGTCGAGGACCGCGGGCCCGGCCCGGTCGAGCGGCTCTCCTACACCAAGGGCGATCCCGAGGTCGGCTGAACCGCGCCCTTCGTTTCCGTACACGTCCCGACGGGCGTCCGGCCTCGTGCCGGGCGCCCGTCGGCGTTCCCCGGCCCGGTCCGACTGCTACGGGGAGTAACAGCGACGAGGGCAGGCAACCCTGCACGGCAGGGCGGTCGCCGGGACAAAGTAGTCTTGAGTCCATGCCCGAACGCCGTACCGTCGCCCTTGTCACTCTTGGCTGCGCCCGTAACGAGGTGGACTCGGAGGAGCTTGCAGGCCGCTTGGCAGCGGACGGCTGGGACCTCGTCGAGGACGCCTCGGACGCGGATGTCGCAGTCGTCAACACCTGTGGGTTCGTCGAAGCCGCCAAGAAGGACTCCGTCGACGCCCTGCTCGAAGCCAACGATCTGAAGGACCACGGCCGCACCCAGGCCGTCGTCGCCGTCGGCTGCATGGCCGAGCGCTACGGCAAGGACCTCGCCGAGGCCCTGCCGGAGGCGGACGGCGTCCTCGGATTCGACGACTACGCCGACATCTCCGACCGGCTCCAGACCATCCTCAACGGCGGCATCCACGCCTCGCACACCCCGCGCGACCGCCGCAAGCTCCTGCCGATCAGCCCCGCCGAGCGGCAGGACGCCGCCGTGGCGCTGCCCGGCCACGCCCAGGAGACGCCCGCCCCGGCCCCCGAGGACCTCCCCGAAGGCGTCGCCCCGGTCTCCGGCCCGCGGGCACCGCTGCGCCGCCGGCTCGGCACCAGCCCCGTCGCCTCGGTCAAGCTCGCCTCCGGCTGCGACCGCCGCTGCTCCTTCTGCGCCATCCCCTCCTTCCGTGGCTCCTTCATCTCGCGGAGGCCCTCGGACGTGCTCCAGGAGACCCGCTGGCTGGCCGAGCAGGGCGTCAAGGAGGTCATGCTCGTCTCCGAGAACAACACCTCGTACGGCAAGGACCTCGGCGACATCCGCCTCCTGGAGACCCTGCTGCCCGAGCTGGCCGACGTGGACGGCATCGAGCGGATCCGGGTCAGCTACCTCCAGCCCGCCGAGATGCGCCCCGGGCTCATCGACGTCCTCACCTCGACGCCGAAGGTCGCCCCGTACTTCGACCTCTCCTTCCAGCACTCCTCCCCGAGCGTGCTGCGCACGATGCGCCGCTTCGGCGACACCGACCGCTTCCTGGAGCTGCTGGACACCATCCGGTCCAAGGCCCCCGAGGCCGGCGCCCGCTCCAACTTCATCGTCGGCTTCCCCGGCGAGACCGAGGCGGACCTCGCCGAGCTGGAACGCTTCCTCACCGGCGCCCGCCTGGATGCGATCGGCGTCTTCGGCTACTCCGACGAGGAGGGCACCGAGGCGGTCGGCTACGAGAACAAGCTCGACGCCGACACCATCGCGGAGCGCCTCGCCCACATCTCCCAGCTGGCCGAGGAGCTGACCTCGCAGCGGGCCGAGGAGCGCGTCGGCGAGACCCTCCAGGTGCTCGTGGAGTCCATCGAGTCGGACGAGGACGGCGAGGTCGCGGTCGGGCGCGCGGCCCACCAGGCCCCCGAAACGGACGGCCAGGTGGTCTTCACCACACGCGAGGGACTCGTGCCGGGCCGTATGGTCGAGGCAAAGGCAGTGGGCACCGAGGGCGTCGACCTGGTGGCCGAACACCACGAGCTTGCGGAGGCAGCCAGATGACGGGAGTCCCGGCATCCGCGGCAGGCGGTTCCGGCGCGAAGCCGGTCCGCGGCGGCAAGCTGGGGACTGCGGCCGTCAACCAGGCCAGCCTGTGGAACATCGCCAACATCCTGACCATGGTGCGGCTGCTGCTCGTGCCCGGCTTCGTCCTGCTGCTGTTCCACGACGGCGGATACGACCCGGTCTGGCGCTCCTTCGCCTGGGCGGCCTTCGCCATCGCGATGATCACCGACCTGTTCGACGGTCATCTGGCACGGGCGTACAACCTGGTCACGGACTTCGGGAAGATCGCCGACCCGATCGCCGACAAAGCGATCATGGGTGCGGCGTTGGTCTCGCTCTCCATCCTGGGTGATCTGCCGTGGTGGATCACCGGCGTGATCATCGCGCGAGAGCTGGGCATCACGCTGATGCGGTTCTGGGTGATCCGCCATGCGGTGATCCCGGCCAGCCGGGGCGGCAAGCTGAAGACGCTCGCGCAGGGGACCGCGGCCGGGATGTACGTCCTGGTGCTCACCGGGCCCCTGGCGACCTTGCGCTTCTGGATGATGATGGTCGCCGTCGTGCTGACGGTCGTCACCGGACTCGATTACGTACGCCAGGCCGTCGTCCTGCGCCGCAAGGGCCTCGCGGCGGAGCGCGCCGCAGCGGTCGAACGGGCCGCGGAGGCCACGGAGGCCCTTCAGGATCCCGCGCCGCATCCGGCCGTCGGCGGCGCCGGAGCGGCCGGGGGCGGGCCCACTGCCGGTCCCGTGGCCGCCGGGGTCGGTCCTGCTGCCGGCGCTGTGGCCGATGTGACGGACGTACCGACCGGGGTGACGGATGTATCGCCCGGTGCGATGGACGTACGGTCCGGTGCTGCGGACGTACGCAGCGCTGCCGAGGTGCGCGACGCGGCGGAGGCCGAGCGGTGACAGCCGCTGCCCGGGTGCTCCGGCTGCTCGGGGCGCGGGGCGAGACGCTCGCCGTCGCCGAATCGCTGACGGGCGGCCTGGTCGCCGCGGAGCTGACCGCCGTACCCGGTGCTTCCCGGTCCTTCCGGGGATCGGTGACGGCGTACGCCACCCCCCTGAAGCGGGACGTCCTGGGCGTCGACGCGACCCTTCTGGCGGAGCGCGGCGCCGTGGACCCCGAGGTCGCGCTGCGGATGGCGGCCGGTGTGCGCCGCGTTCTCGGCGCGGACTGGGGCGTTTCCACCACGGGGGTCGCGGGGCCGGAACCACAGGACGGGCAGCCGGTAGGCACGGTCTACGTGGCCGTGGCCGGACCCTCCGGCGTCGAGAAAATGTCGGCTCTGCGGTTGAATGGTGAGAGGGCGGATATCCGTAGTGAGAGTGTGCGAAGCGTCCTCGAACTGCTCGCGGGCGAACTCGGCGGGAATGCGCGGGCACAGGATACGGAACAACACGGGGGGAATGGATGTTTGCAGCCCTGAGTGAACACGACATCGCTCCCCGCACGGCCGCAGCACAAGGCGGTACGGTAGGGCGTGATGGATGCGGCTACGCGGTCCGAGGAGGGAGCCACCGATGATTCTGCTCCGTCGCCTGCTGGGTGACGTGCTGCGTCGGCAGCGCCAGCGCCAAGGCCGTACTCTGCGCGAAGTCTCCTCGTCCGCCCGGGTCTCGCTCGGTTATCTCTCCGAGGTGGAGCGGGGGCAGAAGGAGGCATCCTCCGAGCTGCTCTCCGCGATTTGCGACGCGCTTGACGTACGGATGTCCGAGCTCATGCGAGAAGTGAGCGACGAGCTCTCGCTCGCGGAGCTGGCCGAGTCGGCAGCTGCCACTGATCCGGTCCCAGTACCGGTTCGTCCCATGCTCAATTCCGTCTCCGTCTCGTCGGTCGCAGGTGTGCCGTCGGGACGTGTGACCATCAAGGCGCCCGCGGAAGCGGTGGACGTCGTCGCCGCCTGATCCATGCGGCACTGAGCTCGACCGGAGTCCCGGTCGGCCCCTACCGGGGTCGGCCGGGACTTTTGCGTGAGCGGGTGTGTGAGCCGTGAGTCAGTGGGCACACGGAGGACAAGGCCCACATGACCGTTTTGAAGATATATGTGCCATCGTGGGTGATGCACCGAGACGGTCAGTGAAGTGGCCGACGGATGGGAGTAGCGCACATGTCTGTGGTCAAGAGCACGTTGTCCGAGAGCGACCTCAAGGTCGTGGGAACGGCGCTGCAAGGCGCTCTGGTCGACCTCGTCGACCTCTCCCTCGTGGCCAAGCAGGTCCATTGGAACGTGGTCGGTCCGCGCTTCCGCTCCGTACACCTTCAGCTCGACGACGTCGTCGCCACCGCCCGGCAGCACTCCGACACGGTGGCCGAGCGCGCCTCGGCGGTCGGGGTCAACCCGGACGGGCGCGCCGGCACCGTGGCCAAGGAGACGGCCATCGCGTCCGTGCCCGAGGGCTGGATCAAGGACACCGACGCGGTGCGGATCCTGGTCGACGGGCTCGGCGTGGTCATCGGCCGGATGCGGGAGCGCATCGAGGCGACCGACGAGCCGGACCCCGTGACCCAGGACCTGCTGATCGCGCTGACGGCTGAGCTCGAGAAGCACGCCTGGATGTTCCAGGCGGAAAGCGCCTGACCGGCGGCCAAGCACCGCAATACGTCTGACGAGCGAAGGAGCGACATCATGAGTGACGGAGCCATGGACAAGCTCAAGGGCAAGGGCAAGGAAGCGGTCGGCAAGCTGACCGGCGACCGCCGCAAGGAGGCCGAGGGCAAGGCCGACCAGGCCAAGGGCGGCGTCAAGGACGCGACCGACGGAGTCGGTGAGCGCGCCAAGGGCGTCAAGGACTCCCTCGGCCGGGACGACGACAAGTAGTCCCGCGGCTCAGGCCCTCAGGGCTCTCGGTGCCCCCGCCGGTTAGGGGGGGGGGCGCCGGTGTGGGTGGGCGGTGGGTGGGACGGTATGGGATAACCGCCCGCGCGGGCCCGGGGAACTGCCCGCAAAGGACC
>NZ_JAFEUF010000144.1:18501-18833 GCF_016901035.1 Streptomyces durocortorensis
CACCTGGCGGCGTCCTTGGGGGGGGGGGTTGGTCCCCCGGGGCCCCTTGCCCGCGGGCCCGGGGCCCTCCCCATGCGCCGGCGGGGGCCCCCCCCCCGGGGGGGGGGGCCCCCCCCGGGGGGGGGGGGGGGCCACTCCTGTGTGGGTGGCCGTTCGGTCGGACGTTCTGGATGCACGGCCGTCGCTGCCAGGGGAAACTGCCGAAAAGGACCCCGGCCGCAGGAGGCAGCGATGATACGGCGATGGGTGCCGGCGCTGGTTCTCGGCGGGCTGTGGTGGTGGGCGGTGCTCCGGCTGGTGCTGCGTCCGGACCAGGCGGGGCTGGTGGAGGG
>NZ_JAFEUF010000014.1:0-30383 GCF_016901035.1 Streptomyces durocortorensis
GACCCCTCCGATTCCCCCGATTCCCCCGATTCTCGCGATTCCCGCGATTCCCGCGATTCCCGCGACGGCATGCTCGCCGAGCAGCTGCTGCGGCTCACCCGGCGGCTGCACCGCATCCAGCGCCGCCAGCTGGATCCGATCGACATCACTCCCGCCCAGTTCCGGTTGTTGCGGACGGTCGCGAGTTACGACGCGGCCCCCCGGATGGCGGATCTCGCCCGGCGGCTGGACGTCGTTCCGCGCGCCGTGACGACGCTGGTCGACGCCCTGGAGGCGAGCGGCCGGGTGCGCCGCGCCCCGGACCCCGACAGCCGCCGGGTGGTCCGCATCGAGATCACCGACGAGGGGCGCGCCACGCTGCGGTCCCTGCGCAGCGCGCGCCGGGCCGCCGCAGAGGAGATCCTGGCTCCATTGACCGCCGATCAGCGCGAGGTGCTCGGCGGGCTGCTGTCCGCTCTGGTCGACGGAATGCCGGAGCGCCACTGCTGAGAGCCACTGCTGAGCGTCACCGTTTGAAAGCCGTTGCCGCGTGCCGCCGCTGAGCGCCGCGCCGAGGGGAAGGCCGAACCCATGCCGCTGCTGGAGCCCGATCCCGAAGCCCTGCGTCCGGGAACGGCCCGGGAACCCGCCCCCGACCGGGTCACCGACCGCAGCGCGGGCGGCACCCCCGAGCCCCTGCGCTCCGAGCTGATCGCCCTGCTCGGCGCGGACAAGGTTCTCTGGAAGATCTCCGACCTCGTGCGGTACGCCTCCGACGCCAGCCCCTACCGCTTCCTCCCCCGGGTCGTGCTGGTCCCCGAGGACCTGGACGACGTGTCCGCGATCCTGTCGTACGCCCACGGCAAGGGCCGTGACGTGGTCTTCCGGGCCGCCGGCACCAGCCTCAACGGCCAGGCGCAGGGCGAGGACATCCTCGTCGACGTACGCCGGCACTGGACCGGCGTCGAGGTGCTGGACGACGGGGCGCGGGCCCGGATCCTGCCGGGCACCACCGTCCTGCGCGCCAATGTCACCCTCGCCCGGTACGGCAGGCTGCTGGGCCCCGACCCGGCCAGCGCCATCGCCTGCACTCTCGGCGGGGTCGTCGCCAACAACGCCTCGGGCATGACGGCGGGCACCACCCGCAACTCCTACCGGACGCTCGCCTCGCTCACCTTCGTCCTGCCGAGCGGCACCGTCGTCGACACCGCGGATCCCGCCGCCGACGAGGAGCTGGCCCACGCCGAGCCGGAGCTGTGCGCGGGACTGCTGGAGCTGAAGGCGGAGATCGAGGCGGACGAGGAGCTGACCGCCCGGATCCGCGCCAAGTACACGATCAAGAACACCAACGGATACCGCCTGGAAGCCTTCCTCGACGGGGCGACGCCGGTGCAGATCCTGCGGGGGCTGATGGTCGGCTCCGAGGGCACGTTCGGCTTCATCTCCGAGGTCGTGTTCGACACCCTGCCGCTGGACCGGCGGATCTCCAGCGCCCTGCTGTTCTTCCCCTCCCTCACCGCCGCCGCGGCCGCCGTGCCCCGGTTCAACGAGGCGGGGGCGATCGCGGTGGAGCTGATGGACGGCAACACCCTGCGCGCTTCGGTGAGCGTGCCGGGCGTTCCGGCGGACTGGGCGGCGCTGCCCCGGGAGACGACCGCGCTGCTGGTGGAGTTCCGGGCGGCCGACGAGGCGGGCCAGGCGGCGTTCGAGCGGGCGGCGGACGCGGTCGTGGCCGGGCTGGACCTCGTCCGTCCGGCGGCGTCCGTGACCAACGCGTTCACCCGGGACGCCGGGGCGATCGCCGGGTACTGGAAGGCCCGCAAGGCGTTCGTCACGGCGGTCGGCGGATCCCGGCCCTCGGGCACCACCCTGATCACGGAGGACTTCGCGGTGCCGCCCGCCCGGCTGGCCGACGCCTGCGCGGCGCTGCTGGAGCTCCAGTCGCGCCACGGCTTCGACGCCGCCGTGGCCGGCCACGCCGCGCACGGCAATCTGCATTTCCTGCTCGCGTTCGACGCGGCGAAACCGGCCGACGTGGCGCGGTACGACGCGTTCATGCAGGAGTTCTGCGCGCTGGTCGTGGACCGGTTCGACGGGTCGCTCAAGGCGGAGCACGCCACCGGACGCAATATCGCGCCGTTCCTGGAGCGGGAGTGGGGGCCGCGCGCCACCGAGCTGATGTGGCGGACCAAGCAGGTCATCGATCCCGCCGGGGTGCTCGCCCCGCGCATCGTCCTGGACCGGGATCCGCGAGCCCATCTGCGGGGCCTGAAGACCATTCCGAAGGTGGAGGCGGTCGCCGACCCGTGCATCGAGTGCGGTTTCTGCGAACCGACCTGCCCCAGCGAGGATCTGACGACCACTCCGCGCCAGCGGATCGTCCTGCGACGGGAGATGATGCGCCAGAGCGACGGCTCCCCGGTGGAGGCCGGCCTGCTGGACGCGTACGGCTACGACGCCGTGGACACCTGCGCCGGGGATTCCACCTGCAAACTCGCCTGCCCGGTCGGCATCGACACGGGGGCGATGATGAAAGGCTTCCGGCACCGCAGGCACACTCCGCGCGAGGAGCGGATCGCGGCGTTCACCGCGAAGAACTTCCGCGCGGTCGAGGCCTCGGCGCGGCTCGCCGTGGCGGCGGCCGACACGGTCGGGGACCGGGTGGGCGACGGCCCGCTGCAGGCCGTGACGCGGCTCGCCCGCAAGGCCGTGCGCCCCGATCTCGTACCGGAGTGGCTGCCGCAGATCCCCGGTGCTGCGGCCCGGCGGCTGCCGCCCACCTCCCGCGTCGGGGCGAGCGCGGTCTACTACCCGGCCTGCGTCAACCGCATCTTCGCCGGGCCGGACGGCGGCGACGCCGGCCCCGGGCTCTCCCTGGCCGAGGCGGTCGTCGCCGTGTCCGGGCGGGCCGGAAAGCCGGTGTGGATCCCCGAGGACGTCACGGGGACGTGCTGCGCGACGATCTGGCACTCCAAGGGGTACGACGCGGGCAACAGGATCATGGCGAACCGCATCGTGGAGGCGGCGTGGGGCTGGGCGGCGGGCGGGGCGCTGCCGCTGCTCGCCCTCGCCTCCTCGTGCACGCTCGGCATCGCCGAGGAGCTGGTGCCCTACCTCACCGAGGACAACCGGGCGCTGCACCGCGAACTGACCGTCGTGGACTCGCTGGTGTGGGCGGCCGAGGAGCTGCTGCCGCATCTGACCGTGTTCCGGACGGCCGGCTCGGCGGTCCTGCATCCGACCTGTTCGATGGAACACCTGGGTGACGTCGGCCAGTTGCGCGCCCTGGCGGCGGCCTGCGCGGAGGAGGTCGTGGTCCCGGACGACGCGGGGTGCTGCGCGTTCGCCGGCGACCGGGGCATGCTCCACAAGGAGCTGACCGACTCGGCGACGGCCAAGGAGGCTGCCGAGGTCGACCACCGCCCCTACGACGCCTACCTGTCGGCGAACCGGATGTGCGAGATCGGCATGGAACGCGCCACCGGGCACCCGTACCGCTCGGCACTGATCGAACTGGAACACGCCACCCGGCCGACTCTCCCCTGAGTCGTTGACGGCGGGCGCGGACACCCCCTCCGACGTGCACAATTGAGCGTTTCCCGGCCCCGATTGGTTGCACCAGTCGGGGCTTCGGCGTGCCGTGAGAAAAGTCCAAGGTTTGAGGACAAGAGTCCAAATACTTCCCTTGCGCACCATCAGCCTCACCCTCCAGGGTCCTTACCGAGACCCGGGCCCGCCGCCCGTTTCCGTACGGCGGGACCGGACGCGCTCGCGCACCGTCTGGACCCCCAACCCCACCTGGAGGCTCGATGAACGACGACGCCCGGCCCGCACCGGAACCGCAGGGCATACCCCCGCACAGTGGCGCGGCCGACGAGGCGAAGCGGCAGGATCCCAGCCGCCGTTCGGTGCTGTGGACCACGGCGGGCGTGGCCGGGGCCGGGATCGGCCTCGGCGCGCTGGGTGGCGGAACCGCGTCGGCGGCCGGGGCGAGTGCCCCCGAAGCCGTAGCCGCCGCGGAGGCCGTGGCCGCCGCCCCCGCCCGGCAGGGCCGCACCATGGCGGGCGTGCCCTTCGAGCGGCGTTCCACGGTCCGGGTCGGCATCATCGGCCTCGGCAACCGCGGCGACAGCATGATCGACCTCTTCCTCGCCGTACCGGGCGTCCAGGTCAAGGCGGTCTGCGACACGGTCCGGGACAAGGCGGAGAAGGCCGCCAAGAAGGTGACGGCCGCCGGTCAGCCCGCCCCCGCGATCTACGCCAAGGACGAGCACGACTACGAGAACCTCTGCAAGCGCGGGGATATCGACTTCGTCTACGTGGTGACGCCGTGGGAGCTGCACTTTCCGATGGCGAAGGCGGCGATGCTGAACGGCAAGCACGTCGGTGTGGAGTGTCCGATCGCGATGCGCCTGGAGGAGCTCTGGCAGCTCGTCGACCTCTCCGAGCGCACCCGGCGGCACTGCATGCAGCTGGAGAACTGTTGTTACGGCAAGAACGAGATGCGGGTGCTGCGCATGGCGCACGCCGGTCTCTTCGGCGAACTGCAGCACGGCGCGGGTGCCTACAACCACGATCTGCGCGAGCTGATGTTCGACCCCGACTACTACGAGGGTCCGTGGCGGCGGCTGTGGCACACCCGGCTGCGCGGTGACCTCTACCCCAACCACGGGTTCGGTCCTGTCGCCAACTACATGGACGTCAACCGGGGCGACCGGGCCGTGAGCATCAGCAGTGTCGGCACCACCCCCCTGGGGCTCGCCGCGTACCGCGAGGAGCACATGGAGCCGGGCGACCCGAGCTGGAAGGAGTCGTACATCGGGGCCGACCGGACGATCAGCCTCGTGCAGACGGCCAGGGGGCGGGTGATCCGGCTGGAGCACGACGTGTCGTCCCCGCACCCCTACTCCCGTATCAACAGCCTCGGCGGTACGCGGGGCGTGTTCGAGGACTACCCGGAACGCATCTATCTGGAGCCCACGAACACGGACCACCAGTGGGACGACTTCAAGAAGTACGCCGAGTGGGACCACTGGCTCTGGAAGGAGCACGCCAATCCGCCGGGCGGGCACGGCGGCATGGACTACATGATGGTCTTCCGTCTGATGCAGTGCATGCGGCTCGGGCTGGTCCCCGACTTCGACGTGTACGACGCGGCGACCTGGACGGCCCCCGTGCCGCTGAGCCACCTCTCCATCAAGGCCAAGGGCGCGCCGCTGCCGATCCCGGACTTCACCCGGGGCGAGTGGAAGAAGGCCCGGCCCGGCATGGACTCCGAGAAGCCCGCGGAGTGACGTTCCCGGGGTTCCGGGCCGGCCAGGCCCGGAACCCCGCAGGGCGGCGGAGGGCCGGAGGAAAACCGGTTGCCCCGGAACGGGACGAACAGGGAGCCTTGCACGTCACCCCGTTCTTCGAGGTCCGTCCGGATCTCCGTTTCACGAGCCCTGGGACGTCATGCAGATTCGCGACCTTCCGTATTCGGATCCCGGCGACCCCGATGTCCGTTCAGGCCCCCGCTTCCTGTTCTGGCTCGGGCGCAATCAGCTCGGGGGGCAGCTGAAGTCGCTCTCCTGGGGGCTGCTGCACCAGCTGGCCATCGCCGGTCTGCCGGTCACCGTGGGGCTCGCCGTCCAGGCCGTCATCGACCGCTCCGGGGGGCGGCTCGTGCTCGCGGGCGGCCTCATCGTGGCCCTCGGCGTGCTGATCGCCGTCGGCGACACCATGCTCCACCGGACCGCGGTGACCAACTGGATCACCGCCGCCGCGCGGGTCCAGCAACTGCTCGCCCGCAAGACCGCCGAGCTGGGTTCCGCGCTGACCCGCCGGGTCGCGGCCGGTGAGGTCGTGGCCGTGTCGACCGGAGACGTGGAGAAGATCGGCTGGTTCGTCGAGGCGCTCTCCCGCTTCGCCGCCGCGGCCACCGCCCTGGTGCTGATCTGCGTCGGCCTGGCGATCTACCTGCCGTCCCTCGGGCTGATGGTGGCGCTCGCCATGCCGGTGCTCGCCCTGGCCGTCCTGCCGTTGCTGCCGCGCGCCACCCGCCGCGCCGACGAGCAGCGCGAGAAGGCCGGGAAAGCCACCGAGCTGGCCTCGGACACCGTCGCCGGGCTGCGCGTGCTGCGCGGCATCGGCGGCGAGGAGCTGTTCCTCGGCCGCTACCGCCGCGCCTCCCAGGAGGTCCGCCGGGCAGCCGTACGCAGCGCCAGGATGTGGGCGCTGATCTCGGCGGTGCAGGTACTGCTGCCCGGGATCCTGCTGATCTCCCTGGTCTGGTACGGGGCGACGCTCGCCCGGGACGGCCGGATCGACGTCGGCCAGCTCGTCACCGTCTACAGCGCGGCGACCCTGATGCTGTTCCCGCTGCGTCACTTCGAGGAGATCGCGATGGCGTACTCCTTCTCGCGGCCGTCCGCCCAGCGTGCGGTGCGGGTGCTGTCGTTGCACCGCAGCTCGCGGGACGCCACCGTCGAAGGCGTGACGCCGGCCGGTGACCTGTACGACCCGGCGACCGGGCTGATGGCCCCGCGTGGGCAGTTCACGGCCGTCGTCTGCGGCGACCCGGACGAGGCGGGCCGGCTGGCCGAACGACTCGGCGGGCACGCGGATGCCGAGGAGTCCGAGGAAGCGGATCCCTCGGCGGCCCCGTCGGTGCTGCTCGGCGGGGTCGCCCTGGACGAGATCCCGCTGGACGCTGCACGGGCGGTCGTACTGGTCCAGGACAAGGACCCGGTGCTGCTCTCCGGCACACTCCGGGAGCTGCTCGACGTACCGTCCTCGGGCCTGGTCACCGCGGACGCGGCGTTGGAGGCGGCCCAGTGCGGTGACGTGCTGAGCGCCCTCGCGCAGGCGTCCGCCGACAACGACGGCGACCCGATGCGGACCCGGATCACCGAGCGGGGCCGGTCCCTGTCCGGCGGCCAGCGCCAGCGCCTCGCGCTCGCCCGGTCGCTGGTCACCGACCCGGAGGCGCTGGTGCTGGACGAGCCGACCTCCGCGGTCGACTCGCACACCGAGGCGCGGGTCGCCGCCGGGATCGCGAAGCTGCGCCGGGGGCGTACGACGGTGGCGTTCGCCTCGTCGCCGCTGCTGCTCGACGCCGCCGACCGGGTGGTGCTCGTCCACGAGGGCGCCGTGGTCGCCGTGGGAGACCACCGCGAGCTGCTGCGCACCGAACCGCGCTACCGGGCGGTCGTCACCCGGGAGACCGACGAGGAGACGGAGAACATCGCGTCCGTCCCCGCCATGAAGAGCGCCCAGGAACCCGCTGTGAAGAACGTCCAGGAAGTCGAGGAGAGGGCATGATCGGCGTCGCACCCCCGGCGTACGACCCCGCGGCACCGGAGTCGGCGACGACGCTGCCCGTGGGCACGCCGACGACCGTGCGGAGTTACGTACGGAGTCTGCTGCGCCGGCACCGCAGGGCGTTCACCGTCCTGATCGCGGTCAACGCGGTGGCGGTGATCGCCTCGATCACCGGACCGTATCTGCTGGGCGGGCTGGTCGAGGACCTGTCCGCCGGCGTCACCGACCTGCATCTGGAGCGTACGGCCGCGATCTTCGCGGTCGCGCTGGTCGTCCAGGTCGTGTTCACCCGCTCCATGCGGCTGCGCGGGGCGATGCTGGGCGAGGAGATGCTCGCGGACCTGCGGGAGGACTTCCTCGTCCGGTCCGTCGGGCTGCCGCCCGGGGTGCTGGAGCGGGCCGGGACGGGCGATCTGCTGTCCCGGATCACCACGGACATCGACCGGCTGGCGAACGCCATGCGCGAGGCCGTGCCGCAGCTGGCGATCGGCGTCGTGTGGGCCGGTCTGCTGATCGGCGCGATGGCCGTGACCGCTCCCCCACTGGCGCTCGCCGTGCTGATCGCGCTGCCGGTGCTGATCGTGGGCTGCCGCTGGTACTTCCGCCGGGCCCCCTCCGCGTACCGCTCGGAGGCCGCCGGTTACGCCGCCGTCGCCGCGATGCTCGCGGAGACCGTGGACGCCGGGCGGACCGTGGAGGCGCACCGCCTCGGCGGCCGCCGGGTGGCGCTGTCGGACCGGCGGATCACCGAATGGACGGCGTGGGAGCGGTACACGCTGTTCCTGCGCTCGGTGCTGTTCCCCGTCATCAACGCGACGTACGTGACGATCCTCGGCGCGGTCCTGCTGCTCGGCGGCTGGTTCGTGCTGGAGGGCTGGATCACGGTCGGGCAGCTGACGACGGGGGCGCTGCTGGCGCAGATGATGGTCGATCCGATCGGTCTGATCCTGCGGTGGTACGACGAGCTCCAGGTGGCCCAGGTGTCGCTGGCCCGACTGGTCGGCGTCCGGGAGATCGAGCCGGACGCGGGCGACGCCGGCGTGGGCCCGGTGGGCCGGGACGTGCGGGCGGACGACGTCCGGTTCGGGTACCGGGAGGGTGTCGACGTCCTGCACAAGGTGTCGCTCGACGTGGCTCCGGGCACCCGGCTCGCCCTGGTCGGCCCGTCCGGCGCGGGCAAGTCCACGCTCGGGCGGCTGCTGGCGGGGATCTACGCGCCGCGCACCGGTGAGGTGACGCTCGGCGGGGCGGAGCTGTCGCGGATGACGGCGGAGCGGGTCCGCGAGCAGGTGGCCCTGGTCAACCAGGAGCACCACGTCTTCGTCGGTTCGCTCCGGGACAATCTGCGCCTCGCCCGTGACGGGGCGAAGGACGCGGAGCTGTGGGCCTCGCTGGCCGCGGTCGACGCGGACGGCTGGGCGAAGGCCCTGGACAAGGAGCTGGACACCGAGGTCGGCTCGGGCGGGTTCACGCTGACCCCGGCGCAGGCGCAGCAGATCGCCCTGGCCCGTCTCGTGCTGGCCGACCCGCACACGCTGGTGCTGGACGAGGCGACCTCCCTGCTGGACCCACGGGCCGCCCGCCACCTGGAGCGTTCGCTGGCCCGGGTGCTGGAGGGCCGTACGGTGGTGGCGATCGCGCACCGGCTGCACACCGCGCACGACGCGGATGTGATCGCGGTGGTCGAGGACGGCCGGATCAGCGAACTGGGCAGCCACGACGAGCTGGTGGCGGCTGACGGCGCGTACGCGTCGCTGTGGCGGTCCTGGCACGGGTGAGGCGTCTCGTCCGGACGGCCTGGTGACCCCCTCTCGAACGGCCGGGGGCCACCGGGCCGTTCGACGTCACCGGGCCGTCCGGCGTCGTCGGGCCGTCCGGGGTCACCGGTCACCGAGCCGTCCGGCGTCAGCGAGGCGTCCGGAGATCAGCGGGCCGTTCGGACGGGGTGGGGCTGGAGGAGCTGGTCGACGGGTGCGTGGTCGTCGGTGAGCACCCGGGCGTTCCCGGTCCAGGCGGCGAGGGCGTCGCCGGTGGTGATCCTCCACCCGACGTCCCGGGCGTCCATGGCCTTCTGGACGGCGGAGGCGTCGAGCGGCCGGGCGGAGGCGACGACCACCATGTTGCCGCCGATGCTCGAAGCCGTGGGGTCCAGTCCGATGTCCGCGGGCTTCCCGAGCAGCGCGACATGCGGGAAGGTCGCGGCGAGGGTGGCGACCTCGGCGCGGGCGAAGGCGAGCCGGCCGTGGTCGATGAGGTTGGCAACGTACAGACCGTCCTCGTCGAGCGCCCGGCGTGCGTCGCCCAGCGCCTGGGAGGTCGTGAGGTGCCACGGTGCGCTGACGCCCCCGAAGGCGTCGCCGACGACCAGGTCGTGGCTGCCCGCCGCCAGCCGCCGCAGGCCCAGTCGGCCGTCCTCGACGCGTACGTCGATGCCGGTCGTGACCGAGGGGCCGAGGCCGAGCCGGTCGCGGTCGATGCGGACGACTCCGGGGTCGATCTCGGAGACGAGGCTACGGGTGCCGGGGCGGGTGGCCGCGAGGTAGCGGGGGAAGGTCAGGCCGCCGCCCCCGATGTGGTGGGCGGTCAGCGGTGCGCCCTCGGGGAAGGCGGTGTCGACCACGGAGGCGAAGGCGCGTACGTACGCGAACTTCAGGTACGTCGGATCCTCCACGTCGACGTAGGAGTGGCGCAGGCCGTCCAGGACGAGGGTGCGGCCGCTGTCCCGGTCGGGGTCCGCGACGACCTGGGCGCAGTGGTAGCGGGTCTCCGCGTCGCAGCCGCCGGGGGCGAAACCGGTGGCGAGGGTGCCCGCGACGACGGTGGCGAGCGCCACGGCCGAGGCGCGCCGCCACCGGCGGGCCCGCCACCCGACGAGGGCGGCCCCGACGACCAGCAGAGCCCCCAGGCCGATCAGGATGGAGCTGACGGGCAGCCGCGCGACCAGGACGAATCCGGTGAGGACGGTGCCGACGATGGCTCCGAAGGTGCCGACGCCCGACAGCCGCCCGACGACCGTCCCGGTCTCGGCGAGGCTGGTGAGCCGCAGCTTCGTCACGAAGGGGGTCACCGCGGAGAGCAGCGCGCCCGGCACCAGCAGGGTCGCCGAGGCGACCAGCAGGAGCAGCGCCGGCGACCACTCCGCGGTGGTACGGAGCAGGAGCGGGGTGAGCGCGACGACCACGCCCGACACGCCGAGCGCGGGGGCGATGAGCCGGTACGGATCGACCTGGTCCGCGACGCGCCCGCCGAGCCAGGAGCCCAGGGCGATGGCGGTCAGCGCGATGCCGATCACCATCGTGCTGGTCTCCAGGGTGAGGCCGAGGTAAGGGGCGAGCAGCCGCAGGGCGACGATCTCGACCACGAGGACCGCGGCCGACGACCCGAACACGAGGACCGCCGCGGCACGGGCACCCAGGGCGAGGTCGCGGGGCGGGGCGTCGCCCACGGGAGAGTCGTCGGCCACGGGAGAGGGGGGCGATGTGGTCACCGCAGCATCCTCGCACGGGGCGGGCGGCCGAACTCCCTTCGTTCCAGGGGGCGGAGTGCTCCGGCTGACCGGCTCCCCGAGCAGGTGCCGACCCGAGGACCGGGCTGCTACGGCCCCGGGGTGCTGCCCCGGCTGCGGCAACTGTCCGCCGCCCCTCCCCTCTGATCGGGCCCCGTTTCACCCCCGTCAGGAGGCGGATGCCTGAGCATCCGGTGAGGATGAGGGGTGAATCACCCGGTAAACGGGGCAGGCGAGCGCAGAACCACGCAAGCCCGAGAAGGGACCTAGACCGTGGCACCACCCAGGATTCTCGTCGTCGGCGCCGGCTTCGCAGGCGTCGAGTGCGTACGCCGTCTGGAGCGCAGGCTCGCTCCGGGCGAGGCCCAGATCACGCTCGTCACACCGTTCTCCTACCAGTTGTATCTGCCGCTGCTCCCCCAGGTGGCCTCCGGGGTGCTCACCCCCCAGTCCGTCGCGGTGTCGCTGCGCCGCAGCCGCCGCCACCGGACCAGGATCGTGCCGGGCGGCGCGATCGGCGTGGACACGCAGGCGAAGGTCTGTGTGATCCGGAAGATCACGGACGAGATCGTGAACGAGCCGTACGACTACCTCGTGCTGGCGGCGGGCAGCGTCACCCGGACGTTCGACATCCCCGGGCTGCTGGACAACGCCCGGGGGATGAAGACCCTGGCCGAGGCCGCGTACGTCCGCGACCACGTCATCGCCCAGCTGGACCTGGCGGACGCCAGTCACGACGAGGCCGAGCGGGCCTCCCGGCTCCAGTTCGTCGTGGTCGGCGGCGGGTACGCGGGCACGGAGACGGCCGCCTGCCTGCAGCGTCTGACCACCAACGCGGTGAAGCACTATCCGCGGCTGGACCCGCGCCTGATCAAGTGGCATCTGATCGACATCGCGCCCAAGCTGATGCCGGAGCTCGGCGACAAGCTCGGCCTGGCCGCGCTGGAGGTGCTCCGCAAGCGGAACATCGAGGTGTCGCTCGGAGTGTCGGTCGCCAAGGCGGGGCCGGAGGAGGTCACGTTCACCGACGGCCGGGTGCTGCCCTGCCGGACGCTGATCTGGACCGCCGGGGTGGCCGCCAGCCCGCTGGTCGCCACGCTCGGCGCGGAGACGGTACGCGGCCGGCTCGCCGTGACCCCGCAGATGAAACTGCCGGGCGCGGACGGGGTGTTCTCGCTCGGCGACGCGGCCGCGGTGCCCGACCTGGCGAAGGGCGACGGAGCGGTCTGCCCGCCCACCGCACAGCACGCGATGCGCCAGGGCCGGGTGCTGGCGGACAATCTGATCGCCTCGGTGCGCCACGAGCCGCTCAAGGACTACGTGCACAAGGACCTGGGGCTCGTCGTGGACCTCGGCGGCAAGGACGCGGTGTCCAAACCGCTGGGCATCGAGCTGCGCGGGCTGCCCGCACAGGCGGTGGCCCGGGGCTACCACTGGTCGGCGCTGCGGACGAACGTGGCGAAGACCCGGGTCATGACGAACTGGATGCTGAACGCGGTCGCCGGTGACGACTTCGTACGGACCGGGTTCCAGTCCCGCAAGCCGGCGACGCTGCGGGACTTCGAGTACACGGACGTGTATCTGACGCCCGAGCAGATCAAGGAGCACACGGCGGCGACGGTCATCAAGCACTGAGCCGCCCCGCCCCGTACGAGCGCGCCCCTTCAGGACAGGGGCGCGCTCACGGCTGCCGGGACAGGACCGTCTCCACGGTGTCCGCCTCCTGGGCGGTCTTGTCGTCGCGGTAGCGCAGGACGCGGGCGAACCGCAGGGTGACCCCGGCGGGGTAGCGGGTGGAGCGCTGGAGTCCGTCGTAGGCGATCTCCACGACGAGTTCCGGGCGCACGGTGACGACGTGGCCGTCGTCGCTGGCCGCCAGTTCGCCCAGCTTCTCGGTCTGCCACTCCAGCAGGGCGTCCGTGAGCCCCTTGAAGGTCTTCCCGAGCATCGCGAACGTACCGTCGGGCCGGCGTGCGCCCAGGTGCAGGTTGGAGAGCTTGCCGGTGCGGCGACCACTGCCCCACTCGACGGCTAGGACCACCAGGTCCAGGGTGTGCACCGGCTTGACCTTCAGCCAGGACGCGCCCCGGCGACCGGCGCTGTAGGTGGCGGTCAGGTCCTTGACGACGACGCCCTCGTGGCCGCGTTCCAGGGTGTCGGCGAGGAACGCGTCGGCCGCCGCGCGGGCCTGCGGGTCCTCCGCGTCGGGGACGAGGGCGCGGCGGACCCGGAGGTGCTCGGGGAGAAGCCGGGCCAGGGCCGCGTGGCGGTCGGTGAAGGGCAGGTCGAGCAGGTCCTCGTCGTCGACGCGGAGCGCGTCGAAGAAGACCGGGACGACGGGCACGTGCGCCGCCGCCTCCGCCACGTCCCGCCGTGAGCCCACCCGGGAGGCGGTCTCCTGGAACGGCCGGGGCCTGCCGTCCTCCCCCAGGGCGATCACCTCGCCGTCCAGGATGAAGCGGCCGGCCGGAAGGGTGGAGACGGCGGCGGTCAGCTCGGGCAGCCGGTCGGTGATGTCGTCGAGGGTCCGGGTGTAGGCGCGGATCCGGTCGCCGTCGCGGTGGACCTGCACCCGGATGCCGTCGAGCTTCTCCTCGACCGCGCACGCGCCCAGCTTGTCGAGTGCCTCGCCGACCGAGGCGGCGGTGTGCGCCAGCATCGGCTGGACGGGCCGCCCGACCGTGAGCCGGAAGGCGGCGAGCGCCTCGGGCCCGTCCGCGAGCAGGACACCGGCGACCTCCTGGAGCGATCCGGCGAGCATCACGGCCCGCCGGACGTCGGCGGGCGGGACGTCGGCGGCATGGGCCAGGGCGTCGGCGGCGACGGCGTCCAAGGCCCCCTGGCGTACCTCGCCGGTGAGCAGGGCCCGCAGGAAGCGCTGCTCGTCCTCGGTGGCGGCGGAGAACAGGGCGCGCAGGTGCTCCTTGCGCCGGGCCTGGGAGCCGGGGCCGGCGACGGCGGCGAGGGCGGTCAGCTCGGCGTCGACGCCGGTGACGGTGAGGGTGGGCTCCGGCGCGGGCTCCACGGGGTCGCCGAGCGATCGCCACCCCACCCCGATCCGGCCCTGCGGCAGCCGTCCGGCGAGGTACGGGATGACGACGGGGACGTCCTCGGGTCCGGCGTCCCGGAAGAGACCGGCGAGGAGCGCCACCTTCTTGGACCGGGCGGAGGTGGCGGCGACCTCCAGGGACACCTGGGCGAGCTCGGCGAGCAGCATGCGCCCATGGTGCTACGGGGCGGGGCGCGCCGCCCGCCGGAAGGGCGCCGGACGCGCCGACCGCCTCACGGGCGGCAGGCACGGCCGGCGGTGCGTCATATGAAGTTGAGGGCGGCCGCCCCGCCCACTCCCCCGAGGACCATGAAGGCGGGCATCAGCAGCTTGATCTCCACCCAGCTGCCGGCCCGGAAGCGCATGAACTTCGGCGGGCCGAGCGGGTACCACCGCTTGCCGCCGATCGGGAGGGGCCACAGGATCGGGCAGCCGGAGATGGTCAGGGCGTCGCCGATGTCGTGGACGAGGGCGCCGAGCACGATGGGCAGGCCGAGCCACATGTACTCCTGGCCGGGGGCGTCGAACAGCCAGCCGGCCCCGTTGCCGGGCTGGTCGAGGACGCCCGCGAGGATCCAGGCGCTGGTCGCGCCGAGCAGCCAGACGAGCACGTCGCTGGAGACCCTGGCCGCCCGCCAGAGCAGGCCCTCCACGGCGAGCACCAGATGGACGAAGAGGATCGCGAGGACTCCCCAGCGCCCTCCGGCGACCGCGGCGAAGGAGCAGCCGGCCCCCATCAGCACCGCGAAGAACCAGGTGTGGGTGAGGGTGCGGTGGCCGCCGCTGCGGCGAGGGTCCGCAGTGCTCTTGGTGGCCTTGTAGACGGCGTAGGAGAGCTTGTCGACGATCTCGCAGAGGGCCTTGGATATCGGGCCGAAGGCGCGCGAGATGGTCGCGGCCTTGTGATCGAGGTCGGGGGCGAGCGCCGCTCCGGCGCAGATCAGCGCCCCGACGACGAGGACGGGCCAGGGCATCGTGTGGCCCGCGGCGGCGGCGGCCGCGCCCACCCCCAGCCAGGCCGCTGCCCCTGACAGAGAGTGTGCCGGTCCCATCATGGTCTTTTCCCGCCCCCAGAGGTTCGTACGCCCATCACCGGTACGGCGCGGGCAGGTTGAGACCGCAGCGTATCGCCCATGATCTTGGTCGCGTCGGCCGGTTCCCTCATCCGGCCGGAAGACAGGCAAGATGGGGGCGTGACCCTCATCGACCAGCTTCCCCAGACAGCCGACCCTGACGCCCTCTTCGAGGCCTTTTCCTCATGGACCGAGAGCCAGGGCATCACGATGTACCCGGCTCAGGAGGAGGCGCTGATCGAGGTGGTCTCCGGGGCGAACGTGATCCTGTCCACCCCGACCGGCTCGGGCAAGAGCCTGGTGGCGGCGGGCGCGCACTTCACGGCGCTGGCGCAGGACAAGGTCACCTTCTACACGGCTCCGATCAAGGCACTGGTGTCGGAGAAGTTCTTCGACCTGTGCAAGCTCTTCGGTACCGAGAACGTCGGCATGCTGACCGGCGACGCCTCGGTCAACGCGGACGCCCCGGTGATCTGCTGTACGGCCGAGGTGCTGGCCTCCATCGCGCTGCGCGACGGGAAGTACGCCGACATCGGCCAGGTCGTGATGGACGAGTTCCACTTCTACGCCGAGCCGGACCGCGGCTGGGCCTGGCAGATCCCGCTGCTGGAGCTGCCGCAGGCGCAGTTCGTGCTGATGTCGGCGACGCTCGGCGACGTATCGATGTTCGAGAAGGACCTGACCCGCCGCACCGGCCGCCCGACCTCGGTGGTGCGCTCGGCGACCCGCCCGGTGCCGCTGAGCTACGAATACCGTTTCACGCCGATCACCGAGACGCTGACCGAGCTGCTGGACACCCGGCAGTCGCCGGTCTACATCGTGCACTTCACGCAGGCGGCGGCCGTCGAGCGGGCGCAGTCGCTGATGAGCATCAACATGTGCACGAAGGAGGAGAAGGAGAAGATCGCCGACCTGATCGGCAGCTTCCGCTTCACCACCAAGTTCGGCCAGAACCTCTCCCGTTACGTACGCCACGGCATCGGCGTCCACCACGCGGGGATGCTGCCCAAGTACCGCCGCCTGGTGGAGAAGCTGGCCCAGGCGGGTCTGCTGAAGGTGATCTGCGGTACGGACACGCTCGGCGTCGGCGTCAACGTACCCATCCGTACGGTGCTGTTCACGGCGCTCACCAAGTACGACGGCACCCGGGTGCGGACCCTGCGCGCGCGGGAGTTCCACCAGATCGCGGGCCGCGCCGGGCGGGCCGGGTTCGACACGGCCGGGTTCGTCGTGGCGCAGGCCCCCGAGCACGTCATCGAGAACGAGAAGGCCGTCAAGAAGGCGGGCGACGACCCGAAGAAGAAGCGCAAGGTCGTCCGCAAGAAGGCCCCCGAGGGCTTCGTCGCCTGGTCGGAGACCACCTTCGACAAGCTGATCCAGTCCGAGCCCGAGCCGCTGAACTCCCGTTTCCGGGTGACGCACACGATGCTGCTCGCGGTCATCGCCCGCCCGGGCAACGCCTTCGAGGCGATGCGGCATCTGCTGGAGGACAACCACGAGCCGCGCCGGGCGCAGCTGCGGCACATCCGGCGGGCCATCGCCATCTACCGTTCGCTGCTGGACGGCGGCGTGGTGGAGCAGTTGGAGACGCCGGACGCCGAGGGCCGGATCGTGCGGCTGACGGTCGACCTCCAGCAGGACTTCGCGCTGAACCAGCCGCTGTCCACGTTCGCGCTGGCCGCGTTCGACCTGCTGGACGCCGAATCGCCGTCGTACGCACTGGACATGGTCTCGGTCGTCGAGTCGACGCTGGACGACCCCCGGCAGATCCTGGCCGCCCAGCAGAACAAGGCGCGCGGCGAGGCCGTGGGGCAGATGAAGGCGGACGGGGTCGAGTACGAGGAGCGGATGGAGCGGCTCCAGGAGGTCACGTACCCGAAGCCGCTGAGCGAGCTGCTGTGGCACGCCTACGACGTGTACCGCACGAGCCACCCGTGGGTGAACGACCACCCGGTGTCGCCGAAGTCGGTGATCCGGGACATGTTCGAACGGGCCATGACGTTCACGGAGTTCACCTCGCACTACGAGCTGGCCCGGACCGAGGGCATCGTGCTGCGGTATCTGGCGAGCGCGTACAAGGCGCTGGAGCACACGATCCCGGACGACGTGAAGTCGGAGGACCTCCAGGACCTGATCTCCTGGCTGGGCGAGATGGTGCGTCAGGTCGACTCCAGCCTGCTGGACGAGTGGGAGCAGCTGGCCAACCCCGAGGTGGAGACGGCCGAGCAGGCGCAGGAGAAGGCTGACGAGGTCAAGCCGGTCACGGCCAACACCCGCGCCTTCCGGGTGCTGGTGCGCAACGCGATGTTCCGGCGGGTGGAGCTGGCCGCGCTGGACCGGGCGGGTGCTCTGGGCGAGCTCGACGGCGAGGCCGGGTGGGACGAGGACGCGTGGGGCGAGGCCCTGGACGCGTACTGGGACGCGCACGAGGAGATCGGGACCGGTCCGGACGCGCGGGGTCCGAAGCTGCTGAAGATCGAGGAGGACCCGGCGCACGGGCTGTGGCGGGTCTGGCAGGCGTTCGCCGACCCGGCGGGCGACCACGACTGGGGCATCAAGGCCGAGGTGGACCTGGCGGCGTCCGACGAGGAGGGCCGGGCGGTCGTCCGGGTCACCGAGGTCGGCCAGCTGTGAGCGCATCCCTGACGCGGAACTGGAGAGGTACGGCATGACGAACCCGGCCGAGCATCTGGTCGACCTTCTCGACCTGGAGCCGATCGAGGTCAACATCTTCCGCGGCCGCAGCCCGGAGGAGTCCTTGCAGCGGGTCTTCGGCGGGCAGGTCGCGGGCCAGGCGCTGGTGGCGGCGGGCCGGACCACGGACGGGGAGCGGCCGGTGCACTCGCTGCACGCCTACTTCCTGCGCCCGGGCCGTCCCGGCGTGCCGATCGTCTACCAGGTGGAGCGGGTCCGCGACGGCCGGTCCTTCACCACCCGGCGGGTGACGGCCGTCCAGGAGGGCCGGACGATCTTCAACCTGACGGCGTCCTTCCACCGCCCCGAGGAGGCGGGCTTCGAGCACCAGCTGCCGCCCGCCCGGATCGTCCCGGACCCGGAGGAGCTGCCGACGGTCGCCGAGGAAGTACGCGAGCACCTGGGCGCGCTGCCGGAGGCGCTGGAGCGGATGGCCCGCCGCCAGCCCTTCGACATCCGTTACGTCGACCGGCTGCGCTGGACGAAGGACGAGATCCAGGACGCCGATCCGCGCAGCGCGGTGTGGATGCGGGCGGTGGGCCCGCTGGGCGACGACCCGCTGGTGCACACCTGCGCGCTGACGTACGCGAGCGACATGACGCTGCTGGACGCGGTACGCATCCCGGTGGAGCCGCTGTGGGGTCCGCGCGGCTTCGACATGGCGTCCCTGGACCATGCCATGTGGTTTCACAGGCCGTTCCGGGCGGACGAGTGGTTCCTGTACGACCAGGAGTCGCCGATCGCGACGGGTGGCCGGGGCTTGGCGCGGGGCCGGATCTACGACCGTTCGGGGCAGCTCCTGGTGTCGGTGGTGCAGGAGGGTCTTTTCCGGCGGCTGTAATGCGGGGCTCGGCTCAGGTGCCCGGCAGCGGGTCCTGGTCGACCTCGTGGCGGCGGGTGCGGATGTCCGGTGGCGCCGGGTGCAGCTTGGCGTCGCAGGACGGGCCGAGACCGGCCCGCCGCGAGTCGGTCCCGGTCAGGGGCCTGCCGCAGAGCCGGCAGCGGACGAGGCGGCGGCCCTCCGGCGTTCCGTCGTCGGTGGCCGACTCCTCGCGGACCGCTTCGTCGGCCCCGGGCAGTGGTTCGGGAAAGGCATCGGGTGTGTCCACCCCTCGATGATCCCAGCACGGGTGATCCCAGCACGGGCGGGCTGCGGCCCTCGGCTCCGGGCTTCCCGGCCGGGGCACCCGGTTTGCCGAACGGTGCCGGGGCCGCGTTACTGGAGTGAGCCCCGGGCCGCCTGCCGGGCGCAGCTCCGTGCGACGGGGCCGGGAGCCGCGGAGGTGCCGGGATGGACATGATCCACATCCGCGCGGTGAGTCCGCCGGACCTGACCGACGAGGTCGTCGGTCTGCTCTCGGGCGACCCCTGCGTGCTCAACCTGATCGTCCAGCGGGACGCGGCGCGCCGCCCCGACGGCGACGCCATCGCCTGCGACGTACTGACGGGCGCGGCCAACGACGTGCTGCACCGCCTGCGCGCCGTCCACCTCGACCGGCGGGGCTCCCTCGTCATCGAACCCGTCGACATGGCCTTCTCCGGTGCGGCCACCGAAGGCGGGCAGCGCGAGCTGGGGCCGCTGAGCCGGGCCCCGGTCTGGGAACAGGTCGAGGCGCGCATCAGGTCCGGGGGCCGGTACCCGCCGAGCTTCTACCTCTACCTGGTCGTCGCCGGTCTGATCGGGTCGGTCGGCATCGTCACCAACTCGCAGATCCTGATCGTCGGGGCGATGGTCGTCGGGCCTGAGTACGGCGCGATCGTCAGCGTGGCGCTGGGCATCGACCGGCGCCACCGGTCGATGGTGCGCAGCGGGCTGGCCGCCCTGGGCGCCGGCTTTCTCCTCACCATCGTGGTCACCTTCCTCTTCGCCCTCCTCATCCGGGGTTTCGGGCTGGAGTCGGAGGCGTTCGACCGGGGGCTGCGGCCCGTCTCCAACCTCATCAACACACCCAACTTCTTCTCCGTCGCCGTCGCCACCCTGGCCGGGATCGTCGGAATCGTGTCGCTCACCGAGGCCAGGACGAGCGCCCTTCTCGGGGTGTTCATCTCCGTGACGACGATCCCGGCCGCCGCGGACATCGCCGTCTCCTCGGCGTTCACCAGTTGGTCCGATGTGCGGGGCTCGGCCGTCCAGCTCGTCGTGAACATCCTCGTGCTGATCGTGGTGGGCACGGCCACCCTCAAAGCCCAGCGCGCGATCTGGCAGCGGGTCCGCCTGCGGCGCGACCGCCGACTCGCCGAGAAGGCCTGAGGAACACCGGAAGGAGCCACTTCATGGACCGGGAGGCCGAGGCGCCGCTGCGCGCCGCGCCGCACGCGACACCGGCCGAACGCGCGGCGCTGGGCAAGGCCGCCCGCCGGCAGGCGCCCCGGTCGAGCCACGCGGAGTTCACCGCGTCGCCGCACCGGCCCGACCCGCTCACCGTCCTCGAAACGCAGTCGGCGGACCGGGTTCCCGAGCTGGTCCCGATCCGCTACGCCCGGATGACCGAGTCCCCGTTCCGCTTCTACCGGGGCGCGGCCGCCCTGATGGCCGCGGACCTGGCCGGCGCCCCGGACTCGGGGATCCGGGCGCAGTTGTGCGGCGACGCCCATCTGCTGAACTTCCGGCTGCTGGCCTCCCCCGAGCGGAATCTGCTCTTCGACATCAACGACTTCGACGAGACGCTGCCGGGGCCCTGGGAGTGGGACGTCAAGCGGCTCGCGGCCAGCCTGGTCATCGCGGGGCGGGCGAACGGCTTCACGGACTCGGAGCGGGCCGGGATCGTGGGAGCCGCGGTCCGCTCGTACCGGGAGGCGATGGCCCGGTTCGCGGGCATGCGCAATCTGGACGTCTGGTACGCGCGGACGGACGCCGAGCGGCTGCGTACGGTGGCCGCGGAGCAGCTGGGCGGGCGGGGCCGCAGGAACGTCGACCGGGCGTTGGGGAAGGCCCGGTCCCGGGACAGTATGCAGGCGTTCGGGAAGCTCGCCGAGGTGGTGGACGGGCGGCTGCGGATCGCGGCGGACCCGCCGATGGTCGTGCCGCTGACCGACCTGATGCCGGGGGTGGACCGGGACGCGCTGTTCCGGCAGTTCGGCTCCATGCTGGCGGGGTACGGGCGCAGCCTGCCGTCCGACCGGCGCAGTCTGCTGGAGGACTTCGAGCTGGTGGACGTGGCGCGGAAGGTCGTCGGTGTGGGCAGTGTCGGCACCCGGTGCTGGATCGTCCTGCTGCTCGGCCGGGACGGCGGGGATCCGCTGCTGCTCCAGGCGAAGGAGGCCGGTCCCTCGGTGCTGGCCGAGTACAGCGGGGCGAGCCGGTACGCGAACCAGGGGGAACGGGTGGTCGCGGGGCAGCGCCTGATGCAGGCGGCCGGTGACATCTTCCTCGGCTGGGAGCGGGCGGACGGCCTCGACGGCCGGAGCCGGGACTTCTATGTGCGCCAGTTGCGCGACTGGAAGGGCATAGCCGAGCCGGAGTCGATGGCGCCGAAGGGGATGCGGGTCTTCGGCGAGGTGTGCGGGGCCACGCTGGCCCGCGCCCACGCCAGGTCCGGGGACCGGATCGCCATCGCCGCTTACCTGGGCTCCAAGGATGTCTTCGACCGGGCGGTCGCCACGTTCGCGGAGTCGTACGCGGACCGCAACGAGCTGGACCACCGGGCGCTGGTGGAGGCGGTGGCCGCGGGACGGCTGCCGACGGCCGACGCGAACGGCACCTCCGGCGCGGACGGTCTCCCGGGGCCGGGCGGCTGACCTTCCGCACCGGAGGGTGTGTTCCCGGCGGCAGAGGGCGGCCCGGTCCACTGCCGCGTGGTATCCCGGCGTTAAGCCGTGGGGGTGTACCTCCCGTTTCCGATGGTCGGCGGCCGGGGGTGTACCCGTGCCCGGCGGCCAGGGGAATGCCCCTTTCCCCGACCGTCGTCACGCCGAGGAGCCGAGACCATGCCGACCACGCCCCCGGTCACTCCCCTCCCCGCACCGGAGGACCCGTACGCGGCGGTCCGTACGCGGAAGTACGCGGGGTTGCTGCTGATGGCGGCCGTGCTCGGGGTGCCGGTCTCCGCGATCGCGTTCGGCTTCCTGGCGCTGGTCTCGGAGCTCCAGTCGCTGACGTACACGGAGCTGCCGAAGGCGCTGGGGTTCGAGGCGACCCCGTCGTGGTGGCCCGTTCCGTTGCTCGGCGTCGCCGGGCTCCTGGTCGGGCTGGTCGTCCGCCGGCTGCCGGGCGGGGGCGGGCACCGGCCGGCGGAGGGGCTGGTGTCGACCGGTGCGCCTCCCGCGGCCGATCTCCCCGGGATCGTGCTCGCGGCGCTCGTCTCGCTGGGCGTGGGCGCGGTGCTGGGGCCGGAGGCGCCCCTGATCGCGCTGGGCGGCGGGCTGGCCGTCTGGGCGGCGGGCCGCGTCAAGCGGGACCTGACGCCGGACGCACGGTCCCTGGTCGGCGCGTCGGGCAGCTTCGCCGCGGTGAGCGCCCTGCTGGGGTCGCCGCTGCTGGGCGCGTTCCTGCTGATGGAGGTGTCGGGGCTGGCCGGGCCGATGCTGGGCGTGGTCCTGGTGCCCGGGCTGCTCTCGGCGGGAATCGGCGCGCTGATCTTCACGGGGCTGGGTTCCTGGACGGGGCTGGGGACGTACTCCCTGACGCTGGGCGAGGTGCCCCCGGCGGCCACCCCGGATGCCGCCGGGTTCGGCTGGGCGCTGGTCCTGGGGGTCGCGGCGGCCTTCGCGGGCGCGGGCATCCGCCGACTGTCGCTGGTCCTCCAGGAACGCGTGGAGCGGCGGACGGTGGTGGCCACGGCGGTGATGGGCCTGGTCGTCGGCGCGCTGGCGCTGGTGTACGCCGAGACGTCGGGCAAGGACGGTTCCGAGGTGCTGTACTCGGGCGAGCACGAACTGGGCCATCTCCTGTCCGCGAGCGCGGAGTATTCGGTCGGCGCGCTCGTACTGCTCATCGTCTGCAAGTCGCTCGCCTACTGCGCCTCGCTGAGCTGCTTCCGGGGCGGCCCGGTGTTTCCCGCCATGTTCGTGGGCGCGGTGGGCGGTATCGCGCTGTCCCATCTGCCGGGGCTGCCTCTTACGGCGGGGTTCGCGATGGGCGTCGGGGCGATGTGCGTGGCGATGCTGCGGCTGCCGATGACCTCGGTCCTCCTGGCGACGCTTCTGCTGGGCAGGGAAGGGGTCACCGTGATGCCCCTGGTGATCGTGGCGGTGGTGGTGGCGTACGTGGTGACTCTCCGGCTGACGCCCGCGCCGGCGGACCGGGACGGGGTGCGGCCGGAGGCCGGGTGAAGTCTCCCGTACCGGTGTCATCCGTACCCGGTGGCGAGCAGCGCATCCGGGTAGGGGGTGGACGGCACCGGTGGAGGTGACGGTCACCGGGGGCGCACTCCGTGCACCCTGGAGACGGCCTCCGCCCGGGGCGCGCGGCCCGCTCCCGGCTGCGCCGCCGCGCCCATTCGACCGTTCCGCCGTGAAAGGACCCCGCGCATGACCGAGATCGTCCATGTGTCCGCCCCCGAGCTGGTCACGTACGCCGACGACCTGGCCGGCCTGTTGGTCGAGACCGTCGAGGAGGGGTCCTCGGTGGGCTTCCTGGCCCCCTTGGACCGGGAGGCGGCCGCGATGTGGTGGCGGGAGCGGGCCGCCGCCGTGGAGGCCGGGTCCATCGGCATCTGGATCGCCCGTGAGGGCGGGCGGGTCTCCGGGACGATCGCCCTGGTCCGCGCCCCGCTGCCGAACGCCCGCCACCGCGCGGAGGTCGCCAAGCTGATGGTCCGCCCCTCAGCGCGCGGCCAGGGGCTGGGCAGGGCGCTGCTGGCGGCGGTCGAGGCGTACGCGGCGACCGAGGGCATCACGCTGCTGATCCTGGACACCGAGACCGGCAGCCTGGCCGAGCAGGTCTACTGCGGGGCGGGGTGGACGAAGGTCGGGAGCGTGCCGGGATACGCGGCCGATCCGGCGGGCAGCCTGAAGCCGACGACCTTCTACTACAAGGAGCTCGCCGCTCCGTGAGCGGTGGGCGGCACAATGAGCACCACCACGCAAGGAACAGGGAGAGTTTCATGACGCTGCACGACATTCCGCTGCGCACCCTCACGGGCGAGCCGACCACGCTGGGCGCGTACAGCGGCCGGGCCGTCCTGCTGGTGAACGTGGCCTCCAAGTGCGGGCTCACCCCGCAGTACGAGGGGCTGGAGCGGCTGCAGCAGAACTACGGGGACCGTGGCCTGACCGTGCTCGGCGTCCCGTGCAACCAGTTCGCCGGGCAGGAGCCGGGCAGCGCGGAGGAGATCCAGACCTTCTGCTCGACGACGTACGGGGTCAGCTTCCCGCTGCTGGAGAAGATCGACGTCAACGGCGCGGACCGGCACCCGCTGTACGCGGAGCTGACGCGGCTGGCGGACGCGGACGGGGAGGCCGGGGACGTCCAATGGAACTTCGAGAAGTTCGTGATCTCGCCGGCCGGTGAGCCAGTGGCCCGGATCCGGCCGCGCTCCGAGCCGGAGTCCACGGAGGTCGTGGCGGCGATCGAGGCGCACCTGCCCGCCTGAACAGAGGCGCACCTGCCCGCCCAAAGAGGGGGAGGGGCCGTCCGGAGCGGGTCTCCGGGCGGCCCCTTCCGGCTGTCCGCTAGCGGATCGGCATGCCCGAGAGCGTGCGGGCGATCACCAGGCGCTGGATCTCGCTGGTGCCCTCGAAGATGGTGTAGATGGCCGCGTCGCGGTGCATGCGCTCGACGGGGTACTCGCGGGTGAAGCCGTTGCCGCCGAGGATCTGGATCGCCTGCGCGGTGACGTCCCGGGCGGTCTCGCTCGCGTACAGCTTCGACATGGAGCCCTCGGCCGAGGTGAACGGCTTGCCGGTGGTGGCCATCCAGGAGGCGCGCCAGACCAGCAGCCGGGCCGCGTCGATGCGGGTGCGCATGTCGGCGAGCTGGAAGGCGATGCCCTGGTTGTCGATGATCGGGCGGCCGAACTGGCTGCGGGTCTTCGCGTAGTCGAGGGCGACCTCGTAGGCGGCGCGGGCGGTGCCGACGGCCATCGCGCCGACGGCCGGGCGGGAGGCCTCGAAGGTGGCCATGGCCGCGTTCTTGACCCGCTCGCCGCCCGCCTTGGCGCGCTCCCGGGCGCGGGCGAGGCGCTCGTCGAGCTTCTCCTTGCCGCCGAGCAGGCAGTGCCCGGGGACGCGGACGTCCTCCAGGACCACCTCGGCGGTGTGGGAGGCGCGGATGCCGTGCTTCTTGAACTTCTGGCCCTGGGAGAGGCCGGGGGTGTCCGGCGGCACGATGAAGGAGGCGTGGCCCTTGGAGCCGATGTCGGGGTCGACGACGGCGACGACGACGTGGACGTTGGCTATGCCGCCGTTGGTCGCCCAGGTCTTGGTGCCGTTGAGGACCCACTCGTCCTTGGCCTCGTCGTAGACGGCCCGGGTGCGCATGGAGGCGACGTCGGAGCCGGCGTCGGGCTCGGAGGAGCAGAAGGCGGCGACCTTCACGTCGTCGGCGTCGCCGTACATCTGCGGGATCCAGGTGCCGATCTGCTCCTCGGTGCCGTTGGCGAGGACGCCGACGGCCGCCAGGCCCGTACCGACGATCGACAGGGCGATGCCCGCGTCGCCCCAGAAGAGCTCCTCCATAGCCATGGGGATGCCGAGCCCCGTAGGGTCGAAGAACTGCTGGGCGTAGAAGTCCAGGGAGTAGATGCCGACCTTGGCCGCTTCCTGGATGACGGGCCAGGGCGTTTCCTCACGCTCGTCCCACTCCGCGGCGGCGGGGCGGATGACATCCGCCGCGAAGCCGTGGAGCCACTCCTTGACCTGCTTCTGGTCGTCGTTGAGCTCAAGCGTGAACTCGGCCATGTTCCCCTCCAGGCACTGCGGCGAAAACCCGTACGTTACTAGCGGTAACCACAGTCTGTTACCGGCAAGTAGGTACTGTCAACCGTCATGGAGCCGATCCGGCGCCCGCCCCGTGGGGTGTTACGTTGCGCGGGCGTGCAGGAGCGGTGCGACGGCATCGCGTGGCCAGGGGTGGGAGAGACGACATGGAGACCGCACGAAGCTCCGAGCGACAGCGGACCGCGGCCGAGCGCCGCCGCCGCGAGTTGCTGGAAGCGGCGGACCGGGTGGTGCTCAGGGACGGACCGCAGGCCTCGATGAACGCCATCGCCGCCGAGGCCGGGATCACCAAGCCGATCCTCTACCGCCACTTCGGGGACAAGGGCGGCCTGTACCGCGCGCTGGCCAAGCGCCACACCGACGCGCTGCTGAGCGCGTTGCGTGCCGCGCTGGACGCGCCCGCCGAGCGGCGGGCGCGGGTGGAGGCCACGCTCGACACCTATCTCGCCGCGATCGAGGCCCGCCCCCAGGTCTACCGCTTCCTGATGCACCCCTCCGACGGGGCGGACGACGCCGCCCCCTCCCCCGAACAGGGCTTCGACGTCGGCCGGCACTCCGCCCCGCTGCTGCGCCGCCTCGGCGAGGAGCTGGGCCAGGTGATCGTCGAGCGGGTCGACCTGGGGCCGGACGGCGAACAGATGGCCCGCATCTGGGGCCACGGGATCGTCGGCATGATGCACGCGGCGGGCGACTGGTGGCTCGCCGACCGGCCCTGCTCCCGCGAACGGCTGGTGAGCAGCCTCGCCGATCTGCTGTGGGGGCGGCTGGCGGAGGCGGGCGACCGCGATGTCCGGGGCGGGCCGGGGTTCTAGACCTACGCGGGGCGGGCCCCGGTGCAGCTCAGTCCTGCCGCGCCCAGGGCGCCTTGCGCGCCGCCCGCAGTGCCCGGGAACGCCGCAGCCCCGTCAGCCGGTCGGTGTAGACGGTGCCCGCCAGGTGGTCGCACTCGTGCTGGAGGCACCGGGCGAACCATCCCGTCCCGGCGATCCGGACCGGCTCGCCGGTCATCGTCAGGCCCTCGACGACCGCGTGGTCGAAGCGTTCCGTGCCCGCTTCCAGACCCGGAAGTGACAGACAGCCCTCCGGTCCGCGTACGGTGAGTCCGTCCGCCTCGACCAGTTCGGGATTGACCACGTGTCCCAGATGGCGGACATCGTCGTCGTCCGGGCAGTCGTAGACGAACACCTTGAGCGGGACGCCGATCTGGTTGGCGGCGAGCCCGACACCCTGTGCGGCGTACATCGTGGCGAACATGTCCTCGACCAGCTTCGCGAGCGACGGACCAAAATCCGTGACGTCCTCGCAGGGCCGGTGGAGCAACGGGTCGCCGAGCAGACTCATCTCACGGACGAGTCCGGAACTGCCGGGGATCGGGCGGTTTCGCATGGCGGCAAGCGTACGTTCCGCCGGGGCCGGTCAGTTCCCGTGGTGCCGCGGTGCGGTCGCCGCGCCGGACATCGATAGGCTGGGCGCGGACCGATGCAAGGAGGATCTAGGACGATGGCAGGCAACACGGAGCCGTTGTCGCCGCGGGCCAAACTGGCCGTGACGGCGGGCAAGGCCGCGGCGGCGGTGTCACGAGCCGCGGGGCGGGGCAGCGGATCGGTGATCGGCGGCCGGGTGGCGCTCAAACTCGACCCCGACCTGCTGGGGCGGCTGGCGCAGCACCTGGACGTGATCCTCGTGTCGGCGACGAACGGCAAGACGACCACCACCCGGCTGATCGCCGAGGCGCTGCGGGCCGCGGGGCCCGTCGTGTCGAACGCGCTGGGCGCGAACATGCCCGCGGGCATCACGTCGGCGCTGGCCGGCGGCTCGGACGCCAAGTTCGGCGTGATCGAGGTCGACGAGAAGTACCTGGCGGGGGTGGCCCGGGACACCACGCCCAAGGCCATCGCGCTGCTCAACCTCTCCCGCGACCAGCTGGACCGCGCGGCGGAGACCCGGATGATGGCCGAGCACTGGCGCGAGGGCCTCTCCGGCTCGAAGGCCGTGATCATCGCCAACGCGGACGACCCGCTGGTCGTCTGGGCGGCTTCCTCCTCTCCCAACGTGGTGTGGGTGGCGGCCGGTCAGGCGTGGAAGGACGACGCCTGGTCCTGCCCGTCCTGCGGCGGTGTGATGCAGCGCCCGGGCGACGACTGGTTCTGCGGGCAGTGCGGCTTCCGCCGCCCCGCCCCGAGCTGGGCGCTGAACGGCGACTACGTCCTGGACCCGCACGGTTCGGCGTGGCCGATCCACCTCCAGCTGCCGGGCCGGGCGAACAAGGCGAACGCCACCAGTTCGGCGGCCGTCGCCGCCGTCTTCGGGGTGCCGCCGCAGGTCGCGCTGGAGCGGATGTACCAGGTGCAGGCGGTGGCCGGACGCTACGACGTCGTCACCTTCCAGAACCGTGAGCTGCGCCTGCTGCTGGCGAAGAACCCGGCCGGCTGGCTGGAGACGTTCTCGCTGATCGACCCGCCGCCCACGCCGGTGATCCTCTCGGTGAACGCCCGCGGCGCGGACGGCACGGACACCTCCTGGCTGTGGGACGTGGACTACACCCAGCTGGCCGGACACCCGATCTTCGTGCTCGGCGACCGGAAGCTGGACCTCGCGGTCCGCCTCGAAGTGGCCGGTCTCGACTTCCGGGTCTGCGAGAACCTCGACGAGGCCGTGCAGTACGCCCCGCCCGGCCGTATCGAGGTCATCGCCAACTACACCGCCTTCCAGGATCTGCGCCGTCGTGTCGGCAACTGACCCCGGCCCCGGCCACCTCCGGAGAGGACGAAGCATGAGCAACAACGGTCTGCGTCTGGTCTGGGTCTACCCCGACCTGCTCAGCACCTACGGCGACCAGGGCAACGCGCTGGTCGTGGAACGGCGGGCCCGGCAGCGCGGTCTGGATGTGCAGCGCGTCGACGTGCGCAGCGACCAGCCGGTGCCGACGTCCGGCGACATCTATCTGATCGGCGGCGGCGAGGACCGGCCCCAGCGGCTCGCGGCGGAGCGGCTGCGCCGCGACGGCGGACTGAGCCGGGCCGCGTCCAACGGCGCGATCATCTTCTCGGTCTGCGCGGGCTACCAGATCCTCGGGCACGAGTTCGTCAACGACCTCGGTGAGCGCGAGCAGGGTCTCGGCCTGCTCGACGTGGTCTCCACCCGCGGCGAGGGCGCGCGGTGCGTCGGCGACGTACTCGCGGACATCGACCCGCAGCTCGGCCTGCCACCGCTGACCGGGTTCGAGAACCACCAGGGCGTCACCCATCTCGGCCCGACGGCACGGCCGTTCGCCCGGGTCCAGTTCGGCCGGGGCAACGGCACCGGGGACGGCACGGAGGGCGCGTACAACGACACGGTCTTCGGGACGTACATGCACGGCCCGGTGATGGCCCGCAACCCGCAGATCGCCGATCTGCTGCTGAAGCTGGCCCTCGACGTGAACGCGCTGCCGCCCACCGACGACCGCTGGTACGAGGCGCTGCGCGCCGAGCGGATCGCCTCGGCGACGCAGCCCGCCTGAGGCGCTCTCCGCTCGCACGAGCAAAGCCCTCCTGAGAGGGCTGACGCTCGATTGAGCGAAAGCCCGCCTGAGGGGTTTTTCGCTCGGTTGAGCGAAGTCCAGCAAGCGGACGGCCGGTTCGGCCCCGCCACTCTGCGCCGGTAGGGTGGCGGGGATCCAACCGGACGGTGTGGTCCGGTCGTCGACTTACACGTTGCAAAGGTTTCCGGGCCATGCGCATTGGCGTACTCACCTCCGGCGGCGACTGCCCCGGCCTCAACGCCGTCATCCGTTCCGTCGTGCACCGCGCGGTGGTGGACCACGGCGACGAGGTCATCGGCTTCCACGACGGCTGGAAGGGCCTGCTGGAGGCCGACTACCGCAAGCTCGACCTCGACGCGGTGGGCGGCATCCTGGCCCGCGGCGGCACGATCCTCGGTTCCTCCCGCGTCCAGCCCGCGCATCTGCGCGACGGTGTGGAGCGGGCCCGCGGACATGTCGCGGACCTCGGTCTGGACGCCATCATCCCGATCGGCGGCGAGGGCACGCTGAAGGCGGCGAACCTCCTCTCCGAGGCCGGGCTGCCCATCGTCGGCGTCCCGAAGACGATCGACAACGACATCGCCTCCACCGACGTCACCTTCGGCTTCGACACCGCCGTCGGTGTCGCGACCGAGGCGCTGGACCGGCTGAAGACCACCGCCGAGTCGCACCAGCGGGTGCTGATCGTCGAGGTCATGGGCCGGCACACCGGCTGGATCGCCCTGCACTCCGGGATGGCCGCCGGCGCCCACGCGATCGTGGTGCCCGAGCGCCCCTTCGACATCGACGAGCTGACCGCGCTGGTCGGCAAGCGGTTCTCGGCGGGCAAGAAGTTCGCCATCGTGGTGGTCGCCGAGGGCGCCAAGCCCCGTGAGGGCTCCATGCAGTTCGAGCAGGGCGTCAAGGACATCTACGGCCACGAGCGGTTCGCCGGGGTGGCCACGCGGCTCTCCGGGGAGCTGGAGCAGCGGCTCGGCAAGGAGGCCCGCCCGGTCATCCTCGGCCACGTCCAGCGCGGCGGCACCCCGACCGCGTACGACCGGGTCCTCGCGACCCGGTTCGGCTGGCACGCGGTGGAGGCGGCGCACCGGAGCGAGTTCGGGATGCTGACCGCGCTGCGCGGCACCGACATCGTGATGGTCCCGCTGGCGGAAGCGGTCGAGACGCTGAAGACGGTCCCGGCCGAGCGGTACGCCGAGGCGGAGTGCGTGCTCTAGAACATCTCGTCAGAACACGTCGACGGGACACGTCCTTCCAGAACTGCCCCCGGGCCCCCCCCCCGCCCGGGGGGCGGTTAAAAAGGGCCGGGGCACCCGGCCCAAAACGGGGCGGGTGCCCCAAGGGGGTGGAAAAAATGGAAAAAACCCGGACCGCAATAAA
>NZ_JAFEUF010000014.1:30393-67389 GCF_016901035.1 Streptomyces durocortorensis
GCCCCGCCCCCCGGCGGCCCGCGCGCCGGCCCCCCCCCCCCCCCCCACCCCCCCCCCCCCCCCCCCCCCCCCCCCCCCCCCCCCCCCCCCCCCCCCCCCCCCCCCCCCCCCCCCCCGGGGGCAGTTCTACTCTGGACCGGACAACCGGCACGAAACGGGGACGTGTCCCCATCGGGAGTGAACAGATGGATCACAGCGGGCACGGCATGAACATGGATCTGCCGCCGTTCACGCTGGGGCGGGGGCTGGAGCTCTCCGTCGAACCGTTCTTCCTGACCGGCTGCGTCCTGGCGCTCGCCCTGTACGGGTACGGCGTGGTGCGGCTGCGTCGGCGCGGGGACAGCTGGCCGGTGAACCGGATCGTGTTCTTCACCGTGGGTGTGCTGAGCATCGCGCTGGTGATGTGCACCAAGCTCAACGACTACGGCATGGTCATGTTCAGCGTGCACATGGTGCAGCACATGGTGATCAGCATGCTGTCGCCGATCCTGCTGCTGCTGGGCGCCCCGGTGACGCTGGCGCTGCGTGCGCTGCCCCCGGCCGGCCGGGGGCGGACCGGGCCGCGCGAGCTGCTGCTGAAGCTGCTGCACAGCCGGTACATGAAGATCATCTCGCACCCGGTGTTCACCATCCCGCTGTTCATCGCGAGCCTGTACGCGCTCTACTTCACGCCGCTCTTCGACTTCCTGATGAGCTCCAAGCCGGGCCACATCGGGATGATGGTGCACTTCCTCGCCGTCGGCCTGGTTTTTTTCTGGCCGATCATGGGCGTGGACCCGGGTCCGCACCGGCCCGGCTATCTGATGCGGATGCTGGAGCTGTTCGCCGGGATGCCGTTCCACGCGTTCTTCGGGATCGCGCTCATGATGGCGTCGACGCCGATGGTGGAGACGTACCAGAACCCGCCCGCCTCGCTCGGCATCGACGCCCTCAGCGACCAGAACTGGGCGGGCGGCATCGCGTGGGCGTTCAGCGAGATTCCCTCCGTGCTGGTGCTGATCGCGCTGGTCTACCAGTGGTACCACTCCGAGCAGCGCGTCGCCCGGCGCACGGACCGGGCCGCGGACCGCGACGGCGACAAGGAGCTGGCGGCCTACAACGCCTATCTCGCGTCTTTGCAGGCGCGCGGACAGTAGCGCGGAGGGCGCATACGGGGTGACCATGGGGACAACGGCCGCGCGGCCGACGAGGAGCGTGCGCGCATGTCCGGATCGACGAAGACCATGGGATACATGACCGTCGGAGCGCTGGTCGCGGTGACCGCGTACACGGTGGCGCTGGGAAGCAGTGGCTGGCTCTGGTTCGGCTGGATCGTGCTGGGACTGTGCACCCTCGGCATGCTGGCCACCCAGGACACCTGAGCGTCACGGCGGGTGACCACGCCTGTCGGGCCCGGAGGCGGGTACGAGCCGGGAGACCGGTTCGCTACGGTCGCACGGTGGTGCCGGGGCCCCACCCGGTGGGGCTCCGGCATGATCATGCCCTGGTGGTACGCAGTCCTGCCCCTGGCAGTACACAGTCCTGAGTCGGCCCGGCAGAGCGAGGTGCACCCGCAAGGTGTTTTATTACGTCCTGAAGTATGTCGTTCTGGGGCCCGTGCTGCGGCTGCTGTTCCGGCCCCGGATCGAGGGCCTGGAGAACATCCCGGAAGACGGCGCGGCGATCGTCGCGGGCAACCATCTCTCCTTCTCCGACCATTTCCTGATGCCGGCCATCATCAAGCGCCGCATCACGTTCCTGGCGAAGGCCGAATACTTCACGGGCCCGGGGATCAAGGGCCGGCTCACGGCCGCCTTCTTCCGCAGCGCGGGCCAGATCCCGGTGGACCGGTCGGGCAAGGACGCCGGTCAGGCGGCGATCCGCGAGGGGCTGGGTGTCCTGAGCAAGGGCGAGCTGCTGGGGATCTATCCGGAGGGCACCCGCTCGCACGACGGCCGGCTCTACAAGGGCAAGGTCGGGGTGGCGGTCATGGCGATCACCGCGGGGGTGCCGGTGATCCCGTGCGCCATGCTCGGCACGTTCGAGATCCAGCCGCCCGGCCAGAAAATCCCAAAGATCAAGCAGGTCGCGATCCGGTTCGGTGAGCCGCTGGACTTCTCGCGCTACGCGGGTATGGAGGACCAGAAGGCCGCGATCCGTGCGGTGACGGACGAGATCATGTACGCGATCCTCGAACTCTCCGGTCAGGAGTACGTCGACGAGTACGCGGCCAAGGTGAAGGCCGCGGAGCAGGCTGCCGCGCCGTCGAGGAAGTTCCCGAAGCTGCGACGCTGAGCGCGAATTCCCCACCGGCAGAGCGCCCTCGTCCGGGAGGCACCGCTCCCCCTAGCGTCGGTCACATGAGCAACGGACACGCATGGGTACTGGGAGCGACGGGCCAGATCGGGCGGGCCGCGGTCCGCGCGCTGACCGCCGACGGCTGGGAGGTCACCGCGGCCTCGCGCGGCGGGGTCCGGGACGAGAGGTGGGACGCCGGGGTCCGGGCGGTGGCGCTCGACCGGGACGAGGAGGGAGCGCTGGAGAAGGCGCTGGGCGACGGCTGCGACGTCCTGGTCGACATGGTGGCGTTCGACGGCGCGCACGCCCGGCAGTTGACCGGACTGGCCGGCCGGATCGGGTCCGCCGTCGTGATCTCCAGCGGAGCGGTGTACGAGGACGAGCGGGGCCGCAGCTTCGACACCCAGGCCGAACCGGACGGCTTCCCGCGCTACCCGGTGCCGCTGCCGGAGAGCCAGGCCACGGTGGCGCCCGGGGACGCCACGTACGGCACACGGAAGGTCCTGCTGGAGCGGGAGCTGCTGGCGGCGGGCGAGGCGCTGCCGGTGACCCTGCTGCGGGCGGGCGCGGTCCACGGCCCGTACTGCCGCGGACCTCGGGAGCTGTACTTCGTGAAGCGGCTGCTGGACGGGCGGCGGCGCCGGGTCCTCGTGTACGGCGGGGAGACCCGCTTCCACCCGCTCCATGTCTCCAACGCGGCAGAGCTGATCCGCCTGGCCGCGGGGAAGCCGGACTCGCGCGTGCTGAACGCGGCGGATCCCGAGGCGCCCACGGTCGCGGAGATCGCGTCGGCGATCGACGCGGTGCTGGGGCGGGAGACGGAGACGGTGCTGATCGACGGCCCGGCGCCCGAGGGACATGTGGGCGAGACCCCGTGGAGCGGCGCGCACCCGGTGGTCTACGACATGACGGCCGCCGGTGAGCAGCTCGGCTACCGGCCCGTGACGGGGTACGTGGAGTCGCTGCCGGAGACGGTCGAGTGGCTGGCCGGGGAGCTGGCGGGGCGCGACTGGCGGGAGGCGTTCCCGAAGATGCTCAGGAGTTACGGCGAGAGCCTCTTCGACTACGCGGCGGAGGACGCCTGGCTGGCGGCGTTCGACCGGGGCCACCGCTGAGAGCGGGCCCCGGCCGTACGCCTCAGGGGCGTCCTACGGCTTCGGCGTGGCGTGCGGGGTGCACGTCACGTCGCGCCGGTCGGTCTTCCCGGTGAGCAGGTAGGTGTCCACCCGCTCGTTGATGCAAGGGTTGACCAGTCCGGTGACACCGTGGGATCCGGCACCCTTCTCGGTGATGAGCCGGGAGCCCTTGAACCGCTTGTGCAGTTCGACCGCGCCCGCGTACGGGGTGGCGGCGTCGCGGGTGGACTGCACGATGAGGACCGGCGGCAGGCCCTTGCGGGTCTTCACGTCCAGCGGGGTCTGCTGCTTGGCGGGCCAGGTGGCGCACGGCAGGTTCATCCAGGCGTTGGCCCACGTCATGAACGGGTACTTTTCGTGCAGCCGCGTGTTGTCCCGGTCCCAGGTGCGCCAGTCGGTGGGCCACTGGGCGTCGGCGCACTCGACTGCGCTGTAGACCGCGTTGCCGTTCTCGGACGCGGCGTTGCCCGCGAGGTCGCTCATGTCGGGGGCGGCGGCGTCGATCAGCGCCTGGGTGTCACCGGCCCGGTAGGCGCTCCAGGTCTTGGCGGTGGGGGCCCAGGCGGAGTCGTAGTACGGCGCGCCCTGGAAGAAGGAGATCAGCTCGGCAGGTCCGACCACGCCGCCGATGGGCTCCTTCTTGGCGGCGGCCCGCAGCTCCAGCCAGGCCTTCTCGACCTTCTGCGGGGTGTCGCCGATGCCGTAGACGGAATCGTGCCGCGCGACCCACGCCTTCCAGTCGTCCCAGCGGGTCTGGAAGGCGATGTCCTGGTTGAGGTTCGCCCGGTACCAGATGTTCTTCCGTGACGGGTCGACGACGCTGTCGACGACCATGCGCCGGACGTGCGTCGGGAAGAGCGTGCCGTAGACGGCGCCCAGGTAGGTGCCGTAGGAGACGCCGATGAAGTTGAGCTTCTTCTCCCCGAGGGCGGCCCGGATGACGTCCAGGTCGCGTGCCGAGTTGGGCGTCGTCATGTGCGGCAGCATCGCGCCGCTGCGCTCGCCGCACCCTTCGGCGTACTCGCGGGCCAGCTTGCGCTGGGCGCGCTTGTCGGCCTCGCTGTCGGGGACCGGGTCGGCCTTGGGTGCCTTGACGAACTCCTGCGGGTCGACACAGGAGATGGGCGCCGAGTGGCCGACACCGCGCGGGTCGAAGCCGACGAAGTCGTACGCCTTCGCGGTCTTCGTCCAGAGCGGGTTCTTGGCGGTGACCCTGGTCGGGAAGCGCATCCCCGAACCGCCGGGCCCGCCCGGGTTGTAGAGGAGCGCGCCCTGCCGCTCGCGCTTGGTGCCGGTGCTGACGTGCCGGTCGACGGCGAGCTTGATCTTCTTGCCGTTCGGCTTCGCGTAGTCGAGCGGCACGGTGACCCAGCCGCACTGGATGGGGGCGGTCAGACCCCAGTCCTCCGGGCAGTCCTTCCAGTCGACCCCGGTCTTCGCGGCCTGCTGCGCGGCGACGGCGACCCCGCGTGCCTCTGCGTCACCTCGGCCGTGGTGCCGGCCGTCCGCGCTCGCCGCGGGTGCGGCCATGGCCCCCGCTATGAGCGTGCCCGCGACGAGAGCCCCGGCCGAGCCGAGCACTGTCGTACGTCTCACGTGAATCCCCCTTCATCCGATCCGCCGCCGAGGGGGCGGCATGGTCATCGGTACGTCGCGGGGATCCTTTCGTCTGCGGGGCACCTGGGACCAGGGCGTACACCTGTTTCTTTACCGAACCCATAACCGGTGAAGGAAGTTCGCTGAGCGGACTACCGCCCTGAGCTCTACTCGGGGCACGCCCCTCCCCTGGCCATGGCTGCTTGAAGACCCCTGCCACAGATCGAGTTCGCCGCGTCGGGAGCTGGGTCCGCATTTCGGCCGACCGGGGCACACCGGACGTCACGCGACCGGCACGACACCCTCGCCCCGGGCGACCTTCAGCCTGGAGAGGCGAACCCGGCGGGTCGGCAGGTCGATTTCCGTGACGACGACGGTGAGTTTCTCGCCGGCCTCGAAGTCTTCCACCGGACTCACCGCAGGCCGACCGGGGGCTTCTCCGAGGGGGACCAACCCGGCGATCCCGTCTCCGAGGTCGACGACGACGCCGAAAGGAAGCACCTTCTCCACCGTCCCACGGAGTTCCTGGCCCACCGGCGTGCGGTCGGCGAAAGCCAGCAGGGGGTCGGGCTCCAGTGCCCTCAAGGAGAGTCTGGCCTCCAGGTTGTAGGTGTCGAACTGGAGGAACTCGCACGAGACCCTCTGGCCTACGTGAACGACATCGGTGGGAGCGTCGATGTGCCCCCAGGACAGTTCGGGGATGACGATGAACCCGACACCGGGGAAGAGCGGATGGGCAGGTCCGTCGTCCAGGGCCACGAAGACCCCGAACCGCTCGATCGCCGCAACGCTGCCAGACAAGATCTCGCCGCGGTGCAAGGTCTCCAAAAACGCCCAGAGTTCCGGGCTCTCAGACTGCCAATCCATACCGGCACCCTGGCACACGACATCGTAGGCCGACCATGGGCCCGACAGACTGAAGCCCCGCCAGGGCCCCGACAAAAGGAGAAACGAAGTCGAGCGAACGATGAACGCGCTCAAGAACTCCCACGCCATAGCCGCGAGGTATGACAAGAGGGCCTACATCTTCCACGGCACCCTCACCCTCGCCGCCATCCGGCTCTGGCTTCGCCCGTGAACCGCCGGACAGGTTCTAGGCTTCCTGTTGGCCGTAGCGTGTCCTGTACCACGCCACTTGCCCGGCAGTCATCGATGACGAGATGCTATTCACGTCACCGACATGTCTGTTGTCTCCTCGCTGACACCGCCCCCGTTCACCCCAGAACTCGCGGATCCGGAAGGCCATGACGGACACCTGGGACGCGGGCTGCCAGTGCAGGGTGTAGTCCGGAGCATTGGCGTCCGGGACGTCCTCCAGGCATACGTCGCGGTTCGACAGCAGCCGCTGAAGTTTGTCGAAGCGGAGGTGGCGGTCGAATCGGCCGTACCGGTCACGGATTGCCTTGTTGACGACACCGCGGTCCCCGTGCACGAGGCGATGCACCTGCACGGTGAAGTGGTGGCCCACCCACGGGTGGTCGGACGACTCCCGCTCCCAGAAGAACTCGACCAATCCGTAGTCGTGCCACATGGAGTTGGCGTAAACGCTGGCCTCGGTGAAGTCGTCGCCCAAGATCGCGGCGACCTGGGCGGGGCTGTCCGTCGGTTTGGCACCGAGCACCGTTCCAGACATGACCACGTCCACGTAGAACGCAAGGGAATGCGGCGTCAGTTGCTCTCTCCCTGACTGGGTCCAGGCGACCGGGAGCGGCCGTCTGATGCATAGGCTGGGCAGACCTGCACGGGGAAGATCCGCCGGACAGGCCCTAGTGAACAGTCGATCCTTCGGGCTGAAGGTCGAAGTCGATGGTAATCGTCAGGTGCTTCGGAGCAGGCTCTGACCCTCACGCCTTCAGCCCGTCCAGCAGTTCGCGCATCGCGTCGTCCAGGATCCCACGCAGCAGGCGGGCGTCGGCGGCCACGGCGGTCACCAGCACGGCGGGGCCGGCCAGTGGGGTGAGGGCCGCGGTGGGGCCGAGGAGCCGGGCGGGGAGGGGGGCGTCCTCGAAGGACGGGTCGGCGAGGAGGAGTTGGCCGACTGCCCGGTGGCCGGCGAGGACCGCGGGGCCGTCCCATCCGGCGGGGGCGTCGGGGCCGTAGGTCAGTTGCTGGTCCAGGAGGGGACGGCCCGCGCGGTGGACGGTGAGGCGGGTGGTGAGGGCACCGGTGGGTTCGCCGTGGCGGCCGAGGATCTGTTCCTCGCGCAGCAGGAGGCGTGCGGTCGCGGCGAGTTGGACCCGGGTGGTCTGGTGCAGGCGGCTGCCGTGGGCGGAGACCAGTTGTTCGGGGAGCCAGTGCAGGGCCGCCCCCTCCCCCACGGTCAGGTTCACCGTGTACGTGGACGGGTCGGCGTCCGGCCGTGGGCCCGGGAGGGCAACAGTGGCCGCCGCCGCGTCGACAGTGAGGCGTGCGCCGGCGGCGACCTCGGCCTCGATGGCGAGGCGGTCGCCGTTCAGCGGGGCGCTCATCGCGCCGACCACGGTGACCCGGGCGTACGGGGGCCGGGGGGAACGGGTGCGGCGCAGGGCGAGCGGGCCCGCGCTCTCCAGGACGGGCAGGGCGGTGCTGCCCCGCCCGTCGGGCTCGGCGCGGAGCCGGGCCCGTGCGTGGACGCTCACGCGGTCCAGGAGGCGAGCTGTGCGCGCACCCAGTCGGCGACCGGTCCGACGCCCTCGGCCGAGGTCAGGGAGGTGAAGGCGACGGGGAGTTCGCCGCGCTGCTTCTTGGCGTCCAGGGCCATCCGCTCCAGGTCGGAGCCGACGTAGGGGGCGAGGTCGGTCTTGTTGATGACGAGGAGGTCGGCGGTGGTGACGCCCGGGCCGCCCTTGCGCGGGATGTCGTCGCCGCCCGCGACGTCGATGACGAAGATCTGCGCGTCGACCAGGCCCTTGGAGAAGGTGGCGGTGAGGTTGTCGCCGCCGGACTCGACGAGGATCAGGTCGAGCGGGCCGACCGCGTCCTCCAGGTCCTCGACCGCTTCGAGGTTGGCGGAGATGTCGTCGCGGATCGCGGTGTGCGGGCAGGCGCCGGTCTCGACGGCCTGGATCCGCTCGGGCGGCAGGACGGCGTTGTTCAGGAGGAAGTCGGCGTCCTCACGGGTGTAGATGTCGTTGGTGACGACGGCGATGGAGAGCCGGTCGCGCAGTTCCCGGCAGAGGGCGGCGACGGTCGCCGTCTTGCCGGAGCCGACGGGGCCGCCGAGGCCGATGCGCAGGGCGCGCCGGGTGCCGTCGAGGCGGGTGGCGTCGGCACTGACGGCGGCGGGGCCGTCGTGGGTGTGGCCGAGGTGCATAGGGGCTCCCTGTGACGTAGTTGAGCGGGTGGCAACGGGGCTGTGGTGGTCGAGCGAGTGGCTACCGGGGCTGTGGTGGCCGACGGGTGGCTAGGGGGCTTTTGGTGGCCGAGCGAGTGGTCACGAGGCGAAGAGGCGGACCGGCCAGGCGGCGTGGGCCTCGGCCGTGATGTCGAGGAGCGGGGCCGAGGCGGCGGGCAGGGCGTCGATCTGCTGCCGGGCGGCCTCGGCGGCCTGTTCGGCGACCCGGTCCAGCTCGGGGGCGAGCCGGGCGAGTACGGCGGTGGCGTGGAAGGGGTCGAGGGAGAGGAGCCGGACGACGGCCGTGGCGGGGCCGCTGACGGTCTCGTACGCCACACAGTGCGCGGCGTCCTCGGGGCCGAGGCCCGCCGATCGCGCGGTGAGTCCGAGGACGACGGGCTGGTGGGCGCCGCGTGGCCGGGCCCGGGCGAGCGCGTCCAGGTCGGGGCCGGGCCAGGTGGCGCGGGCGGCCCGCATCATCTGGCGGCCCAGTTTGCGGGCGGTGGCCCGCAGGGCGGGTGAGGGCGTCCGGGCGTCGGCGGCCTCGTCGAGGGCGAGCGGGTCCAGGCCGTGGGGGGCCGCCGCGACGAGGGCGGCGGCGGTGAAACCCGCGGTGTGCAGGCGGCCCCGGCAGAAGGCTGCGAGGGAGTCGGCATCCCGGATCCGCCCTTCGGCGACGGCCGGTTCGGCGCCACCGGAGTGGGCGTGGCCGCCGGCGGGGAACCGGCCGTCGGCGAGGACGAGGAGAGCTGCGCGTGACATGGCTGTGGTCCGCCGGCTCTCAGAAGAGGAAGTAGCGCTGGGCCATGGGCAGTTCCGCCGCAGGGGCCGGTTCGACCGGGTCGCCGTCGATGGTGACGGCGAAGCTGTCGGGGTCGACCTCCACACGGGGCACGGCGTCGTTCTCCCGCATGTCCGCCTTGGTGACCCCCCGGGTGCTGGTGATCGGCGTGAACCGCTTCTCCAGGGCGAGCCGCTCGGGCAGCCCGTCCTCGATCGCGGCGGCGGAGACGAAGTTGAACGAGCCGCGCGCGGCCGCCCTGCCGAGCGCGCCGAACATCGGGCGGGGCATCACCGGCTGGGGCGTCGGGATGGAGGCGTTGGCGTCGCCCATCTGCGCGTACGCGATCTGGCCGCCCTTGATGACGGTCTGCGGCTTCACGCCGAAGAACGCCGGATCCCAGAGCACCAGGTCGGCGAGCTTGCCGGTCTCCACGGAGCCGATCTCGCTGCCCATGCCTTGGGCCACCGCCGGGTTGATGGTGTATTTGGCGACATAGCGACGAACCCGGTGGTTGTCGGCCCGGCCGTCCCCGGGCAGGGCTCCGCGCCGCTTCTTCATCACATGGGCGGTCTGCCAGGTCCGCAGGATCACCTCGCCGATCCGTCCCATGGCCTGGGAGTCCGAGGAGATGATCGAGATGGCGCCGAGGTCATGGAGGATGTCCTCGGCCGCGATGGTGGAGGGCCGGATCCGGGACTCGGCGAACGCCAGGTCCTCGGGGACTGCGGGGTTGAGGTGGTGGCAGACCATCAGCATGTCGAGGTGTTCCTCGATGGTGTTGACGGTGTGCGGCCGGGTCGGGTTGGTCGAGCTGGGCAGGACGTACGGCTCGGAGACCACGCTGATGATGTCGGGCGCGTGCCCGCCGCCCGCCCCCTCGGTGTGGTAAGCGTGAATCGTGCGGCCGGCGATGGCGGCGAGGGTGTCGGCGACGAACCCGGCCTCGTTGAGGGTGTCCGTGTGGATGGCGAGCTGCGCGCCGGTCTGCTCGCAGACGGTGAGGCAGGCGTCGATGACGGCGGGGGTCGCGCCCCAGTCCTCGTGGATCTTGAATCCCAGGGCTCCGCCGCGCAGTTGGCTGTGCATGGCGTCCTGCGACATCGTGTTGCCCTTGCCGAGCAGCCCGATGTTGACGGGGAAGGTCTCCAGCGCCTCGAACATCCGGGCCAGGTGCCAGGGGCCCGGGGTGATGGTGGTGGCCTTGGTCCCTTCGGCCGGGCCCGTGCCGCCGCCGACGAGGGTGGTGATGCCGCTGGAGAGCGCCTGGTCGATCAGGGTGGGCGAGATGAAGTGGACATGGGCGTCGACGGCCCCGGCCGTGAGCAGCTTCCCGTTGCCCGCGATGACCTCGGTCTCCGGGCCGATCACCAGGTCGGGGTGGACGCCGTCCATGGTGTCCGGGTTGCCGGCCTTGCCGATGCCGGTGATCCGGCCGTCCCGGATGCCGATGTCAGCCTTGACGATGCCCCAGTGGTCGATGACGACAGCCCCGGTGATGACGGTGTCGGGCGCACCCTCGGCGCGCGTGGTGCGGGCCTGGCCCATCGATTCCCGGATCACCTTGCCGCCGCCGAACACCGCCTCGTCGCCCGCGTGTCCGGGGCCGCCGGAGCGGTCCTCCTCGATCTCCACGAGCAGATCGGTGTCGGCGAGGCGGATCCGGTCGCCGGTCGTGGGCCCGAACAGGTCGGCGTACACGGCTCGTTCGAGTTCAGGCATCGAGGGGACCTCCGGTTTCGCCGCGCAGGCCGGGGACGACGCGGCGGCCGGCGAGGGGGACGAGTTCGACGTCGGCGGGGATGCCGGGTTCGAAGCGGACCGCCGTGCCGGCCGCGATGTTCAGCCGCAGACCGTGGGCGGCGGCGCGGTCGAAGCGCAGTCCGGGATTGGCCTCGGCGAAGTGGTAGTGGGAGCCCACCTGGACGGGGCGGTCGGCGGCGTTGAGGACGGTGAGGCGGGTGACCGCCCGCCCCTCGTTGAGGGGGATGCTCCCGTCCCCGTACAGGATCTCTCCGGGAATCATCGGCGCTCCCCCGTCAGACGATCGGGTCGTGGACGGTGACGAGCTTGGTGCCGTCGGGGAAGGTGGCTTCGACCTGGACGTCGTGGAGCATCTCGGGGATGCCGTCCATGACGTCGTCCCGGGTGAGCACCTTCCGCCCCGACGCCATGAGTTCGGCGACGGTGCGGCCGTCCCGGGCGCCTTCGAGGAGATGAGCGGTGATCAGGGCGACGGCCTCGGGGTGATTGAGCTTCAGCCCGCGTGCACGGCGCTTCTCCGCCACGTCGGCGGCCACATGGATGAGCAGACGCTCCTGCTCGTGCGGGGTCAGTTGCACGCTTCCACCTCATCGTCTTCCGCCCGGCTCCGGCTCCGGACGCAGCGGGACCTTATCCCCGTTCAACAACTCGTTGAACGGGAACGGCACTCTCGCGACCAGGCATTGCACGTTAGAGCGGAAGTTTTTCCATTGCGTTAACTGATCTTTTGCGGGGTGATGGACATCAGACCGCGCAACCCGTCCTCCAGCACCTCGGTGCGTACGTCCCCGAAGAGCGCTTCCTGCACGATGAAGCCCTGCGCCGTCGCGATCATCGTTCGCGCCACATGGTCGCCGGGCACGTCACTGCTCAGGATCCCGGCGGAGCGGTAGGCGTCGACGAGATTCCCCCAGGCGACGCGCATGATGGCGTACCCCTCGCCGAGAAGTGCGGCGAGCCGCTCGTCGCGCAGCGTCTCGGACCAGAGCTGGACCACGAGCGCGGCGAACACACGGCGCTCCAGCCCGTGCACCTGACCCGAGAGCACCCCGCCGAGCACCCGGCTGAGCAGCGCGTCCGGGGTGGGCGGCGGCGTCATGCGGGCGGCCTCCTCGAACGCGCCGCGAATGACGGCGAAGGTCTCCTCGGTGATGGCCGCGATGATGTCCTCCTTGCCGGCGAAGTAGCGGTAGACCGCTCCGGCGGACAGCCCCACCTCCTTGAGGACGTCCTGCATGGACGTGGCATGGAATCCGTTGCGGGCGAAGCAGCGCGCCGCACCGTCGAGGATCTGACGGCGCCGGGCGTCGAGGTGTTCCTGGGATACGCGAGCCATGGCATCAACCTAAAACGAACATTCCTTCTTGACAATCGGACGAGGCGTGCCGACAGTGGGAGCATCGTAAAACGAACGATCCTTCTCTTTGGATTTCCTGCCCGTCGCACGAATCGAGGCCTCCCATGTCCACCGCACCCAACCGCCGCGCGGTGGCGGTGATCCTGCTGGTCCCCCTGATGGTGACCCTCGCCCTCTGGGCCTTCGCCTGGCCCGCCGCCCGGATCGCCCCGCGCGACCTGCCTGTCGGGGTGGCGGGCGCCGCGCCGGCCGCCCAGCAGCTGGAGCAGCGGTTCGAGCAGCGCGGCGGCGCCTTCGAGGTGCACCGCTACGACGACGAGGCCGCCGCCCGCACCGCGATCGAGGACCGGGTCGTATACGGAGCCGTCGTCGCCACCCCGCAGGGGCCGCACCTGCTCACCGCGTCGGCGGCGAGCCCCGTCGTCTCGCAGCTGCTGCGCGAGGCGGTGACCGCGTCCGTCCCGAAGGGCACTCCGGTCGAGGTCACCGATGTGGTGGCCGCGCCGCCCGGCGACCCCCGCGGCAGCGCGCTCGGGGCGAGCGTCCTGCCGCTGGCCCTGGCGGGCATGGCGGCCGGAGCCGTCGTCACCCTGACGGGTCTGCGCGGCGCGCGCGGCGCGTTGACCCTGCTCGCGGCGGCCGCACTGGTGGGGCTCGCCGCCACGGCCGTGACGCACAGCTGGCTCGGTGTGATCGCGGGCGACTGGTGGACGGAGGCGGGCGCGCTCGCGCTCACCGTGCTGGCCATCGGTTCGGCGGTGGCGGGGCTCGGCGCCCTGTTCGGGTCGCGCGGCATCGGGCTCGGCGCCCTGCTGATGGTCCTGCTGGGCAACTCCTTCTCCGGCGTCACCAGCGCACCGCAGCTGCTGCCCGAGCCCGTCGGGGCGATCGGCCAGTGGCTCCCGCCGGGCGCGGGCGGCTCGCTGCTCCGCTCGGTCGCCTTCTTCGACGGGAGCGCGGCGGGCGGAGCCGTATGGACGCTGTCGCTGTGGTCCGCGCTCGGACTGGCGGCCGTGCTGCTCGCACGGAGGGCACCGAAGCCCGCCGAGCCGACGCCCCCCCCCCCCGACCGGGAGCCGTCCCTGACCGGCTGAGCAAAGGATCCGGACACGCAAAGCCGGGTGCCCCTACTCACGGAGGGGCACCCGGCTTTGCGCTGTCGCGGTAAGGCCCGGTCCGGTCGGGGCGTCAGGCGTTCCGGTCGCCGCCGCCGCCGCCGTCGCCGTCGTGCGGGCGGTGCTCGGCGGCGATGCCGAACCTGCGCCGTTCGCCCTGAGCGGATGGCGCGGAGCCGATCGAGGAGACCGAGCTGATCACCTGCTCCTCGGCAGCCGCCTCATCCGCTTCGAGCCGTTGCAGGTCAGCAGCGGAAACCAGCGCGATGAGCGGCTTGCCGTGCCGCGTCACCACGACGCGTTCACCGCCGTAGACAACGCGGTTGATCAGTTCGGCGAGCTCCGCCCGTGCTTGCGTCACCGGAATCTCGTAGGCCATAGTCCCCATCATAACCTTCTGTACGTCCTGTACATTTTTTACGGATGAGCAGACGGATGGTCAGCTCCAGGAGAGAGGCACCGCCATGATCCGCCCCGCCGCCCGTTACGTCCTGCCGGAGTTCACCGAGCGCACCGCGACCGGAACCCGGACTCTGGACCCGTACTCCAAGCTGCTGTCCGAGCGGATCGTCTTCCTCGGGAGCCCGATCGACGACACCGCCGCGAGCGACCTCATCGCCCAGCTCATGTATCTGGAGCACGCCGATCCGGACCGGCCCCTGTCGCTCTACATCAACTCCCCCGGCGGTACGTTCCAGGCGATGGCGGCGGTCTACGACACGATGCGGTACCTGACCTGCGAGGTGGAGACCTTCTGCCTGGGACAGGCGGGCTCCTACGCGGCGGCCCTGCTGGCGGCCGGGGCGAAGGGGCGTCGACATGCACTGCCCGGCGCGCGGGTAGTCATTCAGCAGCCCGCACTGGAGGAGCCGATGCGGGGCCAGCCGTCCGACCTGGAGATCCACGCGCGCGAACTGGTGCGCACCCGCGAGATGTTCGCGGCCATGCTGGTCCGGCACACGGGGCGGACCGCGGAGCAGATCACCGCCGACATCGAGCGCGACACCATCCTCGACGCCAAGGCCGCCCTCGACTACGGGCTGGTCGACCACGTCGTGGAGAACCGCTGACCGATCCGGCCGCCGTACGACCGGCCGCCGAACGACGCGAGGTGAAACGCCGATGGAGCCAACCGAGTTCCCGCCCCTGCCCGCACTGACCCGGGCCGAGGGCGAGTTCGTCGACTGCTATCTGGCCGTGCTCGACCAGGTGGGCCGGATCAACCCCCCCCACGGCGGCGACACCTACAGCGCACTGCGGGCCGCCCAGGCCCTGGCCTCCGGGGCGGCGGCCCTGCGCGACGCCTTGGCCCTGATGCACGAGCGCGGCGAGTCGCGGCTCCACGCCGCCACCCTGGCGCGGGCGCTGCGCGTCCTGGACGGGGAGCGGCGGGCGGGCCGGGTCGCGATGCCGCCGACGACGAACTGACCCGCTCCGCCTACCCGGAGAGCGCGACACGGGCGGGGCCGACAGCGCATTACGGGAGTTGACCGGGCGCCACGCCGCACGACACGCCCGGTCCCGTGATCGATTTGCCTCGCTCGTTCGGCGTAGGGGATCACCCGCGCGAGCGACGGCTCAACTTGCGTTCGACGTCCGGCCCGTACTCGAAATGCACCCTTTCACCGCTGGTACGAGGGTGTGCGCCGGGCTCGTCGGCGGGCGCGAATCCAGCCTGTCCACCTGAATGGATCAGTGGTGAGGAGACTCACAAATCACCGTTTCAACTCGGAAATCCGGCACGGAGTGCGTCAAGATCCCTGGGACGACAAGCCCCCGCCACCGCGGCGGGGCGGTCCGGGCGGACGCCGAGTCCTGCCGCCGCCCGGATGACTGGTCGACAGAAGTGGATCGGCAGGAGTGGAGGACCCGAGCACAACGGGCCGACCGGGAGACCGGGAAGCCCTCGGGGTGAAGCCGCGTCAAGCGGCCGGGCAACTTCGCCAGCCCGAACCCGACAGGTCATCCTTCACAGGCGGCTGACGAAGGGTTGCGCATGTCTGCGCAGGTTCATGTCCCGTCTCTGTTCGCCCGGTTCGGTACGGCTTCGGTGCTCACCCTGGCCGTGACGTCCACGATGCTGGCGCCCGGCATGGTGAGTGAAGCCGAGGCCGCCGCCCATTCGACGAAGGCTTTGAAGGTCGCCGCGTCGAAGAAGGGCGCTCCCTACAAATACGGAGCGGCCGGCCCCAGCCGCTTCGACTGTTCGGGCCTGACGGTCTACTCGTTCAAGAAGGCCGGCAAGAAGCTTCCCCGCACGGCACAGCAGCAGTACAACAAGACCCGCCATATCGGGAAGTCGCAGCGCAAACGCGGCGACCTCGTCTTCTTCCATTCGGGGCGCAGCGTCTACCACGTGGGCATCTACGCCGGGGCCGGGAAGATCTGGCACTCCCCCAAATCGGGGGACGTGGTGCGACTGGCGAAAATCTGGTCCAAGAGCGTCTGGTACGGACGGGTCCGCTGACCCCCGACCGGACGCTCTTTCCGTGCGGCCGGCCTCAGCGCAGCAGTGGGCCGGTGACCAGGGCGAGTCCCAGTCCGGTGAGCGCCACACCGCTGCCGCCCTCGATGGCGCGGGCGGTACGCGGTCGGCGCAGCCACCGGCCCAGCCGGTCCACGAGCAGGGCCACGGCCGGGAACCAGATCAGCGCCAGCACCACCACGAGGGCCGCGAGCAACAGGGTCCGGGGCAGTGGCGGCTGACCGTGGGGCACGAACTGCGGCAGCAGGCTGAGGAAGAGGACCGGGGCCTTCGGGTTGAGCGCGTTCGTCAGAAACCCCTGGCGCAGCGCACGCCCGGACTCCCCGGGCACGGGCCGCCCCGGCGACCTGCCCTCCGTCGTACCGGAGGGCGGGTCGCCGGGCGTGCCGGACGGCTCACCGGGGCTGTCCGGTGCGGGCCGGCGGCGGATCGCGTACAGCGCGCTGAGCCCGAGGTAGAGGACGTACGCACCGCCGAGCAGCTGGACGGTGCGGAAGAGCACGGGCATCGTCACCAGCACCGCGGCGAGTCCGGCGACCGCGAGCGCGGTGTGCACGAGGAGTCCCCCGGCGACGCCGACCGCCGAGGCCAGGCCCGCGGTGCGCGAGGCCAGGGCGTTGCGTACGACGACGGTGAAGTCGGCGCCGGGCAGCGCGACCATGCCGGCGGCGATCCCGGTGAAGGCGATCAGTTGTGCGTCCATGAGGTCCACCTTGGACCTGCGGAGCCTTTAGCGTGTACTTGCAATCTTCTGGGTCTGCCTAAAGGAACGCTTTCATGTACGACCCGACACGGCTCGCGGCGCTCGTGGCGGTCGCGGAGGCCGGTTCGATCACCCGGGCCGCCGCCCGCCTGGGCTACACCGCGCCCGCGCTCTCGCAGCAGCTGGCCAAGCTGGAGCGGGAGGCGGGGGCGGCGCTGCTGGTGCGCCACCATCGCGGGGCGCGGCTGACGGCGGCGGGCGAGCTGCTGGCCGGCCGGGCCCGGCGGGTGCTGGACGAACTGGACCAGGCGCGGCACGAGCTGGCGCAGCTGGCCGGTCTCTCGGGCGGCCGGCTGCGGGTGGGGACGTTCACGACGGCCGGGATCCATCTGCTGCCCCCGGTCCTGAGCGCGTTCCGGCGGGCCCACCCCGAGGTCGAGCTGGCCGTCGCCGACCATGAACCGCCCGGCGGGATCGCCGCCGTGGCCGCGGGCGAGGTGGACCTCGCCCTGACCCATGCCTACGAGCCGGGGCCGGTCGCGCCTCCGCCGGTGGGGGTGTTCGTCGACCCCGTCCTGGTCGAGGAGCTGGTACTGGTCACCTCGGTGGGCCACCGACTCGCCGAGGGCACCGGGCGGCTGCCGGTCGGCGAGCTGGCGGGGCGGCCGCTGATCAGCAGCGCACCCACCCATCCGCCCCGGCGCGGGGTCGAGAGCGCGCTTGCGAACGCCGGGGCGACGCCCGCGGTGGTCTGCGAGTCGCCCGGGTACGCGCTGGTGTGCGCGCTGGTCAGCGCGGGGCTCGGGGTGGCGGTGGTGCCGGAGATGGTCGCCTCGATGGCGGCGGCCCCGCTGTCGGTCCGGCGGCTGGAGCCCGCGTCGTTCCGCCGGACCATCTCGGTCGTGCACCGGGGCGAGCGGTCGAGCGCGGCTGCCGCGACGCTGCTCGCGCTGCTGCGCAGCGGCTTCGGCCGCGGGGGCACGGCCGGGCCGGCGAACCGGCCGTCCACGGGCTGACGCCCGCGGTTCTTCCGCGCCCCGCCGGAATCAGCCCTGGAGGGCCACGGCCCACGGGAGCGCGATCCAGACCGTCTTGCCGCCCTCGGCGGTCGGGGTGACCTGGAGCCGCCCGCCGCGCTCCTTGGCCAGGGTCCGGATGATGACCATGCCCCGGCCGTTGTCCTGCCGGACGGCGGCGGGCAGTCGCTGGGGCCAGCGGGGGTGACTGTCCGTGACGCCGAGATACAGCTCCTCGTCGCGTTCGAGGCGCAGATCCACGGTGAAGGTGGGCGACTGGCCGAACGTGTGCTGAACGGCGTTGGTGGCCAGCTCCGAGACGATCAGCCGGATGGTGTCGGCGAAGTCGCTGTCGCCGGGCAGGCCCCATTCGGTCAGGGTCCTGGCCACGTGTCTGCGGGCCGTGGAGACCGAGGCCGGATCGCTCGGCAGAGTGACGGATGCTTCCTGATGGTCTGCCATGGCGACGCCGTCCCTTTCCCGCCCCGGGCGACCGACTGGCCGGCCGGGATCGTGCTTCGCGCCAGACTGCCATCGATACAGCTCCCTGTAACGGGGTTCGGCCAAGATATGCATATATCTGTCGCTCGAAGCGGTGAATTCAGGACCCGTACGGCGTGGGCGGGCGGCACACTGGCCCCTCTGGGGGCCGGCCCCGGCGACGGACCGGCCCTTCCCGACAGCGGAAGGAGACCGGCATGCTGAACGGCCCCGTCGTCCGGCGGCGCAAGCTCGGTGAGGAGCTGCGGAGTCTGCGCCACGCCTCCGGGCTGACCAGTCGGGACGCGGCGCGGCTGCTCGGCTGGCACCAGTCGAAGGTGAGCCGCGTCGAGACGGGCGCGAGCGGGGTGACGCCCGCGGACGTGTCGCGGCTGCTGGACGTCTACGCGGTGCGCGACACCCAGTTGCGTTCGCTGCTCGAAGTCCTCGCGGGGTCGGCCGGCGGCGGCGGTTCGGGCTGGTGGCATGCCTACCGGGGGCTGATCCCGCCCCAGTACCGCGACTTCATCAGTCTGGAGTCGCAGGCCAGTACGGTCCGGACGCTGGAGACCTCCGTGGTGCCGGGGCTGCTCCAGACCGCCGGATACGCGCGGGCCGTGACCCGCGCCTCGCTGGACGGGTTACCGGACGGCCGGCTCGACTCCCTGGTCGAGGTCAGGCTGACCCGCCAGCGAGTGCTGCGCGCGAGCCCGCCCCTGCGGTTCACCGCTGTACTGGACGAGGCGGTGCTCCATCGCGAGGTGGGCGGGCCGGAGGTGATGCGGGACCAGCTGCACCATCTGATCCAGGTGTCCCGACTGCCGAACGTGCAGCTGCAGTTGTTGCCGTTCGCGGCCGGCGGGTACGTCGGACTCACCGGCCCTTTCGTCATCTTCTCTTTTCCGAACACTTCCGATCTGGATGTGGTCGTTCTTGACCACTTGACGAGTAGCCTCTATCTGGAGCGGAAAGAAGACCTCGACGCGTACAGCTCGGCCTTCCGTACCTTGCAGGCGCACGCGCTGTCGCCCGAACGCACGCTGGACCTCATCACCGCGATCAGCCGCAGCTAGCGGGACCGGGCCGTCCGGCCAGGTCCCGCCGGACCGTCCGACTGCCCGAGGGGGCCACCATGTCCGACCGTTGCGCACCACCGCCGTCGCCCACAACGCCGTCCACCGCTTCATGGCGGCGCAGCAGCCGCTCGACCGGAATGAACAACTGCGTGGAGACCGCGCTGTTCGGCGCTCTCCTCGCCGTACGCGATTCGAAGGACGTGGACCGGCCGCCGCTGCGCTTCTCGGCGGCGGCCTGGAGCACGTTCGTGACCGGCCTCGCCCCGCGCGGAGCCGATCCGCACGGAACCGGCCGGCACCCGATCAGCTGACCGGAACGTCCGCCTGCCGGGGAGCGGTGGCGACGATCGTGGCCACCGCGGTCGTGATCTGCTCCTCGGTCAGGTCGGCCCGGGCGGTCAGCCGCAGCCGGGAGATGCCGTCCGGTACGGACGGCGGGCGGAAGCAGCCCACCGCCATCCCGGCGGCGCGGCAGTCGGCCGCCCAGCGCACCGCGGCGTCCGCCGATGGCGCCCGGACGGAGACGACGGCCGCGTCGGGCCGGACCGCCCGCAGCCCGGCGGCGGTGAGCCGCGTGTACAGCGCGGTGGCCACGTCACGGGCACGCGCCGCCCGTTCGGGCTCCCGGCGCAGCACGTCGAGGGCGCCGAGCGCGCCGCCGGCCGCCGCCGGGGCGAGTCCGGTGTCGAAGATGAACGTACGGGCCGTGTTGACCAGATGGTCGATGACCCGGGCGGGCCCCAGGACCGCTCCGCCCTGGCTGCCCAGCGACTTGGACAGGGTGAGCGTGGCCACGGTCCCGTCGCCGCCCGCCAGGCCGGCCGCGGCCAGCGCACCTCGTCCGCCGTCGCCCAGCACGCCGAGGCCGTGGGCGTCGTCGACCAGCAGGGCGGCGTTCGCGGAGCGGCAGACCTCGGCCAGCGCGGCCAGTGGGGCGGCGTCGCCGTCGACGGAGAAGACGGAGTCGGTGACGGCGAGGGACCGGCCGTCGTGGGCCCCCAGCGCCTTGGCGACCGCGTCCGGGTCGGCGTGGGGGACGACGGCGGTCCCGGCACGGGAGAGCCGGCAACCGTCCACGATCGAGGCGTGGTTGCCAGCGTCGGAGACGATGAGCGAGCCGCGCCCGGAGAGCGCGGTCAGCGCGGCGAGATTGGCCGCGTACCCGGAGGAGAGCACGAGGGCCGCCTCGAAACCGCAGAACGCGGCGAGTTCGCGTTCGAGTTCGGCGTGCAGGGCGGTGGAGCCGGTGACCAGCCGGGATCCAGTGGCGCCCGCTCCCCAGCGACGGGCGGCGGCGGCCGCGGCGGCGGTGACCTCCGGGTGCCGGGTGAGGCCCAGGTAGTCGTTGCTCGCGAGGTCCAGCAGCTCCGGCTCGGCGTCGCGCGGACGCAGCGTCCGTACGAGTCCGGCGGCGGCCCGGTGGCGGGCCTCGGCGTCGATCCATTCGAACGGGGCGAAGGACATGGGGCGGTCCCTTGGGTAGACGGGCCCTGGGCGGGCGGCTCCGCGCGGACGTCCGGTGCGGAGGGTCCGGTGCGGCAGGTCCGGTGCGGGCAGTCCTGTACGGACGGGCTCTTTGTAGGCAGCCAACAGACCCTAGCCGGGTGCGCAGCAGGTCAGGGTGTGGCAATACACACACCCTCGCCCGGGTCTCCTGTCTGGTTCCTCCTTGGCTGGAGGCGGTGCCGTAAGCCAGGATCATCTTTCATGGACCTGCTGAACACGCTGGTGGACAAGGGGCTGCGGCGCGAACTGCCGACCCGCGAAGAAGCGCTCGCCGTGCTGGCGACCTCCGACGACGACCTGCTCGACGTGGTGGCCGCCGCAGGGAAGGTACGCCGTCAGTGGTTCGGGCGGCGCGTCAAGCTCAACTATCTGGTCAACCTGAAGTCCGGGCTCTGCCCCGAGGACTGCTCGTACTGCTCGCAGCGGCTCGGTTCGAAGGCCGGGATCCTCAAGTACACCTGGCTGAAGCCGGACGAGGCGTCCAAGGCCGCCGCCGCCGGGGTGGCGGGCGGCGCGAAGCGGGTCTGCCTGGTGGCGAGCGGGCGCGGCCCCACCGACCGGGACGTCGACCGGGTCACCAAGACCATCGAGGCGATCAAGGAGCAGAACGAGGGCGTCGAGGTCTGCGCCTGTCTCGGTCTGCTCTCCGACGGGCAGGCCGACCGGCTGCGTTCGGCGGGCGCCGACGCGTACAACCACAACCTCAACACGTCCGAGGAGACGTACGGGGCGATCACCACGACGCACACGTACGCGGACCGGGTGGAGACCGTGCAGCAGGCCCAGGCCGCGGGGCTCTCGGCGTGTTCGGGGCTGATCGCCGGGATGGGCGAGAGCGACAAGGACCTGGTCGACGTGGTGTTCGCGCTGCGCGATCTGGACCCGGACTCGGTGCCGGTGAACTTCCTGATCCCGTTCGAGGGAACCCCGCTGGCCAAGGAGTGGAACCTCACCCCGCAGCGCTGCCTGCGCATTCTGGCGATGGTCCGCTTCGTCTGCCCGGACGTGGAGGTGCGGCTCGCGGGCGGCCGTGAGGTGCACCTGCGCTCGATGCAGCCGCTGGCGCTGCACCTGGTCAACTCCATCTTCCTGGGCGACTACCTGACCAGTGAGGGCCAGGCGGGCCAGGCCGACCTGGACATGATCGCGGACGCCGGTTTCGAGGTGGAGGGCGCGGGCACGACGACGCTGCCGCGCCACCGGGCCGACGCCCTGGCCGGCGGTTGCGGTACGCCGGCGGAGCCGGCCGGGTGCGGAACGCAGGAGTCCGCCGGCTGCGGTTCGCACGGTGGCGGCGGGGGCTGCGGGCCGTGCGGCGGCCACGGGGAGCCGGAGCAGGCGGCCGGCGCGGAAGCCGTCGCCGTCCCCGACGCCGACGCCGACGCCGACGCCGGGGAGAGCGTCCCGGTCGCGCGGACGGAGGCGAACGGCGCGGCGCGTACGGATCTGGTGGCGGTGCGCCGGCGCGGTGCGGGGACGGATCTCGCCCCCAATGCCTGAGCCGGACGCCCCCGCGCTCCCCCAGCAGGCCGCGCACTCCGGACCCGCCGCGCCGAAGCCGTACGCCCCCGACGAACTGCGGGCGCTGGACCGGGCGCACGTCTGGCACCCGTACGGTCCGATGCCCGGCCGGCAGGAACCGCTGATCGTGGAGTCGGCCTCCGGGGTACGGCTCCGGCTCGCCGAACCCGTCGAGGGGCAGCGCGAGTTGGTGGACGGCATGTCGTCCTGGTGGTCGGCGGTACACGGCTACAACCACCCGGTCCTGAACGAGGCCGCGCGCGGCCAGCTGGACCGGATGAGCCATGTGATGTTCGGCGGGCTCACCCATGAGCCCGCCGTCCGGCTGGCGACCCGGCTGGTGGAGATCACCCCTGAACCGCTCCGGCACGTCTTCCTCGCCGACTCCGGGTCCGTGTCCGTCGAGGTCGCGGTGAAGATGTGCCTCCAGTTCTGGCGTTCGGCCGGTCGTCCGGCCAAGCGGCGGCTGCTGACCTGGCGCGGGGGCTACCACGGGGACACCTGGCAGCCGATGTCCGTGTGCGACCCGGAGGGCGGGATGCACGAGCTGTGGTCGGGCTCCCTGCCCCGGCAGGTCTTCGCGGACGCCCCGCCGGACGGCTTCGACGCGGAGCCGGACGCCGCCTACGTCACGCATCTGCGGGAGCTGATCGCCGCGCACGCCGGGGAGTTGGCGGCGGTCATCGTGGAGCCAGTGGTACAGGGCGCCGGTGGGATGCGGTTCCACTCCCCCGCGTATCTGCGGGTGCTGCGCGAGGCGTGCGACGAGCACGACGTCCTGCTGGTCCTCGATGAGATCGCGACCGGTTTCGGGCGTACGGGCAAGCTGTTCGCCGCCGGGCATGCCGGGATCTCGCCGGACGTGATGTGTGTCGGCAAGGCGCTGACCGGCGGCTATCTCACGATGGCGGCGACGCTGTGCACCACGCGGGTGGCCGAGGGCATCTCCAGCGGTGAGGTGCCGGTGCTGGCGCACGGGCCGACGTTCATGGGCAACCCGCTGGCCGCCTCGGTGGCCTCGGCTTCGGTGGACCTGCTGCTCGGGCAGGACTGGGAGGGCGAGGTGGCGCGGATCGGCGCGGGTCTGCGCTCCGGGCTCGCGCCCGCCGCGGATCTCGCGGGTGTGGTGGACGTACGCGTCCTCGGGGCGATCGGGGTCGTCCAGCTCGACCACGAGGTGGACATGGCGGCGGCGACCCGTGCGGCCGTGCGCGAGGGCGTGTGGCTGCGGCCGTTCCGCGATCTCGTCTACACGATGCCGCCGTACGTCACGGGTGACGAGGACGTGGCACGGATCTGCCGGGCCGTGTGCGCCGCGGCGCGGGAGGGCTGAGGCGATATGTCGACGATTCTGTTGGTGTCCGGTACGGGCACGGAGATCGGCAAGACCGTGGTGACCGCCGCGGTGGCGGCCGCCGCGCGGGGACGCCGGGTCGCGGTGCTCAAGCCCGCCCAGACCGGGCTCGTCCCCGGGGAGCCGGGCGACGCGGCCGAGGTCGCGCGGCTGGCGGGAGGCCATGTGACGGCGGTCGAACTGGCTCGCTTTCCTGAGCCGTTGGCCCCGGCCACGGCCGCGCGGCGGGCGGGGCTCGCCCCGGTGCGGCCGTTCGAGGTCGCCGAGGCGGCTCAGAAGTTGGCCACCGAGCACGATCTCGTGCTGGTGGAGGGTGCGGGCGGGCTGCTCGTGCGGTTCGACGACGAGGGCTCCACCCTCGCGGACGCGGCCCGGCTGCTGTCCGCGCCCGTGCTGGTGGTGGCCCCCGCGGGTCTGGGCACGCTGAACGCCACCGCGCTGACGGCCGAGGCGCTGCGGAGCCGCGGGCTGAGCTGCCGGGGTGTGGTGATCGGCAGCATGCCGTCGGAGCCGGACCTCGCGTCCCGGTGCAACATCGAGGACCTGCCGGTGGCGGCCGGTGCGCCGCTGCTGGGCGCGGTACCGGCCGGTGCGGGTGCGCTGCCGGGCCCCGAGTTCGCGGCCCGTGCGTCGAGTTGGCTCGCCCAGGAGCTCGGAGGGACCTGGACCACGCGCTGACGGAGCGTGCGGGGGCCGGACAGCCCCTTCGAGGATTCCCGCCGGGTCGATCCGGGGGAGAATCGTGGAGGAGCGTCACGTCCACTCCGTAACGGAGGTCCGTCATGCAGCTGCGCAGCAGGAAGCTCCCCCGGGACGCCGTGCACCACCCGGTCTTCGCCCGTTTCTACGCCCGCTTCAGCGAGGCCGCGGATGTGAAGGGCGGCGTCGCCGCGTACCGCGAGGAGCTGCTGTCGGGGCTCTCCGGCCGGGTCATCGAGGTCGGCGCGGGAAACGGGCTGAACTTCGCCCACTACCCCGGTGCCGTGTCGGAGGTCGTGGCGCTGGAACCGGAACGCTCGCTGCGGCAGCTCGCGGCCCGTGCCGCCCTGCGCGCCGAGGTGCCGGTGGACGTGGTGCCGGGGGCGGCCGAGGCGCTGCCGGTCAAGAGCGAGGCGTTCGACGGGGCGGTGGCGTCGCTGGTGCTGTGCACCGTACGGGATCTGCCCCGGGCGCTCGCCGAGATCAGGCGGGTCCTGCGGCCGGGCGGCGAACTGCGGTTCTTCGAGCACGGGCAGGCGCCGGGCCGGGCGCTGGCGACCGCGCAGCGGGCGGCCGACCGGACCCTGTGGCCGCTGCTCTTCGGCGGCTGTCACACGGCCCGGAATCCGCTGGCCGCGATCGAGGCGGCGGGCTTCGAGATGGGCACGTACCGCAGACTGCGCATCCCGGAATCGGGCCTCCAGATGCCCTCGTCCCCCTGTGTCCTCGGCGTGGCCCGTAAGCCGTTCACGGAGGACTGAGCCGGCGGCCGGGGGTTTCGCGCTGTCTCACACGCTCCACTGCCGCAGCTCGTCGGCGATGGCCCGCACGTCCGCCTTGCCCTGCTTGACCAGCAGTGCCAGGTCGCGGACCTGTTCGGGCGAGGTGATGACCTTGAGCCCGGAGGCGACGAGATAGCCGTACGCGACGGCCGAGGCGAACATCGCGTTGGAGTGTTCGAGCGCGGGCACATGCAGCAGCAACTGCAACAGGGCGGCCGCCCGGGCGTGCGGGTCGCTGTAGACGGCGCTGCCGAAGATCTCCGCGTCATGCCGTGCCACGGCGGCGACGAGCGCACCCCAGTCGACGACCTGCGGGTCTCCGGGCGTCTTGTGCTCGGCGACCATCAGCAGCCAGGAAAGGTCGATCCGCAGGTTCAACGGGTGCCTTCGCGCCGGGTGCCTTCACGCTCCGGGCCGAACTCCTCGGCGAACACCGACTCGTACTGCTTCATGAAGTCGGCCGCGGCCTCGACAAAGGTGTGTCCCACCTCGCCCGCGTCCTGCTGGACGAGTTCCTCTATGTAGCGGTTCACACTCATCCCCCTCTGGAGCGCGCGTTGCCGCGCGGCCTCGGCGGTGGCCTCGTCCACTCGAACGTTCAGCTGAGTCTTGGGCACGCAACCACGCTAGCGCGGCCGCGCTAGCACCGGCAAGAGGAGCGGGTGACCGCGGTACGGAACGCGATCGACGCCCCTGTGCGGCGGATGGTGGGATGGCCGCCATGAACGATCTTTCGATGTCGACACGGATACGGTCGGCGACCGCGGCCGACCTGGACGAGGTCCTCGCCTTCTGGAAGATGGCCGCCGAGGGCACCAGCATCAGCGACGACGGGGAGGGGATCGCCCGCCTGGTGGAACGGGATCCCGAGGCGTTGATCCTCGCCGAGCGGGAGGGGTCTCTGGTGGGCACCGTCATCGTGGGCTTCGACGGCTGGCGCTGCCATCTCTACCGGCTCGCGGTCCACCCGGAGCAGCGGCGCCGGGGTGTGGGAGGCGCCCTTCTCGCGGCGGCGGAGGAACGGTTCACCGCTCTGGGCGGGCGGCGCGCCGACGCCATGGTCCTCGACCGCAACACCTCCGCCCACCACGCCTGGCGCGCGGCGGGGTACGAGCCCGAGCCGCAGTGGAGCCGCTGGGTGAAGCACCTGACCGACTGACGCGGTACGGGCACGGGCCCCGGCGGCGGTGACGTCTGCCGTCGGCGAGTCGGGATGGTGGGGGCGCACTGACGCGGTAGGACACAGCACTGCTGGGCAGACGCCTACGATGACATGCCCCTCCGTCACCCTTCTGCCGAAAGGTGTGAGCGTCCGCCCATGGGCGAGCCTCCCCGTAGCCGGTCCCTCCGGCACCACCGATCTCTCCGGTCCCTCCGGTCGCGCCGCATCCGCCGATACCGCCGCGCGGTCCCTCCGCCCCTGCCCGATCATGGGACGGAGGTGAACCGATGATCGAAGTGCTTCTGCTGTTCGTCGCCCTGCTGCTCTGCGTCGCCTGCGGCGCGTTCGTCGCGGCGGAGTTCTCCCTGACCACGGTGGAGCGCAGCGAACTCGAACGGGCCGTCGAGCGGGGCGAGCGGGGTGCTGCGAGCGCGCTGAAGGCCGTCCGGAGTCTCACCTTCCAGCTCTCGGGGGCCCAGCTCGGCATCACCGTCACCAACCTGGTGATCGGCATGCTCTCCGAGCCGTCGATCGCCAAGCTGATCCGCAGCCCCGTCGAGGCGGCGGGGCTGCCTCCCGCCGCCGCGTCCACCCTGGCGCTGATCATCGGTACGGCGCTGTCCACGGTGGTCCTGATGGTGGTCGGCGAGCTGGTCCCGAAGAACTGGGCGATCTCTTCCCCGCTGGCCGTGGCCAAGGCGGTGGCCACCCCGCAACGGGGGTTCACCGCGGTGTTCCGGCCCTTCATCAGTCACCTCAACAACACGGCCAACCGGATCGTGCGTCGCTTCGGCCTGGAGCCGACCGAGGAGCTGGCCTCCGCGCGCAGCCCGCAGGAGCTGGTGGCGCTGGCCAGGCACTCGGCGAAGGAGGGCGCGCTGGAGGCGGACACGGCCGAGCTGTTCGTCCGCACCCTGAACCTCTCGGAGCTGACGGCGGAGAACGTGATGACGCCGCGGGTCCAGGTGACCGCGCTGGAGCTGCACGCGACGGCCGAGGACGTCGCCAACGCCACGCGCGCGACCGGTCTGTCCCGCTTCCCCGTGTACCGGGGCAGCCTGGACACCGTGGTCGGTGTGGCCCACATCAAGGACGTGCTGGCGATCCCCGCCGACCGGCGGCCCCGCACCCGCGTCTCGGAACTGGTGCGCGAGCCCCTCCTCGTACCGGAGACGCTCACCGTGGACAAGCTGCTGGACCGGTTGTCCGGCAAGCTCGCCATGGCCGTGGTGATCGACGAGTACGGCGGTACGGCCGGGGTCGCGACGCTGGAGGACATCGTGGAGGAGGTCGTCGGCGAGGTGCGCGACGAGCACGATCCGCACGAGACGCCCGATCTCGCCGCCGCCGGTGAGGACGCCGACGGCCGCGCCCTGTGGTCTGCCGACGGGGCGGCCCGCACCGACCAGCTCCGCAGGATCGGGCTGCGGGTGCCGGACGGGCCCTACGAGACCCTCGCGGGGCTGATCGCCGCCGAGCTGGGCAGGATCCCCACAGCCGACGACACGCTTGAACTGGAAGGATGGCGGATCGACGTGCTCGACGCCTCGGGCCGCCGGGCCGCACGGGCCCTGCTGCACGCCCCCCTCCCCGGGGCCGAGGACCGTGAGGAGGAGGGCCGGTGATCGTTCTCCAGCTCTTCATCGGTCTGCTGACCCTGGTGGCGAACGCCTTCTTCGTGGGCGCCGAATTCGCCCTGATCTCGGTGCGCCGCAGCCAGATCGAACCCGAGGCCGAGGCCGGCAACCGGCGGGCCCGCAGTGTCATCTGGGGCCTGGAACACGTCTCGGCGCTGCTCGCCGCCGCCCAGCTCGGCATCACGCTCTGCACCCTGGTGCTGGGCATCGTCGCCGAACCGGCCATCGCGCATCTGCTGGAACCGGTCTTCGACGCGGTGGGGGTGCCGCACGGTCTGGTGCACCCGCTCTCCTTCGCCATCGCGCTGAGTGTGGCGACCTATCTGCACATGCTGCTGGGCGAGATGGTCCCGAAGAACATCTCCCTGGCCGAACCCACGCGCAGCGCACTGGCGCTGGGCCCGCCGCTGGTCGCGATGGCCCGGGCCCTGCGGCCGGTGATCTTCGCCATCAACGCCTTCGCCAACGCTCTGCTCAAGCTGTTGAGGGTGGAGACGAAGGACGAGGTCTCCGCGACGTTCTCGGACGACGAACTGGCCCGGATGGTGCAGGACGCCGGGGACGCCGGGCTGGTCGACGACCGCTCCGCGCAGCGCCTCCACCACGCACTGGAGCTGGGGCGCCGGCCGGTGCGGGACGTGGTGATGCCGGTCGACCGGGTGCTGTACGCCCGGGTCGGCACGACCCCGGAGGAGCTGGAGCGGCTCTCGTCCGAGTCCGGGTTCTCCCGCTTCCCGGTGATGGACCGCGAGCAGCGCATCCTCGGCTACCTCCATGTGAAGGACGCCCTGGACGCGATGCCGCGCGACGTTCCCTTCCCGGTGTCGGCGATGCGGCCGATCGCCCGGGTCCGGACCGCGACTCCGCTGGACGACGCGCTGACCGCGATGCGCCGCAGCCGGACCCACCTGGCGGCGGTCCTGGACGAGCACGGGAAGCTGGCAGGCATGGTCACGATGGAGGACGTGCTGCGGGAACTCGTCGGTCGGCCGGGATCCCGCTGACCGACCGCCCGGCCGGCCCGTCGGCCCCTGCCCCGCCGTCCGGCCGGCTCGCGCCCGACTGGCCTGCCGACCTACCGACCGGTACGCTCATCGGGCCATGGAATTGAATGCCTCCTACACCAGTCTTGTCGCGGTCGGCGACTCGTTCACCGAGGGCATGTCGGACCTGCTGCCCGACGGCACCTACCGGGGCTGGGCCGACATCCTCGCCTCCCGGCTCGCGGCCCGGTCCCCCGGTTTCCGGTACGCCAATCTCGCCGTACGCGGAAAGCTCATCGGCCAGATCGTCGACGAGCAGGTGGAGGCGGCGGCCGAACTCCAGGCCGACGTGGTCACGCTCGTCGGCGGGCTCAACGACACGCTGCGGCCGAAGTGCGACATGGCGATGGTCAGGGGTCGGCTCGAAGAGGCCGTGGAGCGTCTCGCACCGACCTGCAAGCAGCTGGTGCTGATGCGCAGCCCCGGGCGCAGCGGGCCGGTGTTCGACCGGTTCCGCCCCCGGGTGGAGGCGCTGTTCGCCCTGATCGACGATCTGGCCGGGCAGCACGGCGCCGCAGTGGTGGACCTCTACTCCGCCCCCTCGATCGCCGACCCCCGGATGTGGGACGTCGACCGGCTCCACCTCACCACCGATGGCCACCGCCACGTCGCCGAGGCCGTCTGGCAGACACTGGGACTCCCCGCCGAGCTGGACTGGCGCGCGCGGATGCCCGCGACCGCACCGCCGCGCTGGGCGGCCCGGCGGACCGAGGACATCCGCTTCGCCCGGCAGCACCTGGCCCCCTGGATCGGGCGACGGCTCACCGGCCGCTCCTCCGGCGACGGACGCTCGGGCGCACAGTTCGACGCCGCGACGGGGAAGGCCTTCTGGATCACGCCCGCGGACGCCGAGATCCCCGGTCCGGTGACGGGCTGGCGCCGCGCCGCCTCCCCCGCTCCTTCGTAGCCGGCCCTCCTCCGCGCCCGGCCCTCCTTCGTCGCCGGCCCTCTCTCGTAGCAAGCCACAAACAGGGGCGCGGCGCTGGCCTGCACGAACCGCCAGTAGAATCCCTTTACGTGAACGCCGTGTCTGCGAAGCCTCGCATCCCCAATGTCCTGGCCGGCCGCTACGCCTCCGCGGAGCTGGCCGTCCTCTGGTCCCCCGAGCAGAAGGTGAAGCTGGAGCGTCAGCTGTGGCTGGCGGTGCTGCGCGCTCAGAAGGACCTCGGGATCGAGGTGCCCGACGCCGCGCTCGCCGACTACGAGCGGGTGCTGGACCAGGTGGACCTGGCCTCCATCGCCGAGCGCGAGAAGGTCACCCGGCATGACGTGAAGGCCCGGATCGAGGAGTTCAACGCCCTCGCCGGTCATGAGCAGGTCCACAAGGGCATGACCTCCCGGGACCTGACGGAGAACGTCGAGCAGCTGCAGATCCGCCTTTCGCTGGAGCTGATGCGCGACCGCACCGTGGCCGTGCTGGCCCGGCTCGGCAAGCTCGCCGCGGAGTACCGCGAGCTCGTGATCGCCGGACGCTCGCACAATGTCGCCGCGCAGGCGACGACCCTGGGCAAGCGCTTCGCGACCGCGGCCGACGAGCTGCTGGTCGCCTACGGCCGCCTGGAGGACCTGCTCTCCCGCTACCCGCTGCGGGGGATCAAGGGCCCGGTCGGCACGGCGCAGGACATGCTGGACCTGCTCGGCGGCGACGCGGACAAGCTCGCCGACCTGGAGCAGCGCATCGCCGGCCACCTCGGCTTCGCCGAGGCGTTCACCTCGGTCGGCCAGGTCTACCCCCGCTCGCTCGACTACGACGTGGTCACCGCCCTGGTGCAGCTCGCCGCGGCGCCCTCCTCGGTGGCGAAGACCATCCGGCTGATGGCCGGCCACGAGCTGGTGACCGAGGGCTTCAAGCCCGGCCAGGTCGGCTCGTCCGCGATGCCGCACAAGATGAACACGCGCTCCTGCGAGCGGGTGAACGGTCTGATGGTGATCCTGCGCGGCTACGCCTCGATGACCGGTGAGCTGGCGGGCGACCAGTGGAACGAGGGCGACGTGTCCTGTTCCGTGGTCCGCCGGGTGGCGCTCCCGGACGCGTTCTTCGCGTTCGACGGCCTCCTGGAGACCTTCCTGACGGTGCTGGACGAGTTCGGCGCGTTCCCCGCGGTCGTGGCGCGCGAGCTGGACCGCTACCTCCCCTTCCTGGCCACCACCAAGGTCCTGATGGGCGCCGTACGGGCCGGGGTCGGCCGTGAGCTGGCGCACGAGGCGATCAAGGAGAACGCGGTCGCCTCCGCCCTCGCGATGCGGGAGCAGGGCGCCGAGCGCAACGAGCTGCTCGACAAGCTCGCCACGGACGAGCGGATCCCGCTGGACCGCGCCCAGCTGGACGAGCTGATGGCCGACAAGCTCTCGTTCACGGGTGCCGCCGGCGACCAGGTGACGTCGCTGGTCGCCCGGATCGAGGAGATCGCCAAGCAGCACCCCGAGGCCGCGAACTACGCCCCCGGCTCGATCCTCTGACCGGCACCGCCGTCACCGCCTGACGCGCGAATCCGCGTGACGCCGGAAACCGTATGCCGCATGACGTCGGAAGCCGCATGACGCCGGAAGAGCTGAGCGCCGCCCGTGACCGCATCGTCCCCGATGTGGCCGCGGGCGGCCTCCGCGTGCTCTTCTGCGGCATCAACCCGAGCCTGATGACCGCGGCGACGGGCCACCACTTCGCCCACCCCGGAAACCGCTTCTGGCCGGTCCTGCACCGCTCGGGATTCACACCCCGGCAGCTGCGCCCGTCGGAGCAGGCCGAGTTGCTCGATCTCGGGCTCGGGATCACCAACGTGGTGGCGCGGGCCACGGCCCGGGCCGACGAGCTGAGCGCGGACGAGTTCCGGGAGGGCGGGGCCCTGCTGACGGCGAAGGTCGAGCAACTCGCGCCCCGGTGGCTCGCGGTGGTCGGCATCACCGCCTACCGCACAGCCTTCGGGGAACCCCGGGCCCGCATCGGCTCCCAGGACCGCACGGTCGGCGGCGCCCGCGTGTGGGCTCTCCCCAACCCCAGCGGCCTCAACGCCCACTGGACGGTCCAGAGCATGGCCGAGGAGTACGCCCGCCTCCGGGACGCCGTGCTCAACGTTCGTCCGAACGACCGGCCCACCCCCGACCCCGACTCGGCCCACTGAGCGCGTCCTTTCCCCATCGACGCCCTTACTCTGCCCCTCGCCCTTGCAACTTGCCCTTGCTCTTGCTCCGGCCACTGGCCGGGCGGAACTCCCCCGGTCCTCATGCGTCCCGGTTGCGAACTCATGACGCGTCTCGCCCGTGAGTGAGCTGGAGGTGATCAATCCGGTCTCCGGGGCGACCGGTCTCCCCGGCAGCGGCAGTGGACTGCGCGGCATGCGTGAACGAGCCGCGCTGCTGGGCGGGGACATGCGCTGACGCTGGCGGTGGTGCAGGCGGGTACGGCGAAGGCGGCGAGGGCGGCGAACGATCCGGCGTTCACCGAGCGGGCAGCGGAGAGGGCGTTGAGGACCGGATCTGATCCGGCCCGCTCCGCCTGCTCCTGGCCCACGGTCCCGAGGTCCCATGTCAGCTCGGTCCTCGCGAAGTTGGGTGCACGGGACCGTACGCAGGCGGTCATCGCTGCCTACGAGTCGGGATTCTTCGCTCCGGGATGACGCAGGTTGCGGCTCGATACCGGCTTGCCTCGCTGGTCGCAGGGCTCCCGGCCAACGAGTACGATCCGGCAGACATGCGCACGAGCTGGGAGGACATACCGTGGGCCGGCTGACCGGTGGGGATCCGTCGCTGTTGCGGCGGATCAATTCCGCGGTAGTGCTGCACGCCCTGAGGGGGGCCGGCTCACCGACGCTGACGGACCTGACGCGGATCACGGGGCTGTCCCGGCCGACGGTCGAAGGGGTCGTCGAGGGACTGTTCGAAGCGGGGCTCGTGGTCGAGGCCCTGCCCGACGAGAGTGAGGCGCGGCGTCAGGGGCGCCCTGCCCGGAGGTTCCGTTTCCGGGCCGAGGCGGGGCACCTCCTCGGGGTGGAGATCGGTCCGCACCGGGTTTCCGCGCTCATCTCGGGGCTCGACGGGCGGGTCGTCGGGGCCGGCTCCCGCGTGGTGTCGGAGACGGCGGGCGCTGACGACCGGCTCGACCAGGTCCGGGCCGTCATCGCGGACGTGCTGCGCCGCACCGGGGTGGCCCGAAGCAGTCTGCGAGCGGTCGGGGTGGGCAGTCCCGGGATCGTGGAGGCCGACGGCACCGTACGGCTGGGCACGGCGTTGCCGGAATGGACCGGCCTCGCCCTCGGGGAGCGGCTGCGCCGTTCGTTCCGGTGCCCCGTGCTCGTGGAGAACGACGCCAACGCCGCCGCGGTGGCGGAGCACTGGAAGGGCGCGGCCACCGAGTCCGACGATGTGGTCTTCGTGCTGGCGGGGCTGAGTCCCGGTGCAGGGTCCTTGATCGGAGGGCGGCTGCACCGGGGGTTCGGCGGGGCGGCCGGGGAGATCGGCGCCCTGCACCTGCTGGGCCGGGACGTGACGCCGGAGCACCTGTTGTCGACGACGGACACGCCGCTGGACCCGCTGGACGAGCCTGCGGTGGCCGCGGTGTTCGCCAAGGCCAAGGAGGGCGACGCGGGGGCCCAGGCCGCGGTCGAGCGGTTCCTTCAGCGGCTGGTGCACGATGTGGCGGCGCTGGTGCTGGCGCTCGACCCGGAGCTGGTCGTGGTCGGTGGCTGGGCCGCCGGGCTGGACGGGGTGCTGGAACCCCTCCGCAGGGAGCTGGCCCGTTACTGCCTGCGCCCGCCCCGGGTGACCCTGTCGCTGCTCGGCGAGGCCGCCGTCGCGACGGGGGCGCTGCGGCTCGCCCTGGACCATGTCGAGGAGCAACTGTTCGCCGTCGAGGGGCCCGTGACGGCCCGCCGCTGACCGCGAGGGCTGGAGCGGGAGCGGGAGCGGTCCAAGTCGTGGACGGGCCGCTCTGCTCCGGTCGGCTTCCACTCCGGCCGGCCTTGCTCCGGCCGATCTCTGCTGCCGGCCGACCTCTCCTGCCCGCCGGCCTCTCCCCCGCCCCGGTACCAGCAACGGCCGGGCGCAGCCCCGTAACCCGGAAAGGCCGGGGCCCTGTCCCGTAACCCGGAACGGGCGGGACAAAACGCGCCCGCCGCCCCTCAAGGACCGGGGTCCTCGGGAGCGGCGGGCGTGGGGCCGAGCGGGTCGGAAGGGTCAGGAGGCCTGGCGCTCCGGCTGGTCGTCGTGGCTGATCTCCAGCGCGCCGGAGTCCCCGAAGGTGAGCCGGCAGGTGTCCGCGCGGTAGGTGGCGACGGACACGGCCGCCGTACCGTCCGCGGTGAAGTAACGGGTGGTGACGACGAGGACGGGGGCGCCGGGGAGCCGGTCCAGTTCCTTGGCGTCGTCCGCCCGCGCGGAGCCGAGCTCCACGGAGCGGTCCTGGCCCTGCAGGCCGAGCCGGTGCAGCTCGCGCAGGACGCTCCGGGCGCGGACGGCGCCGGACGGGGCATCGATGGCGGAGAGGTCGGGCACCGAGGAGGCGGGGATGTAGAGGAGCTCCGCCGCCACCGCCTGCCCCTGGGTGTCACGGATCCGGCGCACCACGTGCACCGGCTCGGCGGGGTCGGTCCCGAGCATCGCCGTCACCGCGGCCGGGGCCTTGTCCATGGTGCTGTCGACCGGCTGCCAGGCCTCGCCGCTGACGCCGCCCGCCCATTCGTGCTGGGCGGTGGAGACGGCGATGCCCACGCGTGGCGGGGCGACGGTCGTCCCGACACCGCGGCGGCGCTGCAGCCTGCCTTCCAGTTCGAGCTGCTCCAGGGCCTGCCGGAGCGTGGCTCGCGCGACACCGAACCGGGCGGCGAGGTCCCGCTCGTTGGGCAGGATCTCCCCCACCGCAAAGTCCGAGTCGAGTGCCTCACTGAGCACGGTCTTGAGGTGCCAGTACTTCGGCTCCTGTACCGATTCCAGCTGCGTGGTCCCCACCCTGATCCTCCGCAATCGCCCGGCGTCTTTTCCGCGACGTTATTTATTAAAGGTTCCTGCCTTAAGTGGAGACCCTAGGACGGCATACCCCCTTGGTCAAGACCAATCCTTATTCCGTAACGGAACGAAACGGGACTCTGGCGCAGAGCGTTCACACGACGTTCGCGATGCCGTGAGGCGAGCGCAGCACGAAGCCCCGCCATCGCGGCGAACGGCGAGGCTCTGACCAGGCACGCGGTAGACCCGTGGGGCCGATGGGGGCCGGGGCGGCCCGTGATGCTCGCGGCTATTCGACGGGCAATCCGGAGAGCTTGTCCGGATTACGAAGGATATAGGCGCATTGAATGACACCTTGGCTGACTTCGATCTGAAAGACGGTGTCGACTTCCCCTCCGACGATGTAGACCACGGCGGGTCCGCCGTTGATCTCCGTGACGCGGATCTCCCCGCCGGGGTCGAGATCCGCCGCCACGGCGAAGAGGACGCGCCCGACCTTGTCGGCGGTCTCGATGATCCGCCGCGCCGCCTTGGCCTTGCCGCCGCCGTCGCTGATCAGCCGGACGTCCGGGGCCAACAGGGCGAGCAGCTGCTCGATGCCGTCCCCGGATGCGGCGGCCAGGAACCGTTCGGTGAGGTCGCGCCGTTCGGCCGGGTCCACGTCGTACCGCGGCTTGCGCTCCTCCACATGCCGCCTGGCCCGGCCGGCGAGCTGCCGGACGGCGGCCTCGGTGCGGTCCAGGGCGGTGGCGATCTCGGCGTACGGGAATCCGAAGGCCTCCCGCAGCACGAACACCGCGCGCTCCAGCGGTGAGAGCGATTCGAGGACGATGAGCACGGCGAGCGAGACGGAGTCGGCGAGGACGGCGCGTTCGGCGGTGTCGGGCACGGCAGGGCCGAAGTCCGTGACGACCGGCTCCGGCAGCCAGGGCCCCGGGTACGTCTCCCGGCGCGCGCGCAGGTGCCGGAGCCGGTCGATGGCCAGCCGGGTGGTGATCCGCACCAGGAAGGCGCGCGGCTCCCGGATGTCCTCGCGCGTCGCCGCCGACCACCTCAGCCACGCCTCCTGCACCACGTCCTCGGCGTCCGCGACACGGCCCAGCATGCGATAGGCGACCCCGGTGAGGACGGAACGGTGCTCCTCGAAGAGCTCGGTCGCGGCGTCGGCGGTCATCCGCCCATCCCAGCCCAGGGGCCACTTGCTGTCCAGCGGGAATCGCCGGGCCCCTTGAACTACAAGCTACCCGACGGTAATTGTTGTTGACGAGATGTCTACCCACTCCAGGGAGCAGCAGCATGACCACCACGGTCTCCTTCACCGTCGCAACGGCCGACGGCCCCCGTCCGGTCTCGGTCGCGTACGAACGGACCGGCTCGGGCGAACCGTTGCTGCTCCTCCACGGCATCGGGCACCACCTGCGGGCCTGGGATCCGGTGACGCGGATCCTGGCCGCCGAGCGTGAGGTGATCGCCGTGGACCTGCCCGGCTTCGGCACCTCGCCCGCGCTGCCGGACGGGGTTTCGTACGATCCCGGAACCGTCGTCCCGGTGCTCGGAGCCTTCTGTGCCGAACTCGGCCTGAACCGCCCCCATGTGGCCGGGAACTCGCTGGGCGGCCTGCTCGCACTGGAGATGGGCCGCACCGAACTGGCGCGGTCGGTGACCGCGCTGTCCCCGGCGGGCTTCTGGACGGAGGCGGAGCGGCGCTACGCCTTCGGCACCCTGCGGACGATGCGCCGGAGCGCGCTGGCCCTGCCGGTGCCGCTGATCGAGCGCCTGTCGCGCAGCGCGGCCGGGCGGGCGGCGCTCACCAGCACCATCTACGCCCGGCCCGGCAGGCGTTCACCGGAGGCCGTCGTCGCCGAGACGTTCGCCCTGCGCGGAGCGACCGGATTCCACCAGACGCTGGAGGTCGGCCGGGGCGCGTTCTTCGGCGAGGATGTGAAGGGCGTCCCCGTCACCGTCGCCTGGGGCACCCGCGACCGCATCCTGCTGCGCAGGCAGGGCGTCCGCGCCAAGCGGGTGATCCCCGACGCCCGGCTCGTGCGCCTGCCCGGCTGCGGGCACGTTCCGATGAACGACGACCCGGCGCTCGTGGCCCGCGTCATCCTGGACACCAGTCGCTGAACCCTCGCGTCCGGCCTTCGGGGGGGGGGCCCGGGGGGGCGCCCCCCCCGGGGGGCGCCCCCCCCCCCCCCCCCCCCCCCCCCCCCCCCCCCCCCCCCCCCCCCGCCGGGAACCGCCCCCCACCGCACC
>NZ_JAFEUF010000145.1:0-5356 GCF_016901035.1 Streptomyces durocortorensis
CGCCCACGGACCCCCGCCCGGGGCCTGACGTCCCACTGCCGTCGTCGCCCGGGGGACGGGAGTCCGACGACGGGCCCCGGCCCCGCGACAGCATCCGACTCACCCCCGGGGCGCCGCCGTGGACCCCCGGATCATCAGCTCGGCGGCGATGGTCGCGATGCCGCCGGGCGGCGGGCTCTCCTTGCCCATCGCGAGCCGCCCCGCCCGGGCGCCCGCCTCGAAGAGCGGCAGCCGGACCGTCGTGAGGGCCGGCACCGCGTCCACCGAGAACGGCAGGTCGTCGAAGCCCGCGACCGATATGTCCTGCGGGATGCGCATCCCCTGGTCCCGTACGGCCGCGCACGCGCCCAGCGCCACGGTGTCGTTGGCGGCCACGATCGCGGTCACGTCCGGTGCCCTGCGCAGGAGTTCGAGGGTGGCCTCGTACCCGGAGCGCCGGTCGTAGGGCCCGTGCACGGTGAGCCGGTCCTGATCACCGGAGCCGGTCCCGCCGTTGTCGGCGCTCTCGCCCCCTGCAGGCTCATCGGCCAGCCCCGCCGCGTGCAGCGCCTCCCGGTGGCCCTCCAGCCGGTGCCGGGTGGTGGTGCGTTCCCGGGGCCCGGCGACGTAACCGATCCTGCGGTGGCCGAGCGAGATCAGGTGTTCGGTGAGCCGGCGGCCGCCGCCCCGGTTGTCGAACGCGAGGGCGGCGACGAGCGCGTCGCCCTCGGGCAGCGGGGGGCGCCCGCAGAAGACGATCCGGGTGCCCGCGTCCGCGAGCTTCGTCAGCTTCGCGGACATCGCGGCCTGGTGCGCCGGGCTCTCGACCGCGCCGCCGGTGAGGACGACGGCGGCGGCGCGCTGGCGCTGGAGGAGCGTGAGATAGGTGAGTTCGCGCTCCGGGGAGCCGCCGGTGTTGCAGATGACGGCCAGCTTCTCGCCGCCCGCCCGCCCCGAACCGTCCCCGGGGCCGCCGATCTGCGTCTGGGCCGCCCCCGCCATGATCCCGAAGAACGGGTCGGCGATGTCGTTGACCAGGATGCCGACCAGATCCGAGGTGGCCGCCGCGAGGGAACTGGCGGGCCCGTTGAGCACATAGTCCAGGTCGTCCACCGCGCGCAGGACCCGCTCCCGGGTCGACGCCGCCACCGGGTAGTTGCCGTTCAGTACGCGGGAGACGGTGGCCGGGGACACCCGGGCGCGCGCCGCCACATCCGCCAGGGTGACTGTCATCGCTGTCCTCCGTGAGATCACGTGCGGCCCCCTCTTGTCCGGCCGCTGTCGGCAGGCTAGCGTCATCTTCGATAGAAAGCGCTTGCTACCGCTGTATGGAGGGACCTTCGTGACACGCAGGACAGTGCGCATCGCCATGAACGGCGTCACGGGGCGCATGGGATACCGGCAGCACCTGGTGCGCTCGATCCTCGCGATCCGCGAGCAGGGGGGCCTGGATCTCGGCGACGGCGGGGTGCTGTGGCCCGAGCCCGTGCTCGTCGGCCGCCGCGCCCACGCCCTGGAGGAACTCGCCGAGCGCCACGGTCTGACCGAGTGGTCGACCGATCTGGACGCGGTCCTCGCGGACGACACGGTCGAGATCTACTTCGACGCCCAGGTCACCTCGGCCCGGGTGGAGGCGATCAAGAAGGCGATCGCGGCGGGCAAGCACGTCTACACCGAGAAGCCGACCGCCACGGACATCGAGGGGGCCCTGGACCTGGCCCGTCTCGCGCGTGACGCCGGCATCAAGCACGGCGTCGTCCAGGACAAGATCTTCCTGCCGGGCCTGCTGAAGCTGAAGCGCCTGATCGACGGCGGCTTCTTCGGCGAGATCCTGTCCGTGCGCGGCGAGTTCGGCTACTGGGTCTTCGAGGGCGACTGGCAGCAGGCCCAGCGCCCCTCCTGGAACTACCGCGCGGAGGACGGCGGCGGCATCGTCGTCGACATGTTCCCGCACTGGGAGTACGTGCTCCACGAGCTGTTCGGTCAGGTCACCTCCGTAACGGCCCATGTGCAGACGCACGTTCCGCAGCGCTGGGACGAGCAGGGCAAGCCGTACGAGGCGACCGCCGACGACGCCGCGTACGGCATCTTCCAGCTGGCGGGCGGGGCCGTCGCGCAGATCAACTCCTCCTGGACGGTACGGGTCAACCGCGACGAACTCGTCGAGTTCCAGGTCGACGGGACGCACGGCTCCGCCGTCGCCGGCCTGCGCAACTGCCGTGTCCAGCACCGCTCGTCGACGCCGAAGCCGGTCTGGAACCCGGACCTCCCGGTCACCGAGTCGTTCCGCGACCAGTGGCAGGAGATCCCGGACAACCAGGAGTTCGACAACGGGTTCAAGGCGCAGTGGGAGCTGTTCCTGCGCCACGTCGTCCAGGACGCGCCCTACACCTGGGACCTGCTGGCCGGTGCCCGGGGCGTCCAACTCGCCGAACTGGGACTGAAGTCGTCGGCCGAGGGCCGCCGCTTCGAGGTTCCGGAGCTGACGCTGTGACGACGGCCGTCCCGCTGCCCCAGGGCCCCTACACCCCCCGCGCCACCCCGCTCGACCTGACGCCGGGCGCCGGGGCCCCCTCCTCCCGTACGGTCTTCTCGGCGGCGCACGTGGTCGCCGACCCGTACGCGGACATCGGCCCGGACGACCCGGCGGCCGTCGACTGGGAGTCCACGCTCGCCTTCCGCCGCCACCTGTGGGCGCACGGCCTGGGCGTCGCGGAGGCCATGGACACCGCGCAGCGCGGGATGGGCCTGGACTGGGCGGGCGCGGCCGAACTGATCCGCCGGTCGGCCGCCGAGGCGAAGGCGGTGGGCGGCAAGATCGCCTGCGGCGTGGGCACCGACCAGCTGCTGCCTTCCTCCGAGCCGACGTTGGCGGAGGTCAGGTCGGCGTACGAGGAGCAACTGGCCCTGGCCGAGGCCAACGGCGTACAGCCGATCCTGATGGCGTCCCGCGCACTGGCGAAGGCGGCACAGGGTCCGGAGGACTACCTCGCCACGTACGCCCATCTCCTGCGCCAGGCCTCCGAGCCGGTGATCCTGCACTGGCTGGGCCCGATGTTCGACCCGGCCCTGGAGGGCTACTGGGGCAGCGCCGACCTCGACGAGGCCACGGACACGTTCCTGAAGGTCATCGCGGAACACCCGGACAAGGTCGACGGCATCAAGATCTCCCTCCTGGACGCGGCCCGCGAGATCGACGTCCGCCGCCGCCTCCCGGGCGGGGTGCGCTGCTACACCGGCGACGACTTCAACTACCCGGAACTGATCGCGGGCGACGAACGCGGCTTCAGCCACGCCTTGTTGGGCATCTTCGACCCGCTGGGCCCGCTGGCGGCGCACGCGGTACGGGTGCTGGACACGGGGGACGTGGACGGCTTCCGAGCCCTCTTGGACCCCACGGTCGAGCTGTCCCGCCACCTCTTCCGAAGCCCCACCCGCTTCTACAAGACGGGCGTCGTGTTCCTGGCCTGGCTGGCCGGCCACCAGGACCACTTCACGATGGTGGGCGGCCTCCAGTCGGCCCGCTCGCTGCCCCATCTGGCGAAGGCGTACGAACTGGCCGACGGGCTGGGCCTGTTCCCGGATCCGGAGCTGGCCGCACACCGGATGCGCACGCTGCTCGCCGTCCACGGAGGCACACGATGACCAACGGCGACCTGGCACGGCTGAGCATCAACCAGGAGACCATCAAGCAGTGGTCGCTGCCGGAGCTCGCCGAGGGCTGCGCCAAGGCGGGCATCGGCAAGGTGGGCCTGTGGCGGGCCCCGGTGCAGGCGTACGGCGTCGAGCGCACGGCGAGGCTCCTCGCGGACGCCGGGCTCACCGTCACCAGCCTCTGCCGGGGCGGCTTCTTCACGGCCCTCGACCCGAGTGAGCGCGCCCGCGCCCTGGACGACAACCGGGCGGCGATCGACGAGGCGGCGGCCCTGCCCACCGACACCCTGGTCCTGGTCTCCGGCGGCCTCCCGCCCGGCAGCCGCGACCTGCACGGGGCGCGGGAACGGGTGGCGGACGCACTGGCCGAACTGGGCCCGTACGCGGCGGAGCGCGGCGTACGCCTGGCGATCGAGCCGCTCCACCCGATGTACGCATCCGACCGCTGCGTGGTCTCCACCCTCACCCAGGCCCTGGATCTCGCGGAGCGCTTCCCGGCCGAACAGGTCGGCGTGGTCGTCGACACGTACCACCTCTGGTGGGACGACCGGGCCCCCGCCCAGATCGCCCGCGCGGGCGCGGGCGGCCGTATCCACTCCTTCCAGTTGGCCGACTGGATCACCCCGCTCCCGGCGGGCGTCCTGCTGGGCCGGGGCCAGCTGGGTGACGGAAGCGTGGACTTCCGCGCCTTCCGCCGCGATGTGGAATCCGCGGGCTTCGAAGGCCCGATCGAGGTGGAGATCTTCAACGAGGCGCTGTGGGCCCGTGACGGGGCGGAGGCCCTGGCGGAAGTGGCGGCCCGCTACGTGCAACATGCCTGCTGAGAGCCCTGCGCACGACCGAAGGTAAAGAGATCGTAAAGGGCTGCAACCTTTGGGTACCCTCCCGGGTCACACATGGCGTCGGGACTTCCGGGGAGGGGTCCGGGGGGAACGGGAAGGCCCGACGGGAGGGGAAAGCGAGGGGGGTCCGGCCGTGAGGCCGGGCCCCATTCCGCTTTCTCGGCCGCCCTCACGCCGTCTGTTCGCCGGCCTGACGCCGTTCGTCAGGATCTGCCGCCATGACGGAGAGCGCAGCGGAAGACTGGCCCGAACCTCCCCTCGCCGGTACGGAGACGGCGGCTGTCCTCGGTGCGCTGGAACGCCAGCGGGCCACGCTGTCCTGGAAGACCTCGGGCCTGGGCGCGGACGGGCTGCGGGCCACGGTCGGCGCGTCCTCCGTCACCCTGGGCGGCCTGCTCAAGCACCTGGCGCATGTCGAGGACAGCCACTTCGCCCGCCTCTGGCTCGGTGTCCCGGTCGGCGCACCGTGGAACACGGTCGACTGGGACAACGACCCGGACTGGGCCTACCGCACCGCCGCCGAGGACACCCCCGAGCAACTGCGCACCCTCTGGCGGGAGTCGGCGACCCGCTCCCGGGCCGTCATCGAGGAGGCGCTGAGCACCGGGGGCGGCCTGGACCAGCTCGGCGCGTACGTCACCCGCGGCGGCGAACGCCCCAACCTCCGCCGCATCCTCCTGGACCTCGTCGAGGAGTACGCCCGCCATGTCGGCCACGCCGACCTCATCCGCGAGTCGGTCGACGGCCTGACGGGCGAGGACCCGGGGTGACCTGAAGGACAGGGTTCACCGCGGGGGGGGGGGGGGGGGGGGGGGGGGGGGGGGGGGGGGGGGGCGGGGGGGCGGGGGGGCGCCGGGGGGGGGGCGGGGCGGGGGGCGGGC
>NZ_JAFEUF010000145.1:5363-9797 GCF_016901035.1 Streptomyces durocortorensis
TGAGGCCCCGGCCCCCTCTCTGGGGGCGGGGGCCCGCGGGGGGGGGGGGCGCGCGGGGGGGGCAACGAATTGATCCCCCCCCCCCGCGCCCGGGGGGGGGGGGCCGGGGGCCCCCTCGGGCTCACAGCGCGAGCATGGCCCGCGCGGGGATGCCGGTGTCCGCGAGCGGCCGGAGCGCCAGCCGGACGAGCGCCAGCGCGTTGTCGTCGCCCGCGATGCGATTGGCGCTGAGCCGGCCGCAGGCGAGGCAGTCGTGGATGAGCATCCACTCCCCGTCCTGCCGCACCGACAGGCTCAGGGGCACCATCCGCCCACGGCACCCCGCCGCCCGGTCACCCGGAACGCGCCCGTCCACATGCAGGCTGACCAGGCAGGACGGGCAGTGATTGCGGTGGGCGGTGCCCGGCGCCGCCAGCGGGACGTCGAGCCGGCACCCGACGCACCGGAACGCGTCCCCGCGCGTCCCGGCCGGCCCGTGCAGCACGTCCTTGGCCCGCTGCGGACGGCGTCCCGATCCCCGACGGGGCTTGCGCCGCGTCATCGGAGCTCCTCGGTCGCCCGGTTCACAGGTCACCGAAGGCTTCGAGCGGGAAGGGCGGCTGGGCCAGCGGACGTACGGCCATCCGCATCAGGATCAGCTGGTTGTCGTCCCCGCGGACCGGGTTCGAAGTCAGCTCGTCGCACCGGGTGCAGCGGTGGACGAGCATCCAGTCGCCGGTGCGCAGCACCGCGATGGAGATCGGGGCCATCCGGCCCTCGCAGTCGGAGCGGCCGCCCTCGACGTGGTCGACGAGGTGCTGCGAGTGCAGACAGCTGGGGCAGTGGTTGCGCCGGCTGCCGTCGGGTGCGTACGCGGCGACGGTCAGTCCGCAGCGGACGCAGGTGAAGGTCTCCAGGGAGGACATGGGAGACGGGGAGGACATGGCTGAGCGGTGCTGGGGGTTGTCGTGAGACACCCGGATACTCCTTGCCGAGGAAATGAGGAACGAAGCAGCAGGGAAGTACCGAGCACCCCTCGCGTCAGAGGCGTAGGGGGAGCGGGGCCGGACAGCTGCGCGACGGCAGCCGTCCGTGAGGTGTCAGCAGTCGGTCGCGTACGGCGGCCGCGGACGGTCAGGCCCGGTCGCCCCGGCGCCACAGGCGCGACGAGGGAGGCTCGGAATCACTGGCCGGGGCATACATCAACTGCTTTCCAGGGCTCGCGCCCAGAGGTCACCCGCGGTCGGTCCCGCGGTCGAGGAGCGAGCACCGTAACAAGGGGGCCGAGGGACCGGCCACCGAATTTTGTACGCCGACTGTCGCCTGCCGACCGTCAGACCGCAGGCCGGCGGCGACGGCAGTCAGTCGTGCCGCGGGCGCCAGCGCTCCGATTCCCGTACGGCACTCCAGGCGGCGAGGCAGGCCACCACCAACGCCAAGGCGCAGAGAGTCGCCACCGATGCGCTCAGCATCAGCGGAGGCAGCTCGCCGCTTCTCGGTGGTGTCGTGTAGGGCAGCGTGACCCAGACGGCGCTCACCGTCCCCAGTGCGGCGGCGGCGCACAGGGGTGCGGCGAGTGTCCAGGCGGCCACGGTCACGTACACCCGTCGGCTACCGCTGACCACGGAGACCGGTGCGATGGAACGGGCGAAGCGCAAGACCTCGGCAAGACAGTTCAACGCAGCTGCCATCGCCACCAGCCCCACACCCACGACCCCCAGAAGCGTTACCCACCGCAGCTGTGAGGAGAGCAGCGCCGCGCCCCCGATCCATCCTTGCCCGACTGCCTCGACGAGGGCGCCGGGGCCCAGGATGGAGAGGGCGTCACGCTTGAGGGTTCCGAGCGGAAGCGCTTCGCCCTGCGGGGAGTAGACGACGAGCACATTGCCCTGACGCGGGGCGAGTGGGCCGCGGTCCACGCCCACCTGCTCGACGGAGGGGGGCAGCAGGGCCCGGAGGGCGGGCGAGGAGTCCGAGAGCAGTACGTCCTGTGCCCGGCGCCCGGCCGGGCATTCCAGGCCCAGGCCGCGCAGAGCACCGCAGTTTCCGCGGACCGTGACTGCCTGCCGAACCTCGACCGGTCCGTCCGGGGTCTCCTTCACCTCGCCTGCTCCGTTCGCCAGACCGAGCGTCGAGTCGAGCACCGCGACCTCGGCTCCGGGCGGCAGCTTCTCGACCCATGCCCCGGTTCTGCCCTCCGCGCCGTGCGGCATCTGTACTGTGAGGAGGCTGTGCCCGAAGCGCTCCCGCATGGCCAGTGCCCCTTGGACCGAGGCGCTGTGCATGCTCGGGTACACCTGGACCACACTCAGCAGCCCCAGCGCGATGACCACGCCCGCCACCAGGCGCGAGAGGTACCCCGGCCGTCCCTGGGTCCAGCGGCCCGCGAGGAGAGTCCCCGCCCAGCCCCGGCGGCGCCCGAGTGCCGTCACGCCGCGGCCCGCCGCGGACAGCAGCAGCGCGACGGCCGCAGGCACGGTGGCCAGGGCCCCGACGGTGCCGAGCAGGGACACCAGCACGACGGTCCGGGTGGCCCCGTACGTGGCGAACGCCGTGGGCGACCAGCTCAGGATTCCCAGGAATACCGGGCACAGCCCGGCCGCGACCTTCACCAGGCGTCCCCGGCCGGTGCCGCGTGGTCTGGTCGACCTGCCGGGCCCCGCCCACTGATGCATCAGGACGACCAGAGCGACGATCAGCAGCGGGGACGCGATCAGTGTCAGGACCAGCGGCCAGACGTGGGATCGCATGTCGGACGCTGCCAGTACGTAGCCGACGAAGGGAATTCTCAGATCGGTGACCAGGGCCGCTCCCAGCACAGGAGCGGTCAGCGCGACGCCGAGCAGCAGCGCCGGAGCGGCTTCCCCCGTGCTCAGCAACGCCACTTGTCGGCGTCCCCCACCCAGAGCGCCGAGTAGTGCCGTACGCCGGTCACGGCCCGCCGCGCCCAGCCGGGTGGCCACCACGGCGAACAGACCGGCGGGCAGGCCGAGCATGGCGATCAGCAGGCTGAGAAAGACCGACAAGGGGCGCACGGTGGCCAGGTCACCGAATCCGCCCGCGTCCTTGGACCCAAAACCGGTGGCGAGCAGGGCATGGTCGGCGGCGAGGGTTCCGTCCGCGGGCCGGGCGTAGGCGTAACGCTCGCCAGGACTGGCCAGCCCTTCCGGAGCGATGCTGCCGACGACCCGCCCGTACCGGTCTTCGACCCCGTCGGCGGCCAGCGACGGCGACAACACCGCTTCGCCCGGCCCCGGCCAGCGGGAGACGCCGGGGGGCAGAGGAGCGTCGGCGCTCATGGGCTCGACGTAGATGACTTCCACCTGCTGGTCGTGAACATCGTCCACATAGAGCTGTATCCGCAGAGGAGCCTCTTCCGGGGTCTGCCCGTCGTGCAGACGCAGCACCGGCGTGCGGGCCGCCCCGCGCTCCGTCCGCTCGTCGTACGTGGCCCATGCAGCCACCGCCGCGGCCAAGGTCACGGCGAGCACGCAGGTGGCGATCGTCAGAGCCACGAAACGGATGCGGCCGTCGGCGGATCCGCGTCCGGCGGCGCGCCCCATCCGTAGCAGTTGACGGTTCAGCGACCGTCCCGTGTTCATCGAGCACCTCGGGAAAGCGAGACGTCCTCAGCGACGAGCCGCCCCTCGCGGAGCGCGAAACGATGATCGGCACGAGCCGCGACGGACTCGTCGTGCGTGACCACCAAGACCGCGCAGCCCCAGGTGCGGGGGAGGGAGAACAGCAGCTCAGCGACGGCTTCCCGGTTCTGTGTGTCGAGCGATCCCGTGGGCTCGTCGGCCAGCAGCAGGGCAGGACGGTTGACCAACGCGCGTGCCACGGCCGCCCGTTGCCGCTCCCCGCCGGACAGCTCCGCAGTCGGAGTCGCCTCAACCGGCACGCCGAGGTCGACGAGCAGCCGGCGCGCACGGTCGAAGGCCTCGGCCCGCTTGACCCCGGCCAGGAGCGCGGCCATCGCGACGTTCTCCACGGGAGTGAGCTCCGGGAGCAGTTCGCCGAACTGGAACACCATGCCCATGGTGTCGCGCCGGTGTCTGGCCAGGTTGCGCGGCTTGAGCCCGGCCAGATCCTGACCGGCGATGCGGACCGTCCCGTCGTCGTAACGGATCAGCCCGAGCACACAGTTGAGCAGTGTGCTCTTCCCTGACCCGCTGGGCCCGGTGACGGTCAGCGACTCACCGGCGGGGAGCGTGAGGTTCACACCGTCGAGCAGTGCCCGGCCGGCCACGGAATAGGAGAGGTCCCGAACGTCCAGCACGGGGTTCACTTGCATCACACGGTCTCTTTCAGCCGGTCGCTCGCGCCTGGCGTGACCGGATCACGGGAGTAAAGGACCTGGGCGGGGGGGGGGGGGGGGCGCCGGGCCGGGGGCGCCGCGACGGGGCGCGGAGGGTAGCTGCCGCACTGCGGCGCGCAGCCGAGGGGGCAGCGGGG
>NZ_JAFEUF010000145.1:9807-18444 GCF_016901035.1 Streptomyces durocortorensis
CCCCGTTTTACGTCGCGCCCCCCCCCCCCCCCCCGGGGTTTCATTTCAAACACCGGGTCTCTTTCCCCGGGCCGCCCGCGCGGGGGGTCCCCGTATCCGGGTATAGGGGGCCGGGGGGGGGCCCCGGGGGGCGGGGGGGCCCCGTCAGCACTCTTGCGTCAGTGGCTCATGGCCACGTACACGGAGCAGTCGTCCGGCTGCGCTATCTGGGACTCGCAGATCCGGGCCTTGATGACCCAGCTTCCGGTGCCCGAGGTGTACTCGGTGCCGGCGCCCTGCTTGTTCCACACATTGCGCTGGGTGCCGGAGCTCGCCGACCGGTAGTACGAGCTGTAGACCGGGTTGGAGTCCGATGTGCTGTCCCAGGCACCCACCACGGCCTTGTTGGTGACCGAGTTGTCGTAGACGCGAGCCTGGCCGGTGCCGGAGAGCGTTGCTGTCTGGTAGGCGAGTGCCGGTGCGGCACCGACGAGTGCGATGACTCCGACTGCCGACAGGGCGATGGCAACTCTTCGCTTGGTCATGAAACCGTCCCTCTGAGGAGTTTATGTGAACGCGACAAGGCTGCATCGTAGATCACAAGTGATCATCAGGGGTCACTGCGGTAGGGAGGTTGCGGAGCAGGCGAGTTGAGGTGCGGGTGCGGTGCGGGGGATCGGTGCGCGGGCCGATCCTCGGCACCGCATCACGGGACCGGGTGCGGCTGAATCAGCTCCGCAGCTCTGCCAGCCTGGCCAGCGCGTCGTCCGCCGACTTTCGTTCCTCTGTGTCGAGTTGGATCCTCTCGGCCTCCTCCAGCAGCCCCGCCGCCCGTTCCATGTCGCCCATCCGCTGGGCGATGTCCCCGCGCAGGACGAGCAGCCGCAGCCTCTGCACCGGCGTGGGCTGTTCGTCCGTGAGCCCCAGCACCCGGTCGACGATCTTCGCCGCCCCCGGCAGGTCCTGCTTGGAGTCCGCGAACAGGTCCGCCATGTGCAGGGCGCGGGCGAACGTCTCCTTCGGCGCGGGCCGGTGGTTCTGGTCCTCGCTGGTCGGCTGCCCGATCCGGATCGTGTTCCCGGTCGGGTCGGTGATCAGGAACTGCCGTACCCCGTACGACATGTCCTTCAGTGGCCCGATGCGCGGCAGCCCCCGCGTCGGGACGCTCCCGAGGGCCGCTTTGAGCCCCGCCCGGAACGCGGCGTGCAGGGTGTCCACCTCGTCGGTGAGGACGTAGCAGCCGGAGTGGGAGGACGCGGGGTCGTAGTCCTTCATGCCGTACAGCTGGAGTTCGACCGACCCCCGCTCGACGACGGCGTACGCGTACGGGCTCTTCTGCAGCTGCGTCGCCTCGAAGCCCAGAGCGACGTAGAACTCGACCACGGATTCGATCAGGGAGGTCCGGCAGGGAAGCATCGGGATCGTCGTCTCGGCCATGCTTAACAGCCTAGTCAAATTTGAATACTTCGGTCAACGGCATTCCTTTGTGTGCGGCGATTCAGCCACCCGGCCGTTGCCCGCGGGGAGGTCTGCGGCGGGGTCTGCGGCCTTCAGGAATGAAAATTCTCGCCGTTTCGGCATGTTGTCGCAGGTGGCGGATGACGGCAGAGGTCTAGACCAAATGGGCCCTTTACGCCCGTCTCGGGCCCGTGCATTACTCATGGCATGTCCATGGCATCCGATGGCCGGACGTCATGGGCCTCTTCCCGTCCACGTGCCCGGAGGTGGCTATGCCCGCGTACCGTTCTCCGTCCCGCCGACTCAAGAGATCCCCAAGGGCCCTGATGGCGGCCGGCGCTCTCGGCAGTGCCGCCGCACTGATCCTCACCGGTGCGGGCCCGGCCGCCGCCGCGCCGCCCGCCCCCGATGAGCCGGTCCGGTCCGGGCAGGCGTGGATGGGCGCGGGCACCCGCATCGAGCAGGGCCTCGCCTCCTCGGCGGCGGGCGGCGGGGTCACCCCGATGGACACCAGCGGCGTCCAGGGCATCGACGTGTCCCACTGGCAGGGGGCGATCAACTGGGGCTCGGTGAAGGCCGCGGGCATCGACTTCGCCTACATGAAGGCCACCGAGGGCACGACCTTCAAGGACAGCCGCTTCAGCGCGAACTACACCGGCTCCTACAACGCCGGCCTGATCCGGGGCGCGTACCACTTCGCCCGCCCCGACGTCTCCAACGGGGCGACGCAGGCCGGGTACTTCGCGAGCAACGGCGGCGGCTGGTCCAAGGACGGCAAGACCCTCCCCGGTGTGCTGGACATCGAGCACAACCCGTACGGCGCGATGTGCTACGGCCTCTCCACCACCCAGATGCGCACGTGGATCAACGACTTCTACACCACCTACAAGGCCCGCACCACCCGGGACGCCGTCATCTACACGACGGCCAGTTGGTGGAACACCTGCACCGGCGGCTGGACCGGCATGTCCACCAAGTCCCCGCTCTGGGTCGCGCATTGGGGCACCGCCAACCCGACCGTTCCCAGCGGCTTCCCCACCTGGACGATCTGGCAGTACACCGCCACCGGCCGGGTCGGCGGAGTCTCCGGCGACGTGGACCGCAACAAGTTCAACGGCAGCCTCGCCCGGCTCCAGGCCCTCGCCAACAACACGGCGTAGTCCTTCTCGTGACGGCCGGGTGAGCCAGTCGGCGGCTCACCCCCCCGCACCCCCCACCGTGTGCCCAACCCTTCACACCAGGAGCCCGCCGTGAACCTTCCGCAGCCGTCCCGTCGCCACATCCTGCTCGCCGGTGCGGGTGGTCTGGCCGCAGCCGCCTTACCGGGCACGGCCCACGCCCTCGACGCCGACGTCGTCGAACCGGACATCGACGGTACGGCCCAGTGGCAGGCCCGCCCGCCGCAGGGCCCGATCGAGTTGGTCGGGAAGCGGCCGACGAAGATCATCGTGCACCACACGGTCAGCGACAACGTCTCCGACGTCTCGCGCGCCCAGGCCCACCGTCACGCCCACTGGGTCCAGGACCTGCACATGGGCAAGAACGGGTGGACCGACACGGGATACCACTTCCTCATCAGCCGGGGCGGCTGGATCACCGAGGGCCGCCACCGCAGCCTCAGCACCCTGCGCGGCGGCAGCGACTTCGTGCTGGCCGCCCACACGTCCGGCCAGAACGGCCAGGCCATCGGTATCGCCAACGAGGGCGCGTACCACGACGGCGCACAGCCGCCGCGGGCCCAGTGGGAGGTCCTGGTGGCGCTCTGCGCGTACGTCTGCCGGCAGTACGGCATCGCGCCCAGCCGCCTCTACGGACACAAGGACTTCGGCGACACCCTCTGCCCGGGCGTCCTGCACGACAAGCTGCCGCAACTCCGCAGCGAAGTCGCGGCGAGCATGGGGTGAGGGGCGGGCCAGGTTCCGGAGACCGGCGTCAGTGCTGTTCCGATTCGGTGAAGGCCCCTGCGGGGTTCGGCGGCCAGTGCTGCAGCACCGCCTTCACCGCGTGCGCGGCCCCGGCGAGCTTCCGCCCTTACGCGCCGCGCCGCGCAGCGTCGCGCCATGCGGTCATCATGGTGCCGTGGGAGCGGTCTCGGCGGCTGCACGGCTGTGCGCCATGAACAGCCCGAACCGCGAACCGCACTGTCAGTGGCGCCCGGTAGCGTCGGGGCATGTCCAACATGGCCGTCATCGAAGGGGTCCTGGAGAGGATCACGTACGCCAACGAGGAGAACGGGTACACGGTCGCCCGCGTCGACACCGGGCGCGGGGCCGGCGACCTCCTCACGGTGGTCGGTGCGCTGCTCGGCGCGCAGGTCGGTGAGTCGCTGCGGATGGAGGGCCGTTGGGGCTCGCACTCCCAGTACGGCAAGCAGTTCACCGTCGAGAACTACACCACCGTCCTGCCCGCCACCATCCAGGGCATCCGCCGCTACCTCGGATCCGGGCTGATCAAGGGCATCGGGCCGGTGATGGCCGACCGGATCACCACCCACTTCGGCGTCGACACCCTCGACATCATCGAGCAGGAACCGAAACGGCTCGTCGAAGTTCCCGGCCTCGGACCCAAGCGCACCAAGATGATCGCGGCCGCCTGGGAGGAGCAGAAGGCGATCAAGGAGGTCATGGTCTTCCTCCAGGGCGTCGGCGTCTCCACCTCCATCGCCGTCCGCATCTACAAGAAGTACGAGGACGCCTCGATCTCCGTCGTGAAGAACCAGCCCTACCGGCTGGCCGCCGACGTCTGGGGCATCGGCTTCCTCACCGCCGACAAGATCGCCCAGGCCGTCGGCATCCCGCACGACAGCCCCGAGCGGGTCAAGGCGGGTTTGCAGTACGCCCTCTCCCAGTCCTCCGACCAGGGCCACTGCTACCTCCCCGAGGAACGGCTCATCGCGGACGGGGTCAAGCTCCTCCAGGTCGATACGGGGCTCGTCATCGAGTGCCTGGCCGAGCTGGCGGCCGATCCGGAGGGCGTCGTACGGGAGCGCGTGCCGTCCCCCGAGGGCGGCGAGCCGATCACGGCGGTCTATCTCGTCCCCTTCCACCGGGCCGAGCTGTCCCTCGCCGGGCAGCTCAGGCGGCTGCTGAAGACCGGAGAGGACCGGATGCCCGCCTTCCAGGGCGTGGACTGGGACAAGGCGCTGGCCTGGCTCGCCACGCGTACGGGGGCCGATCTCGCGCCCGAGCAGGAGGAGGCCGTACGGCTCGCGCTCAGCCGCAAGGTGGCCGTCCTGACCGGTGGGCCCGGCTGCGGCAAGTCGTTCACCGTACGGTCGATCGTCGAGCTGGCCCGGGCGAAGAAGGCCAAGGTGGTGCTCGCCGCGCCCACCGGCCGCGCCGCCAAGCGGCTCGCCGAGCTGACCGGGGCCGAGGCCTCCACCGTCCACCGGCTGCTGGAGCTGAAGCCGGGCGGGGACGCGGCGTACGACCGGGACCGGCCGCTGGACGCGGATCTGGTCGTCGTCGACGAGGCGTCGATGCTCGATCTGCTGCTCGCCAACAAGCTCGTGAAGGCGGTGGCACCCGGTGCCCACCTGCTCCTCGTGGGTGACGTCGATCAGCTGCCCTCGGTCGGCGCGGGGGAGGTGCTGAGCGACCTGCTCGCGGAGGGCGGCCCGGTCCCGGCCGTCCGGCTCACCCGGATCTTCCGGCAGGCCCAGCAGTCCGGCGTGGTGACGAACGCGCACCGGATCAATGCCGGACAGCCGCCGCTCACCGCGGGGCTGAGCGACTTCTTCCTCTTCGTGGAGGACGAGACGGAGGACGCGGGCAAGCTCGCCGTGGACGTGGCGGCCCGTCGCATCCCGGCGAAGTTCGGCCTGAACGCCCGCCGTGACGTGCAGGTCCTCGCCCCGATGCACCGGGGCCCGGCCGGCGCGGGTCATCTCAACGGGCTGCTCCAGCAGGCCATCACCCCTGGCCGCCCCGACCTCCCCGAGAAGCGGTTCGGCGGGCGGGTCTTCCGGGTCGGCGACAAGGTCACCCAGATCCGCAACAACTACGACAAGGGCGAGAACGGCGTATTCAACGGCACCATCGGCGTCGTCACCGCCCTCGACGTGGACGAACAGAAGCTCACCGTCCGCACTGACGAGGACGAGGAGATCGGCTACGACTTCGACGAGCTGGATGAGCTGGCCCACGCGTACGCCATGACCATCCACCGCTCCCAGGGCAGCGAGTATCCGGCCGTCGTCATCCCCGTCACCAACAGCGCCTGGATGATGCTCCAGCGCAACCTGCTCTACACGGCCGTGACGAGGGCCCGGAAGCTCGTCGTCCTCGTCGGGTCACGTAAGGCGATCGGCCAGGCGGTCCGCACGGTTTCCGCAGGCAGGCGCTGTACGGCACTGGATTTCCGGCTCCGGGGCGGCTCCGGAGAAGACTTCTCGTGACCCCTGCACAAAAATGATCGATCAAATCGGTGGGAAACATCACGGAGGTCTTCCGGAACCGCAGTCAAGGGGGCAGGATGAGTAAGTTGGCGGCACTCAGTGCCGTCAGTAGGTCCAATGGACGACCCCGAGTGCACTCTCCTGAGCCGAATGGGGGAGGGTGGAAGACAGTCAGGGCACCTCGAAGAAGAGGCACTACGTCGGTGAGGGATGACGTGAGCGAGCACACCAACAACGCTGTAGTACTGCGGTACGGCGATGACGAGTACACCTACCCGGTGATCGACAGCACCGTCGGCGACAAGGGCTTCGACATCGGGAAGCTCCGGGCCAATACCGGCCTGGTGACGCTGGACAGCGGATACGGCAACACCGCCGCCTATAAATCCGCCATCACGTACCTCGACGGTGAGCAGGGCATTCTGCGCTACCGCGGATACCCGATCGAGCAGCTCGCCGAGCGCTCGTCGTTCCTGGAGGTCGCGTACACGCTGATCAACGGCGACCTGCCCAAGGTCGACGAGCTGGCGGCGTTCAAGAACGAGATCACCCAGCACACGCTGCTGCACGAGGACGTCAAGCGGTTCTTCGACGGCTTCCCGCGCGACGCCCACCCGATGGCCATGCTGTCCTCGGTCGTCAGCGCGCTGTCCACCTTCTACCAGGACAGCCACAACCCGTTCGACGAGCAGCAGCGTCACCTGTCGACGATCCGCCTTCTGGCGAAGCTCCCGACGATCGCGGCGTACGCCTACAAGAAGTCGATCGGCCACCCCTTCGTCTACCCGCGCAACGACCTCGGGTACGTCGAGAACTTCCTGCGCATGACCTTCTCGGTCCCGGCCCAGGAGTACGAGCTGGACCCGGTCGTCGTCTCGGCGCTGGACAAGCTGCTCATCCTGCACGCGGACCACGAGCAGAACTGTTCGACCTCCACCGTGCGTCTGGTCGGCTCCTCGCAGGCGAACATGTTCGCCTCGATCTCCGCCGGCATCTCGGCGCTGTGGGGCCCGCTGCACGGTGGCGCCAACCAGTCGGTGCTGGAGATGCTGGAAGGCATCCAGGCCAACGGCGGCGACGTCGACTCCTTCATCCGCAAGGTGAAGAACAAGGAGGACGGCGTCCGCCTGATGGGCTTCGGCCACCGGGTGTACAAGTCCTTCGACCCGCGCGCCAAGATCATCAAGGCTGCAGCGCACGACGTGCTGTCCGCGCTCGGCAAGTCCGACGAGCTGCTCGACATCGCGCTCAAGCTGGAGGAGCACGCGCTCTCCGACGACTACTTCGTCTCGCGCAACCTCTACCCCAACGTGGACTTCTACACCGGTCTGATCTACCGGGCCATGGGCTTCCCGACCGAGATGTTCACCGTGCTCTTCGCGCTCGGCCGGCTTCCCGGCTGGATCGCCCAGTGGCACGAGATGATCAAGGAGCCGGGTTCGCGTATCGGCCGCCCGCGCCAGATCTACACCGGCGAGGTCCTGCGCGACTTCGTCCCGGTCGAGGGCCGCTGACCCGGACCTCGTTGACCGCCCCGTAGTGCCCGGCCTCTTCGGCCGACTGCCTTCGCCCCGCGTACCGCGCTTCGCACAGAGCGCGGTGTCCGGGGCGATTCGGCGTTCCGGGGGCTGCACCGGGCTGGGCTGAAAAGCGAGAAGCACCCCGCCGCCGATCCCCCCACGGGTCGACGGTCGGGGCGCTTCCCATATCCCGGAGCGGATTCCCCCCACGGGATCCGGCCGGGCGTCTGCAGGGAGCCGAGGCTCCCGTTTGTTCTGTTGTGCCGCGATCTGCCGGGGTACGTACGCACGGGAGGGCCGCTCAAAGCTCCCCGGTGCACGTGCCCCGGCCAACGCATGCCATCAGGAGCGTCCCCCAAGACACTCCATTGGACGTCCCCCAAGACATCCTTGGCAGTCGCACTCTAAGACTCGCGAACCCACCGGATGGTTACCCTGAAATCGGTGTGATCTAAATCTCTTTGTGGAAGTTACGTGAAGGCACGCAACCGTAGGCTGTTCGTGACGACGAACACGGACGAAAACGCCATGGCGGCTCCCGCGATCATAGGGTTGAGCAGGCCACTTGCAGCCAGGGGCAAGGCCGCGACGTTGTACCCGAAGGCCCAGAAGAGGTTGCCCCTGATGGTGGCCAGCGTACGCCTGGAAAGGCGGATTGCGTCAGCTGTCACCTTGAGATCTCCACGAACCAGTGTGAGGTCGCTCGCCTCGATCGCCGCATCCGTCCCAGTGCCCATCGCCAGCCCCAGGGATGCGGTCGCCAGCGCGGCCGCGTCGTTGACCCCGTCACCGACCATGGCGACGACCCGGCCCGCGGCCTGGAGGCGCTTGATGACCTCCACCTTGTTCTCGGGGAGGACCTCCGCGTGGACCTCGTCGATGCCCACCTCGCGCGCGACGGCCTCCGCCACCGCCCGGTTGTCGCCGGTCAGCAGGATGGGCTCCAGCCCCAGGGCGCGCAGTTCGGCCACGGCGGCCGCACTGCTCTCCTTGACCGCGTCCGCCACCCCGAACACGCCCCGGGCCTCCCCGTCCCAGGCCACGACGACCGCCGTACGTCCATGCTCCTCGGCCTCCGCCAGGGCACCGGACAGAGCCGACGGGAGGGGGATCCCCGCGTCGGCGAGGAGGCGGGGCCGCCCGACGAGGACGGCGTGCCCCTCGACGATGCCCTGGACGCCGAGTCCGGGGACGTTGGTGAAGTCCTCGGGGGGGGGGAGGCGGCCGGTGGCGGCGGTCGCGGCGGTGGGCTCGTCGGCGATGCCTCGGGGGCTGGGGGGTTCG
>NZ_JAFEUF010000146.1 GCF_016901035.1 Streptomyces durocortorensis
GGCCCCGACCCCGCCCCCTCCTGCGGCTGCGACCCTTGTGCCAACGCCTGTGCCGACGCCTGCGATCCTTGTGCCTGTGGCTGTGCCTGTGCCGGCGTCAGCGCCGCACGCTTCGACGCCGAGGCCTGCGGCACCGCTCGCTCCGGCCGCTCCGATCCCTCCGGCTCCTGCGCCCCGTCCTTCTGCACCGCGTCCCCGTCCTGCCCCTGCTCGCCGGATCCGGTCCGTTCCATCCGCTCCACCCGTCCGCATACGCCTCGCCCCCGTGACGTACGCATTGTCCCTACCTCCCCTACTCCTGGGCCGCGCGTCGAGTTCCCGACGGCCTGTCGCATCATGGGACCAGCACGATCATCACAAGGAGAACCACCGCACATGCCAAGGCGCCAGGGGTATGCCCTGCTCATCGCCCTAGTGGCGGGCACCGCCGCGCTCGCCGCCGCCGTCGCCTTCGCAACGACGCTGCTCTCCGGCCCCCGGTCGACACCGCTCCCGCCCGCCGAGACCCAGGCGGCGGCCCGTAACCCGGTCGCCCCCGCCACCTCGGGGCCCTCGTGGGTCGCCACCTGGACCGCCGCGCCCGTCGGCGCGGGGCCGGGCACCGAGGACGGACTCCCCGGGCGCACCATCCGTAACGTCGTGCACACCAGCATCGGCGGGGACGTCGCCCGCATCACGTTGTCGAACCTCTTCGGCACGACTCCGCTGGTCGTCGACCAGGCCACCGTCAACACCCGGCCGGTGACCTTCAAGGGCTCCGGCACCGTCACCGTCGCCCCGGGCGGACAGGTCGTCAGCGACCCGGTCGTCGTGCCGGTGGCCCCCGACTCCGACCTCCAGGTCGGCTTCCGTACCCCGCAGGGCGGCGGGCCGGTCACCTACCACGGCTACACCCACCAGACCTCGTACCTGATCGACGAGCGCGGCACCTTCAGCACCAGCAACTGGCGCTACCTGACCGCCGTGGACGTCCGCAGCGAGCGGGCGCTCGGCGCGGTCGTCGCCCTCGGGGACTCCCTGACCGCGGGCAGCGGCTCCTCCACCGACGCCAACGCCCGCTGGCCCGACGTCCTCGCCGACCGGCTGGGCGGCCGGTACGGGGTCGCCAACGCGGGCATCGCGGGCAACCGGATCGTGGGCGTCGGCCGCGGCACCGGGGGCCAGTCGGGCACCGACCGGCTCGACCGTGACGTCCTGGGAGTCGCCGGAGCCCGGACGGTAGTCGTGGCGCTCGGCATCAACGACGTACAGCAGTATCCGCAGGAGCCCGACGCCCAGCGCATCGTGGACAGCCTGCGCGCCCTCACCGACCGGGCGCACGCCCGCGGACTCCGGGTCGTCGGCGCGACGCTGACCCCGTTCGAAGGGTTCGCCACCTGGACGCCCCAGCGCGACGCCGTACGCCACGCGGTCAACGAGCAGATCCGGTCGGGCACGGTCTTCGACGCGTACGTGGACTTCGACGCGGCGGTACGCGACCCCGCCGCACCGAACCGGCTCCTCGCCACGTACGACTCCGGCGACCACCTGCACCTCAACGACGACGGGTACCGCGCCCTCGGCGACCACGTGGACCTGAAGTCCCTGGACCGGGCCCGCGCGCCCCGGTCCGACGAGCTGTGACCCGCGCTGCGGCCCGCGCTGTGAGCCGCGCTGCGGCCTGCGCTGCGCCCCGCTGAGGAGAGCCGAAGGTCCTCAGCGCCGTGAACCGTCCGGGCGCCGAGGGCCTCTCAGAGCTTCTTGCGGTCGCCGCCGGAGCCGCCGTCGCCGTCCGGGCCCTCCAGCCCGCGTCGGCGGCGCGCCTCCAGTTCGGCTTCCTTGGCCTCCTTCAGCCGGCGGCGCTCCGCCTTCGTCCGCTTGCGGTCCACGCCGACGCCGCCCATCAGGGCGAAGCCGGTGATCCGTACACGCGGGGAGTCGGCGGCGATCTCGCCGTCCTCGCTGGAGCCCTCGCCGAAGCCGCCCATGATGCCGATGCCCCGGACCTCGACGTTCAGCTCCGGCGGCGCGGTCACATGGATGCCGCCCATGATCGTGATGCAGCGGATGACGATCTCGCGGTCCTCGAAGTTCGCCTCACGCAGGTCGATCTCGCCGCCGCCCCACATCGCGAAGGCCGTGAACTTCCGGGCCACCGTCCAGCGGCCCTTCCGGTTGAAGCCGCCCCAGAGCGCGAACCCGCCCTTGGACGTCGCGGTGCCGCCGATCCGCGCGGGCCAGTTCGCCGCGGAGCCCCGCAGCGGGGCGGGCGCGGACGAGCCGACCGGAGCGACCGCGGTGCCCGGTGCCGGGAGGTCCTGGACCAGCGGCTCCAACTCCCCGTGCGTACGCGCCTTGTAGGCCGCTTCGAGGCGCTGGTCGAACTCGTCCATATCCAGTCGGCCCTCGGCCACGGCCTCGCGCAGCAGTTCTGCGATCCGCTCCCGCTCGGCATCGGAGGCACGCATGTCCGGACTCTCACTTGTCATACCGCGCAGCCTATTGAACGGACCTGTTCCCGGCACAGACCCGCAGGCCCACGACCTGCGCGTGCCGCCCGCCGACGCCCCTCGGGAGAGTGCTCCTCACAGCACGGACTCGTACATCCTCGCGGACTCGTACACCCTCAGGGCGCGGACTCGTACATCCTCGCGATCACGGCCTCGATGTCCGGCTCCCGTACCGACAGATCGACCAGCGGGTAGTCCGCGGCGATCCGCGCCACCAGCGGGGCCGCCGACGCGGCGGCCGGAAACGCCAGCCACTGACGCGGGCCCTCCACCTTGACCGCGCGCAGGGCGGGTTGGTCTCCACCGTCCGCCGACTGCAGCACGATCGGGGGGAGTTCGCGCTCCAGGTCCACCACGAGCATGCGTTCGCTCTCCCCCACCTCGTGGAGGCCCGCCAGCGAGCCGTCGTACATCAGACGGCCGTGGTCGATCACCATCACCCGGCTGCACAACTGCTCGATGTCGGTGAGGTCGTGCGTCGTCAGCAGGACCGTCGTCCCGCGTTCGGCGTTCAACTCCTTCAGGAACTGCCGCACCTTGGCCTTCGAGATCACGTCCAGGCCGATCGTCGGCTCGTCCAGGTACAGCACCTCCGGATCGTGCAGCAGCGCCGCCGCGATGTCGCCGCGCATCCGCTGGCCGAGCGAGAGCTGCCGTACGGGAACCTCCAACAGCTCGCCCAGGTCCAGGAGTTCGACGCAGCGGTCCAGGTTCTCCCGGTAACGGCGGTCGGGGATGCGGTACATGCGGTGCATCAGCCGGTACGAGTCGCGCAGCGGCAGGTCCCACCAGAGGGTCGTCCGCTGACCGAAGACGACGCCGATACGGTGCGCCAGGCGGGTACGTTCGCGGGAGGGGTCGATGCCCGCGACGCGCAGCCGGCCGCCGCTCGGGGTGAGGATGCCCGTCAGCATCTTGATCGTGGTCGACTTGCCGGCCCCGTTCGGGCCGATGTAGCCGACCATCTCGCCGCGCGCGACCCGGAAGCTGATCCCGTCCACGGCCCGCACCTCGTGGCGTTCGCGGCGCAGCAGGCCCGCCCGGCGGCGGACCTCGAAGACCTTCTCGACACCGTCGAGGCTGATGAACCCGTCGTCCGCCATGTCCGTGCTCTCCCGCGTAGTCCCGTGTCTTCTCAACTGCCCGTGCTCCGGTAGGACCGCAGCCCCGCCCGCCACGCCAGGCCCGCCAGCCCGCAGCAGCCCGCCGCGACCAGCGGCGGCAGGAAGGCCACCCACTGCGGCAGGTCCACCGGGTACTCCCGCCCCAGCACGTACAGCGCGGGCAGCCAGCTGGCGAAGGCCAGCGGCACCACGAACGTCACGCCGCGCACCAGGTCCTTCGCGAAGACCGTGGGCGGGTACTGGAGCAGCGTCGTCCCGCCGTACGTGAAGGAGTTCTGCACCTCCGAGGCGTCCTGCGCGACGAACTGGAACGCCGCTCCCGCGATGAAGACCGCCCCGAAGATCGCCGCCCCGCTGAGCACCGTCATCGGCAGCATCAGCATCTTCAGCGGCGTCCACGCGATGTCGAGGGTGGCGACCGCATAGCCGATCACCACCAGGCCCTGCGTGATCCGGCCCAGCCGGCGCAGCGCGAACCGGTCCGCAGCCACCTGCGCCAGCACCGGCACCGGGCGCACCAGCAGGGTGTCGAGCGTTCCGTCCCGGATGCGCCCGCCGACCCGGTCCATCGACCCCAGCAGCAGGTCGCACACCCCGAACGCCGTCGCCGACAGGCCGTACAGCAGCGCGATCTCCGGCAGCGAGTAGCCGCCGAGCGCGTCGACGTGGGAGAACATCAGCAGGATCGCGATGAAGTCGAAGGCCGTCACCGCGAGGTCCCCGAACAGGGTCATGGCGAAGGAGGCCCGGTAGGCCATCGTCGAGCGCACCCACATCGCCATGATCAGCCCGTACGCCCGGAGCCCCTCCAGCGGCCGGAGCCGGTCCTCGAAGGCGAACCCGGCCGGCTCCAGCCCCCGGCCCTCCTCCTCGGTCCGTACCGCCACCGTGTCAGCCACCCTGCACCACCACTCTCCTGGTCGCCCCGGTCTGCAGCAGGCGGCCCGCCCCGAGCAGCACGACCGCCCATCCCGCCTGGAACGCGTACGCCTCCACCAGCCCCCACCCGGCGTGCTTGCCGAGGAACACGTCGGCCGGCACCTGGAGGAGGGAGGACCACGGCAGGGCCCGCGCCACCTCGCCCAGCAGCCCGGGGAACAGGTTCAGCGGCAGCAGCATCCCGGAGAAGAACAGCCCCGCCAGCATCGCCATGCGCATCGCTCCAGCGCCGTCGAGCAGCCAGAACGCCGACATCGCGACCAGATAGCGCACCGCGAAGCTGACCACGATCCCCAGGAACACCGACAGCAGGAACGCCGGCCAGGTCCAGAACGATCCGGGGAGCGCCAGGTCGAAGGCGAGCGCCCCCAGGATCATCGGCGCCACCCCGCGCCCCAGCAGGTGGAACGTCGCCCGGCCCAGGTCCGCCGCCATCCACCACAGCTGGAGGTCGGCGGGCCGGTACAGGTCGACGGCGATGTCGCCCGTACGGATCCGCTCGACCAGCTCGCTCTCGAACCCTCCGCCCATCCGGGCGCCGGCCGCCAACAGGGCCTGGCCGAGCCAGACGTACGTCAGCGCCTGGGAGGTGTCGTAGCCGCCGAGCTGCGGACGTTCGTCCCACAGGGCGATGTAGGTGTACGCCACGATGAAGCCGAAGACGGTGTTGGTGAACACCCCCGCCACCGTCGCCGTCCGGTAGGTGGCGTAGCGCCGGAACCCGCCCGCCGCCACCACTGCGTACAGCCGCACGCCGACCCCTCTCCCCCGCCGCCACCGGCTTCCGGCACCAAAGCGCACGACCCTAGTCCAGGCGCGAGGGCCGCGGCGACTCCTTTTCCACGACCGGAGGAGGGAACGAGACAGTAATAAACGCAGATTTCCTGACGAACCGGGCACTATGGGAGAACTGACCACGTCTCAGGAGCCCCCACCGACATGAGCGACGAGCCACAGAGCTGGGCCCCCCGCGACTCCTCGGGCGCGGCGGCCTCCACCGGAAACCACGGGCCGACAGCGTCCGGGAGGAAACCCGGGAAGAAGCCCGGAAAGAAGGCGCGGCCCCGGCGCACCGGCTGGCGGCGCGCCGTCCCCACCTGGCGGATGACCCTCGGCACCGTCCTGGGCCTCGCCCTCCTCCTGGGCGCCGGGATCTTCGCCGCCTACCGGCTCGTCGACATCCCGGCCGCCAACGCCTCGGCCACCGCCCAGTCCAACGTCTACTTCTACCGCGACGGCAGCGTCATCGCCCGGGACGGCGACGTGAACCGGGAGAAGGTCAGGCTCACCCAGATCCCCCCGTCCGTCCGGCACGCGGTCCTGGCCGCCGAGGACCGGGACTTCTACTCCGACGACCGCGCCGTGGACGTGAAGGCGATGGTCCGGGCCGGCTGGAACACCGTCACCGGCAAGGGCAAACAGGGCGGCTCCACGATCACCCAGCAGTACGTGAAGAACTACTACCTCGGCCAGGAACGCACCGTCCTGCGCAAGGCCAAGGAAGCCATCATCGCGGTCAAGCTCAACCGCGAGGAGACCAAGGACCAGATCTTCGAGGGCTACCTCAACACCAGCTACTTCGGGCGCAACGCGTACGGCATCCAGGCCGCCGCCCAGGCGTACTACGGCAAGAACGTCGAGGACCTCACCACCGCCGAAGGCGCGTACCTCGCCTCCCTCCTCAACGCCCCCAGCGCCTACGACGTCATCGCCCACCCCGACAACGAGCCCGCGGCCCAGCGCCGCTGGAACTACGTCCTGAACGGCATGGTCAAGGAAGGCTGGCTCGATGCGGCCGAACGGGCGACGACACGGTTCCCCACCCCCGGCGAGGCCAGACCGCCGACCGGGCTCTCCGGACAGCGCGGCTACATCGTGCAGGCCGTCGAGGACTACCTGAACCGGCGCGGCATCCTCGACGCGAAGACCCTCGCCGCCGGCGGCTACCGGATCACCACCACCCTCGACAAACCCAAGCAGGACGCCTTCGTCAAGGCCGTCGACGAGAACGTCATGTCCCGGACCAGCACCGAACGCGAGGCCGACCGCAACGTCCGGGTCGGCGGCGCCTCGATCGTCCCGGAGACCGGCGAGGTCGTCGCCCTGTACGGCGGCATCGACTACACGAAGCAGTACGTCAGCAACGCGACCCGCCGCGACTACCAGGTCGGCTCCGTCTTCAAGCCGTTCGTCCTCACCTCCGCCGTCGTCAACGACTCCACCACCCAGGACGGCCGGCCCATCACGCCCAACACCGTCTACGACGGCACCAACAAGCGCACGGTCGTCGGCGTGCAGGGATCCACCGACTACGCCCCCGCCAACGAGGACGACGTCGACTACGGCGACATCACCGTCCGCGTCGCCACCGACAAGTCCGTCAACTCCGTCTACGCCCAGATGGCGCAGGACGTCGGCCCCGGAAAGGTCCGGGACACCGCGGTCGCCCTCGGCATCCCCGCCGACACCCCCGACCTCACCGCCTCCCCCTCCATCGCGCTCGGCACCGCCAACGCCAGCGTCCTGGACATGGCCGAGGCCTACGCCACCCTCGCCGACCACGGCCGGCACGGCCGTTACGTCCTCGTCGAGAAGGTCACCAAGGACGGCGCGGAGATCGAGCTGCCCGAGCGCACGACCGACCAGGCCGTCAGCCGCGAGGCCGCCGACACCACCACCGCCGTCCTGCGCAGCGTCGTCGAGGGCGGCACCGGTACGGCCGCCCAGGCGGTGGGCCGCCCCGCCGTGGGCAAGACCGGCACCGCGGAGGAGGACCGGGCCGCCTGGTTCGCCGGATACACCCCGGACCTCGCGACCGTCGTCGCCGTGATGGGCCAGAACCCCGACACGGGCGCCCAGACCCCGCTGTACGGGGCCCTCGGCCTGCCCCGCGTCAACGGCGGCGGCGCACCCGCCGAGACCTGGGCCGCCTATACGGAAGCGGCGCTGCGCTCCTCCCCGGCCCAGGAGTTCGACCTGCGCCCTGCGCCCGGCTCCGACGAGGGGGACGAGCTGCTGGTCGACGAGAACGCCGACGGGGGCACGGACCCGTCCTCCTCACCGGACCCCGACGCCAGCCCGGACAGCACGTCCGACACCACCCCCGACAGCACCCCGAACGGCAGCGCCCCGCCCACGCCCGGCACGAGCACCAGCGGCAACACCGGAGGCAGCACCGGCGGGAACACCGGAGGCGACACGACGGGCGGGGCGGACGAGGGGGCGGTGTCCGTCCCGGACGGAAACGGCTAGGGCCTGCCCGGAACGGACAGGCCCCAGGGGTCTCAGTGCCCCGAGGTCGCCTTCAGGCCGACCACGGCCACCAGCAGCAGACAGACGAAGAAGATCCGGGCGGCGGTCACCGGCTCGTTCAGCACGACCATGCCCAGGATCGCCGCACCGGCCGCGCCGATCCCGACCCACACGCCGTACGCCGTACCGATCGGCAACGTCTTCGCCGCATGCGACAGCAGCACCATGCTCGCCACGATCCCGAGGCCGGTGAACACGCTCGGCCACAGCCGGGTGAACCCCTCGGTGTACTTCATCCCGATCGACCAGCCCACTTCGAGCAGACCGGCGACGACCAGCAGAACCCACGCCATGACAGAACCTCCGACGACGAACACACGGACAACTCACGGGTGCGTCGTCTTTGCCAACCCGGTACGGCGCGTCTCGTCGGGGTGGTTCCACCGTAGCAAAAAACGGGGAAAGGGCCTGGTGACACCGGTCACCAGGCCCTGAACAGCACGGTCCTACAGATACAGCCCGGTCGAATCCACCGACCCCTCGAACCGGTCGGCGGCCACCGCGTGCAGATCGCGCTCCCGCATCAGGACGTACGCCACGCCCCGCACCTCGACCTCGGCCCGGTCCTCGGGGTCGTACAGCACCCGGTCGCCGGGCTCCACCGTCCGTACGTTCTGCCCGACCGCGACGACGACGGCCCAGGCCAGGCGCCGTCCCACCGCGGCCGTCGCCGGAATCAGGATGCCGCCGCCGGAGCGCCGCTCGCCCTCGGACGCATCGTTCCGCACCAGCACCCGGTCGTGCAGCATCCGGATGGGCAGCTTGTCGTCGAGGCTGTCGCGGTTGTTGTCGTGGGAGTTCTCGCTCACGCCCGAAACCTACCTGCCGCGCCCCGGACCGTACGCCTCCGGGTGCGGAATCACGCCCGGCGGCGGGCCGACACGGTGAGCAGCCCCACCACACCGACCACCAGCAGCGCCGCGGGGATCACCCGCTCCAGCCGCGGCGAACCGTCCTCCGCGACGAACTGCGCCTTCACCTCCGACACCGAACGGTTCACCGCGACGAAAGCGCGGCCGGCCGTCCGGTCCACGGACTGGGCCGCCTTCGCCTTGGCGTCTCCGATGATCGTCTTCGGGTGTACGCGCACCCCGATCTCGTCGAGCACCACAGCGAGCTGCTCGCGCCTGCTGATGATGTCCGCCTCGATCTGCGCAGGGGTCCTGGCATCCGACACTGCGCCGCCTCCGTGGTCGTCGTCCGTTGAACCTTCGTCTGAAACCTTCGTCGACAGTCTGTCAGCTCGAACCCCCGCACACCCGGCGGCACCCCTATTACCCTCGGTCCCGTCCGACCAGCGCACCACCCGAGGAGAACCACATGAGCGAGCGACTGAAGCCCGGCGACCCCGCTCCCGCCTTCACCCTTCCCGACGCCGACGGCAACGACGTATCGCTCGCGGACCACAAGGGCCGCAAGGTCATCGTGTACTTCTACCCGGCCGCTCTTACCCCCGGATGCACCAAGCAGGCCTGCGACTTCACGGACAACCTCGACCTCCTGGCGAACGCCGGGTACGACGTCATCGGCGTCTCCCCCGACAAGCCGGAGAAACTCGCGAAGTTCCGCGACACGGAGAACCTCAAGGTCACCCTGGTGGGCGACCCGGCCAAGGAAACTTTGGCGGCGTACGGCGCCTTCGGCGAGAAGAAGCTCTACGGCAAAGTGGTGACGGGCGTGATCCGCTCCACCGTCGTCGTCGACGAGGACGGCAAGGTCGAGCACGCGTTCTACAACGTGAAGGCGACCGGCCACGTGGCGAAGATCATCAGGGATCTGGGCGTCTGACGGTCTCCCGGGGACGCCCCGTCCCCGCCCCCCTCTCGCACGACCTCGGCACGTCGCGGCACGTCCCGGCATGTCGAGATCGTGTGAGGGAGATCGCATCGACCCATGAAGTCGGTTTGCGGCCGTCAACTCTGCGCAGAAGCCTTTCCTGGAACACCCTTCGAGGAAAGGACCCCGGCCATGGCGGCCCCCGACCCCCAGCAGGCGGCCGACCCAGCAGCGGTCAAACGCCACCCCGCGCTCTTCCGGGCCATCCGGAAGCGCCAGAATCCGCGGCTGCGCCGGACGGACATCACGGTCACGGACGACGCCGCGGTGAAGCGGGCGGTGAAGGCGGCCTCCCTGGGTAACGCCATGGAGTGGTTCGACTTCGGGATCTACTCCTACCTGGCCGTGACCATCGGCCACGTCTTTTTCCCGTCCGGGAACGACACCACCCAGTTGCTCTCCTCCTTCGCCACCTTCGCGGTGGCCTTCCTGGTGCGGCCGCTCGGCGGGATGTTCTTCGGCCCGATGGGAGACAAGGTCGGCCGCAAGAAGGTCCTCGCGCTGACGATGATCCTCATGGCGGTCGGCACGTTCGCGATCGGCCTGATCCCCTCGCACGACACGATCGGTGTCTGGGCCGCGGTCCTGCTGATCTTCTTCCGGATGCTCCAGGGCTTCTCGACGGGCGGTGAGTACGGAGGCGCGTCGACGTTCATCGCGGAGTACGCCCCCGACAAGCGGCGCGGCTTCTTCGGCAGCTTCCTGGAGTTCGGCACCCTGGCCGGTTACGTCGGCGCGGCGGGCCTGGTAACAGCCCTGTACGCCCTCCTCAACGACGCCCAGATGGAGGCCTGGGGCTGGAGGATCCCGTTCCTCGTCGCGGGCCCGCTGGGCCTGGTCGGCCTCTACCTGCGGCTGAAGCTGGACGAGACCCCGGCCTTCCAGAAGCTGGAGGGCGGCACGGCGCACGCGAGCGAGGCGGCGGACGGCGTGGAGGCCACGGCCAAGGGCGACCTGGCGAAGATCTTCCGGCAGTACTGGCCGACGCTGATCCTCTGCATCGCCCTGGTCGGCGCGTACAACATCACCGACTACATGCTGCTCTCCTACATGCCGACGTACCTCTCCGACGAGCTCGGCTACAGCGAGACACACGGGCTGCTGATCCTGCTCGGCGTCATGGTGTTCCTGATGATGATCATCAGCCAGTTCGGCAAGCTGTCCGACCGCTTCGGCCGCAAGCCGCTGCTGATGGCCGGGATGCTGGGCTTCCTGTTCCTGTCGCTCCCCGCCTTCCTCCTCATCCGGGTCGACGGCATCCTCCCGATCACGATCGGCATGCTGATGCTGGGCCTCTCGCTGGTCTGCATGCTCGGCACGATGTCGGCGGCGCTGCCGGCCCTGTTCCCGACGAACGTCCGCTACGGCTCCCTGTCGGTCGGCTACAACCTCTCCGCGTCGATCTTCGGCGGTACGACCCCGCTGGTGATCACGGCCCTGATCAGCTGGACCGGCTCCAACCTGATGCCCGCGTACTACGCGATGGCGGCGGCCCTGGTCGGCGTGATCGCGGTGGCCTGCATGAAGGAGACCGCCCAGCAGCCGCTGATCGGCTCCCCGCCGTCGGTGGAGACGGACGAGGAGGCGGCAGAACTGGTCCAGGCACAGGCCCCGGAACCGAAGTTCTGAGGCCTATCCCCCGGATTACCCCCTCCGGATTCCGGACGTAACCATCCGATAAACGGTTCGTTACTCCGTACGAGGCTGCGAACCTCCTCGCGGCCGGGATCGGAGGGGGACATGGGGGACAGCCCGTACACGCGTGAGCGGCTGGCGGAGGCGGCAGCGTCGTCGCGGACACTTTCTGAGGCGTTGACGAAGCTCGGGGTCGACCCGAAGAGTCCGACGCGGCGGTATGTCCGTGACCGCATGCGGAAGCTCGGCGTGGACACGCGCCATTTCGAGAGCGAAGGTGTGCGCTGGACGAAGGAAGTGCTTCAGGCGACGGTCGCCTCCTCGACCACCATGTGCGAAGTGCTGCGGCGCCTCGGCCTTGAAGTGGTCGGGGGCCAGCACACCCACATCAGCCGCCGTGTGAAGGCCCTAGGGATCGACACCTCACACTTCTCCGCACCGCCGAGGACCGGAGACGTACGCCGTCGGCGCCCGGAGGAACTGCTGGTCGACCAGAGCCAGAACCTCGCTCGCCGCATACCCGGAGAGCGACTCAAGCGGGCCATGATCGCCCTGGGCGCCGCAGAACGGTGCGCCCTCTGCGGCACGGGCCGGACGTGGCGGGAAAGGCCTCTGCCACTTGAGGTCGATCACATCGACGGTAACTGGCGGAACAACCGGCCGGAGAACCTCCGACTCCTCTGCCCCAACTGCCATTCGACGACCGACACGTATCGCGGTCGGGGCAAAGGGATCCGCACCCCGGCACACGGTGAGGCCCGGTGAGCGCCCGCAACGGCTACACGCAGGAGCGGCTGGCCGAGGCAGCCCGTCGGTGCGCCGACATCCAGGAAGTCATCGCCTTTCTGGGCACCCGCCCCTACGGCAGGCTAAGCCGGTACCTGCTCGCCCGCTTCGAGCATTACGGGATCGATATATCCCACTTCTCCCGCCGCGGCTACCACAGAGCCGGAGAACGCCCTTCGACCGCAGAACTCGCGGAGGCCGTCGCCGCTGCGGTTTCCATCGCCGACGCCCTCAGGCGGCTGGGCCGGGCGGACACCACGAGCCAACGACAGCACTTACGCACGTGGATAGCCGCCGATGGACTCTCCATCTCGCATTTTCTGGGGCAGGGCCACCAGCGTGGGCGAGCCGGACCCACCCCGCTCAGGACCGCTGAACAAGTCCTGGTGCAACACGAGGGAAAACGCCGCACGAAGACGGCCCTGTTGCGGCGGGCGCTGCGAGAAGCCGGCCTCGCGGACGAGTGCGCCGAGTGCGGAACCCCGGCCCTCTGGCTGGGCAAGCCCATGACGCTGGAGGTGGATCACATCAACGGCGACTGGAGCGACGACCGCAGGGAGAATCTGCGGCTCCTGTGTCCGAACTGCCACGCGGTGACCCGCACCTGGTGCAGGGGCGGCAAGGTCACGCTGCCCTGAGGACCTCTCCCTGATATCCACCGCACTCACTCCGCGGAGGGCAGTAAGCTGAGTTCTGCTGCGCGGCCGTGGCCAAACTGGTATCGGCGGGTGTTTTAGGGGCATCTGGGAGAAATCCTGTGTGGGTTCGAATCCCACCGGCCGCACGCCCACGAGAAGGGGGCGTCCCGAGCGGGACGGCCCCTTCTCCACGCTTCACCCCACCAGCTCCCGCACCACCGGCACCAACGCCCGGAACGCCTTCCCCCGGTGGCTGATCGCGTTCTTCTCCGCCGGGGTCAGTTCCGCGCAGGTGCGGGTCTCGCCCTCCGGCTGGAGGATCGGGTCGTAGCCGAAGCCGTTGGTCCCCGAGGGGGTGTGGCGCAGGGTGCCGTTGAGGCGGCCCTCGACCACGCGTTCCGTGCCGTCGGGGAGGGCCAGGGCGGCGGCGCAGGCGAAGTAGGCGCCGCGGTGGGCGTCCGCGATGTCGCCGAGCTGGGCCAGGAGCAGGTCGAGGTTGGCGATGTCGTCGCCGTGGGTGCCGGACCAGCGGGCCGAGAAGATGCCGGGGGCGCCGCCGAGGACGTCCACGCAGAGGCCCGAGTCGTCGGCGATCGCCGGGTGGCCGGTGGCCCGGGCCAGGGCGTGGGCCTTGAGGAGCGCGTTCTCGGCGAAGGTGACGCCGGTCTCCTTGACGTCGGGGATGTCGGGGTACGCGTCCGCGCCGACGAGGTCGAGGTCGAGTCCCGCGTCGGCGAGGATGGCGTGCAGTTCGGTGATTTTCCCGGCGTTGCGGGTGGCGAGGATCAGGCGCTTCATGCGCCCATTGTCCCCTCCTACTCCGTGCAGACCTTGCCGATCTCCGTCGCCGCGTCCGTCACCGGGGCGATGTCGGGGGTGGCGTCGCCGGCCTCGATGGACCTGCGGACCTCCTTGACGCCTGCCTGGAGGTCGTCGACCGCCTTGGAGAGGTCGGCGTTGTCCGTGGTGTCGTCGAGCTTCTTCAGCTCGCGGTCGATCTCGTCCAGGGACTCGGAGGCCTGGGTGATGTCCTCGGAGGCGTTGGAGACGGCCTGCTGGAGGTTGTTGACGCTGGTGGCGATGGCGTCGGCGGTGCGGACGCAGTCGAGCGCCTTGTCGAGGCCTGCGCAGCCCACGGCCGTGGTCAGCGTCAGCAGGGTGGCGGCGGTGGCGAGTGCGATACGTCGGTGGCGGCGCGAAGCCATGGTGCGGTCCCTCCCCGGGGGTCGGTACGTGGACGGACGCACGGTTCGACCCGTGCGCCCGTATCCGTAACGACGCTCTGTGGTGCGTATTTGGTTGCTTCTTTACCCGGGGAGGGTGGGTCGCTATGCGTTCTGCGTACCGGCGAGTGCTTCGCGCTGGAGCGTGGCGAGGTCGACGCAGCCCGCGGTGGCGAGGTCCAGGAGGGAGCCCAGTTCCTTGCGGTCGAAGGGTGCGCCCTCGGCGGTGCCCTGGACCTCGACGAAGCGGCCGTCGCCGGTGCAGACGACGTTCATGTCGGTCTCGGCGCGGACGTCCTCCTCGTAGCAGAGGTCCAGGAGCGGGGTGCCGTCGACGATGCCGACGCTGATGGCGGCGACGGTGTCGGTGAGCGGCTTGCGGCCGGCCTTGACGATCTTCTTGCCCTGGGCCCAGGTGACGGCGTCGGCGAGGGCGACGTACGCGCCGGTGATGGCTGCCGTACGGGTGCCGCCGTCGGCCTGGAGGACGTCGCAGTCCAGGACGATGGTGTTCTCGCCGAGGGCCTTGTAGTCGATGACCGCGCGGAGGGAGCGGCCGATCAGGCGGCTGATCTCGTGGGTGCGGCCGCCGATCTTGCCGCGTACGGCTTCGCGGTCGCCGCGGGTGTTGGTGGAGCGGGGCAGCATGGAGTATTCGGCGGTGACCCAGCCTTCGCCGCTGCCCTTGCGCCAGCGCGGGACGCCTTCGGTGACGGAGGCGGTGCAGAAGACCTTGGTGTCGCCGAAGGAGATGAGGACTGAGCCCTCGGCGTGCTTGCTCCAGCCGCGTTCGATGGTGACGGGGCGGAGCTGTTCGGGGGTGCGGCCGTCGATGCGAGACATGGGGCCGACTTTATCCGGTGGCGGGGGTGGCTCCGTTCGGGTGCGGTGAACCCGGTGTTGGACGCGTTCGGGTACGCGGCAGGCCCCGTCCACCACTCGGTACTCGGTGGGGTGCGGGGCCTGCGGGTGCGGGCGCCTCCCGGAGGGCGGCCGCGGTGTCCGGCGTGGGGTCAGCCGGTCACATCATGTCTTCGATGTCGGCGGCGATGGGGTCCGCGTCGGTGCCGATGACGACCTGGATCGCGGTGCCCATCTTGACGACGCCGTGGGCGCCGGCGGCCTTGAGCGCGGCTTCGTCGACCTTGCTGGGGTCGTGGACCTCGGTGCGGAGGCGGGTGATGCAGCCTTCGATCTCGTCGATGTTGTCGATGCCGCCGAGCCCGGCGACGATCTTCTCAGCCTTGGTGGCCATGTCCTTCTCCCTGGTTTCACGCGCAGACGGCCGCCCGCTGCGGGTCCGTTTCGTCACGGTAACGCACGGTTGGCCCAACTTCGCGGGCGGGTAACCGGACGATCCCGAAAGATGACGATCACCGGTCCCCTGCCCTCAGGGGCGGGGCCCGGGCCGTGACGCAACTGGTCTACACCAGTTTGCAACGACCGCCAAACGTGAAGTGTTCCGGGAGGACGCCCATGAGTTCGAGCGCCGCTGCGGCACCGCAGCAGAAATGGTGGAACGGACCGGTCCAGGGCCTCCAGAAGGTCGGACGGAGTCTCCAGCTCCCGGTGGCCGTCCTCCCCGCCGCCGGCCTCCTCGTCAGCCTCGGCAACCTGTTCAGCTCCTACCTGGACGGCGCGTTCTGGGACAAGACCTCCAAGGTGCTGCTCAACGGCGGCGGCGCGATCCTCGACGGCGAGCTCGGCCTGCCCCTGCTGTTCTGCATCGGCGTGGCCATCGGCTTCGCGAAGAAGGCGGACGGGTCCACCGCGCTGGCGGCGGTCGTCGGCTTCCTCGTCTACCGGGGGGTGCTGACCGCCTTCCCCATCGACGGCACCGTGACCGACGAGCTGCCGGACGGCGAGCCGCAGAACCCGGGCGTGCTCGGCGGCATCCTGATCGGCCTGCTGACCGCCGTCGTCTGGCAGCGCTACCACCGGACCAAGCTGGTGGACTGGCTGGGCTTCTTCAACGGGCGGCGCCTGGTGCCGATCCTGATGGCGTTCCTCTGTGTGATCCTCGGCGTGCTCTTCGGGCTGCTGTGGCAGCCGGTGGGCGACGGGCTGACCTGGTTCTCCAAGCAGCTGATCGATCTCGGCTCCTGGGGCGCGGCGATCTTCGGCTTCGCGAACCGGCTGCTGATCCCGATCGGCATGCATCAGTTCCTGAACACGTTCTTCTGGTTCCAGGCGGGCGAGTACACCGGAACGGACGGCCAGACCGTGCAGGGCGACATCTCCCGGTTCTTCGCCGGGGACCCGTCGGCCGGCCAGTTCACCTCGGGCTTCTTCCCGATCATGATGTTCGGCCTGCCCGCCGCGGCCCTGGCCATCACCCACTGCGCGCGACCGGAGCGCCGCAAGGAGGTGGGCGGCCTGATGGTGTCGGTGGCGCTGACCTCGTTCGTCACGGGTGTGACCGAGCCGCTGGAGTTCTCGTTCATGTTCGTCGCGCCGCTGCTGTACGGCGTGCACGCGGTGCTGACGGGTGCCTCGATGGGCATCACCTGGCTGCTGGGGGTGCATGCGGGGTTCAGCTTCTCGGCCGGGTTGATCGACTACGTCGTCAACTGGCATCTGGACACGAAACCCTGGCTGATCATCCCGATCGGTGCGTGCTTCGCCGTCGTCTACTACGTGATCTTCCGATTCGCGATCACCAAGTTCGATCTCAAGACACCGGGGCGCGAACCCGCGGAGGTCGAGGAGGAGATGGCGAAGGATCTGACGAAGTAGACGAAGCAGCAGTACACCGGGGCTTCGGCCCCGGCCCCGCAAGGCCCCCGGACCGCCCGGTTCGGGGGCCTTCGGCATGTCACCGAACGTATCGCGTCTGCTACTGCGAATGAGATGGGGAATTGAAGGTTCCTTATCTAACCCTCACCGTGCTAAAACTGGTCTACACCACTGAGTGGTCCAGACCACGGCACTCTGCCGCAGGGTCTGTCGAGTCGCCGCCTCCCCGCATCAACGACCTGGGCGGCACCGTGTCCCATGGAGGAAGTTGATGACCACGGCTGAGACCGCACCCGCGGCCGAGAAGAAGAAGGGCGCCGGCGCGATGGCCGTCATGCAGCGCATCGGCCGCAGCCTCATGCTGCCGGTCGCCGTGCTGCCGGCCGCCGCACTCCTGGTCCGCCTCGGCAACGCCGACATGCTGGGCCGCGACTCGTTCCCGACCGTCATAACGAAGCTCGCCGGCTACATGGCCGCGGGCGGTGGCGCGATCCTCGACAACATGCCGCTGCTGTTCGCCGTCGGTATCGCGATCGGCTTCGCGAAGAAGTCGGACGGCTCGACCGCGCTCGCCGCCGTCACCGGTTACCTGGTCTTCCAGAAGGTGCTCGCCACCTTCACGGACAGCAACCTGCCGCAGGTCGCCAGCGTCGTCGACGGCAAGATCGTGATGAACGACGCCCCCGTCAACGCCGGTGTCCTCGGCGGTGTCGTGATGGGCATCGTCGTGGCCCTGCTCTACCAGAAGTTCTACCGGACGAAGCTGCCCGACTGGGCCGGCTTCTTCAGCGGCCGCCGCCTGGTCCCGATCCTCTCCGCCTTCGCGGGTCTGCTCATCGGCATCGTCTTCGGTCTGATCTGGCCGGTCCTCGGCGCGGGTCTGCACAACTTCGGCGAATGGCTCGTCGGCTCCGGCGCGGTCGGCGCGGGCATCTTCGGTGTCGCCAACCGTGCGCTGATCCCGGTCGGCATGCACCACCTGCTGAACTCCTTCCCGTGGTTCCAGGCGGGCGAGTACAACGGCGCCCACGGTGACATCGCCCGCTTCCTGGCCGGTGACCCGAACGCCGGACAGTTCATGACCGGCTTCTTCCCGATCATGATGTTCGCCCTCCCGGCGGCCTGCCTCGCGATCGTCCACTGCGCCCGCCCCGAGCGCCGCAAGGTCGTCGGCGGCATGATGTTCTCCCTCGCGCTGACCTCGTTCGTCACCGGTGTGACCGAGCCGATCGAGTTCACGTTCATGTTCATCGCCCCGGTGCTGTACGCGATCCACGCGGTGCTGACCGGTGTGTCCATGGCCCTCACCTGGGCGCTCGGCATGAAGGACGGCTTCGGCTTCTCGGCCGGTCTGGTCGACTTCCTGCTGAACCTCGGCATCGCGTCGAAGCCCTGGATGCTGGTCCTGGTCGGCCTCTGCTTCGCGGTGATCTACTACGTGGTCTTCCGCTTCGCGATCATCAAGTTCAACCTCCCGACCCCGGGCCGGGAGTCGGACGAGGAGCTCGCCGAGCTCCAGAAGGCCGAGGCGAAGTAGCCTCCCCCGCACGCTCCACGCCGAAGCCCCCCCCCCCCCCGCGATTGGCCGGGGGGGGCGCGGCCGGAGGGCAGCCACAAACGGTCGGAAGCTCGAA
>NZ_JAFEUF010000147.1 GCF_016901035.1 Streptomyces durocortorensis
GCGTATGTGATTTACACGTCGGGTTCGACGGGCCGGCCGAAGGGTGTGGTGGTCTCCCACGCGGGGCTGGCGAGTTTTGCGTTGGCGGAGGTCGAGCGGTTCGCGGTCGACAGCCGCAGCCGTGTGCTGCAGTTCGCTTCGCCGAGTTTCGATGCTTCGGTGTTGGAGCTGGTGATGGTGTTCGCTGCGGGTGCTGCGCTGGTGGTGGGTCCGGAGGGTCCGTTGGCGGGTGAGGTGCTGGCGGAGGTCCTGGACTCGCTGGAGGTCTCGCACGCGTTGATTCCGCCGGTGGCTCTGGCGAGTGTGCCGGCGGGTGAGTATCCGTTCCTGCGGTCGTTGGTGGTCGGGGGTGACGCGGCCTCGGCGGAGCTGGTGGACCGGTGGGCTCCCGGCCGCCGCCTCGTCAACGCTTACGGCCCGACGGAGTCGACGGTCATGGCGACGACCTCCGGTCCGCTCGCGGCGGGTTCAGGTGTTCCGGTGATCGGCACCGCCGTCCCGAACACCCGGGTCCGGGTCCTGGACGCTGGGCTCAGGCCGGTGCCGGTAGGCGTGGCAGGCGAGCTCTACGTCTCGGGTGCAGGTCTGGCGCGGGGCTATTTGGGGCGTCCGGGTCTGACCGCTGAACGCTTCGTGGCGGACCCGTACAGCGCTGCCGGCGGGCGGATGTACCGCACGGGTGATGTGGTGCGGTGGACGCCGGCAGGTGAGCTGGAGTTCCTGGGGCGTGCGGACGACCAGGTCAAGGTGCGGGGCTTCCGTATCGAGCTGGGCGAGGTCGAGACGGCTGTCGGCGCACACCCGCACGTTGGTCAGGTCGCGGTGGTGGTGCGGGAGGACCGCCCGGGCGTGAAGCGCCTGGTCGCCTACATCATTCCCACCGATGTGGGCGTGCATGTGGATGCGGTCCGGGCGGACATCGCCGGCCGCCTCCCGGACTACATGGTGCCCTCGGCCTTCGTCGTCCTGGACGCCCTGCCGTTGACGGTCAACGGCAAGCTCGACCGGAAAGCCCTCCCCGCCCCCGAGGCCGAAGCGCCCTCCGGCGGCCGCGGACCCCGCTCCGTACAGGAGGAGATCCTCTGCGGCCTCTTCGCCGAAGTGCTGGGGGTCGAGCGGGTCGGCATCGATGACAGTTTCTTCGAGCTGGGCGGCGACAGCATCACCTCCATCCAGCTCGTGAGCCGGATCCGCAGCGTGCTCGGCGTCAAGCTCAGCAACCGCGGCATCTTCGAGACACCCACGGTCGCCCGCCTGACGGACGCACTCGCCTCCGACTCCGACGGTGACGGCTTCGAAGTGATGCTGCCGCTGCGCACCGGAGGCACCCGGCTCCCGCTCTTCTGCCTGCACGGTGCCGGCGGGCTCTCCTGGCCCTACTCGTCGCTGCTCCGGGCCATCCCTGCCGACGTCCCGATCTACGGGCTCCAGGCCCGCGGGCTGGACGGCGAGGAGGTCATCGCGACCGGGGTGGCGGAGATGGCGGCGGACTACGTGGCACAGATCCGCGCGGTCCAGCCCTCGGGGCCGTACCACCTCGTCGGCTGGTCCTTCGGCGGTCTGGTGGCACACGAGGTCGCCACCCTCCTCGTCGAGGCGGGGGAGAAGGTCGCTCTGCTCGCCAACCTCGACCAGACCCCGTACGACGCGTCCTGGGAGGACGAGGACTACACCCTCCCCACCGAGCGGGACGTCCTGGAGACCCTCCTCGACTTCGTCGGGCACGACCTCACCGACCTGCCGGAAGGGCCGCTCGACCACGCATGGGTGATGGAGACCATCCGGGGGAGGGACAGCGCGCTCGGCAGCCTGGAGGAACGCCACATCACCGCCTTCATGCAGGTCGGCATCAACAACCACCGGCTCAGCGCCGATTACCGGCCGCGGAGCTTCGACGGCGACCTGCTGATGTTCGTGTCCACGGTCGGCACCGACGACCCGGCGGGCAAGGCGGCTTCCTCGGCCGACTGCTGGCGCCCGCACGTGACGGGCGCGGTCCAAACCCATCTGATCGACGCGCACCACGGAAACCTGCTGCAACCGGAGCCCGCCGCCGAGATCGGCCGGGTCCTTCACCAGAGGCTCGTCGAACTCGGCTGACACGGCCGGGCGACAACGACATCACCGCAACGAAACGGAGTTGGCCGTCATGGAAACGGCGATAACAGCGGAAGGCCTCCGCAAGAGCTACGGCGACCACCATGCCCTGAAGGGCATCGACCTCACGGTCCCGGCCGGAACGGTCCTCGGGGTCCTGGGGCCCAACGGTGCGGGCAAGACCACGACCGTACGGATTCTGGCCACTCTGCTCCAGCCGGACGGGGGCCGCGCCACCGTGGCCGGGTACGACCTCGCCAAGCAGCCGGTGGAGGTCCGTCGCAACATCGGCCTGACCGGCCAGTACGCGGCCGTGGACGAGCGGCTCACCGGCCGGGAGAACATCGAGCTGATCGGGGTCCTGCTGCATCTCGGACGCCGGGCGGCCAAGGCGCGGGCGGCCGAGCTGCTGGAGCAGTTCGGACTGACCGACGCGGGCGACCGGATGGCGAAGACGTACTCCGGCGGTATGCGCCGCCGGCTCGACCTCGCCGCCAGCCTCGTCGCCAGGCCGCCGGTGCTCTTCCTCGACGAGCCGACGACCGGGCTCGACCTCACGAGCCGGCTCGCCCTGTGGGACACGATCCGCGACCAGGTGAGGAACGGCACCACCGTGCTGCTCACCACCCAGTATCTGGAGGAGGCGGACCAGCTCGCCGACCGGCTGGCCGTCATCGACAAGGGCACGGTCATCGCCGACGGCACCCCGGACGAGCTCAAGCGGAAGGTCGGCGGAGAGCGCCTGGAGGTGGCGGTGGCCGACCCCGCCGATCTGGCCGCGACCGCCCGCGCCCTGGCCGCCGTGTCCCCGGTCGACCCGGTCGTCGACGAGGAGACCCGCAGTGTGTCCGTCCCGCTCACGGGAGGGGTCGCCGCGCTCTCCGCGGCGGCGGCGGGTCTGGACGAGCTGGGCATCGAGCCGGAGGACTTCGCCGTACGGCGTTCCTCGCTCGACGACGTGTTCCTCGCGCTGACCGGGCACACGGGCGCGTCGGACGGGCAACCCGAGACCGACCCCACGGAGCAGCAGAAGAGCGGGCCGCGGAAGTCCGCGCAGACGAAGGAGAAGGAACCGGCATGACCGAGGCAATCAGCGACTCCCTGGCCCTTGCGGGCCGCCAGATGCGGCACATCCGGCGCATGCCGGAACAACTGCTCGGCATCACGGTCATGCCGATCGCGTTCGTCGTGGTCTTCGGCTACCTCTTCGGCAGTGCGATGCAGGTGCCCGGCGAGGGCGGCTACAAGGAATACATCATGGCGGGCATCTTCGCCCAGGTGATGCTCGCCAACATCACCACCACCGCCGTCGGTGTGGTCAACGACCTCAACAACGGTCTGGTGGACCGCTTCCGCGCGCTGCCCATCGCCCGCTCGTCGGTGCTCATCGGCCGCACCGGAGCCGACGCCGTGCTGGTCACCTGGACCTGCGCCATGATGGCTCTGGTCGGATATCTGATCGGCTGGCGCGCCCACAACGGCGTACTCCAGACCCTGGGCGGTTTCGGCCTGCTCCTGCTGATGGGCTTCGCGATGTCGTGGCTGGGCGCCCTGATCGGGCTGACCCTGCGCAACGTCGAGACGGTGAGCGCCCTGTCCGGCATCATCATGATGCCGCTCGCCTTCCTCTCCAACGCGTTCGTGCCGCTGGACGGCCTGCCCGGCTGGCTGCGCACGATCGCCGAGTGGAACCCGGTCAGTGCGGTGGTCTCGGCCAGCCGTCAGCTCTTCGGCAACGAACAGGGCGCCACCTCGGGTGCTCTGCCCGCCGAACACCCGGTCGCCGCATCGCTGATCGTGCTGGTGGTGCTGCTCGCGGTCGTGGTGCCGCTCGCGGGACGCGCGTACGAGAAGGCGGCCGCCCAGCGCTGAGTCCGCGACGGCGGCCGGCGGTCAGCGTCTGGGGCCGCCGACCATCAGGAACAGCACCCGCATCACCAGCACACAGCTGATCACCAGCAGGTTGTAGCCGAAGAACTCGAAGAGCCCGAGGCCCTCGCTGATCCGCGGCCCGCCGCCCGTCCGCAGCAGCTGCACACCGACCAGTCCGATGACGCCCCCGAGGAACGCCAACAACACCTCATGCACCAGGGAACGGATGTAGCGACGGTCCTCGGGGTCGCCGAAAAGGCGCACTCCGACGACCATGTGGCCGCTCTCCACCGCACTGCCGATGCGTTCGATACGTCGGGGGAGCCGCCGCAGCATCGGTATGACGCCGAGCAGTTCCTCGGTCAGCGTGCGTCCCAGCGCCTCCGGCCTGAGCTTGTGCAGATGTCGGCTGACCGCGAACGAACGGGCCTCGGAGACGATGTCGAAGCCCGGCACGAGCCGGTCCAGCGACCCCTCCATGGTGGCCAGCGCACGGAAGACGGCCGCGATCTCCGGCGGGACGGTGATGCCGTGCCGCGAGACGATGGCGAAGAGGTCGGCGAACATCTCCCGGTCGGGCTTGATCCCCGGGGCGAAGTGGCGGGCCAGGAACTGGCCGAGGGCCCGCTCAAGACCCCGCTCGTCTATCTGCTCCGGCCGTGCGACCAGCTCCAGCAGGCTGTCGCAGAGGCTCGGAGGATCGCCGCGGTGCAGGGCCAGGAGCATATTGCTCAGCGTGGAGCGCAGCGACCGGTCGATCCGGCCGACCGACCCGAAGTCCAGCATGCCCAGGCGGCCGTCCTGGAGCAGCAGCAGGTTGCCGGGGTGCGGGTCGGCGTGGAACACCCCGCTGGTCATGATCTGGCCGAGCAGGCACTCCAGCATGGCGCGGGCGAGTGCCTGGCGGTCGAGGCCGCGCTCGTCGAGAGCGCCGGACACGTTGTTGAGAGGGGTGCCGTCCATCCACTCGCTGACCAGGACCCGCCGGCTGCACAGCTCCTCGTGCACCGCGGGCACAAGGATGGCGGATTCGCCGACGAGGGACGTCTTGATCGCGGCGGCCACGGACAGGGTGTTCCGCGCCTCGATCCGGAAGTCCAGCTCCTCCTGGAGCGAGACGGCGAAGCCCTGCGCCAGCGCCACCGCACCGACGCTGCGTCCCCAGTCGGAGTGCAGCTCGATCTTGGTGGCGAACCGGTAGAGGATGTCCAGGTCGTCGACGACGATGGAACGGGCCGCGGAACGCTGCACCTTGACCGCGACCTGCTCGCCGGAGTGCAGCCGGGCCCGGTGCACCTGGGCGATGGAACCCGCGGCCAGCGGTTCGCGGTCGAACGTGGCGAACACCTTGCCGGGCGGGGCCCCGAGCTCCTCGGTCAGCACCTGCTCCACCGCGTCCCAGGGCTCGGGCGCTGCCTGGTCCTGGAGCTTGCTCAGCTCCTCGATGAACTCGGGCGGCAGCAGGTCGTAACGGGTCGACAGCACCTGGCCCAGTTTGACGAAGGTGACACCCGCCTCCTCCAGGGCCTGGCGCAACGAGGGTGCGAGCGCGACGCGTTCGGCGGCCGCGCCCGGACCGCGCCGCGACTTGCCGCTGAAGAAGCGGCCGAGACCGTGGCGGACGAATATCCGGCTGAGCCTGCTGTAGCGGCGGGTGCGGGCGAAGCGACGCCGCAGGGCCCGGGGAAGCCGTACCAGGCCGGGGAGCGTCCCGCTGGGCATCACCAGTTCGGTGACCGCCAGGAAGGCCATCGCCACCAGGAGCGCACCCCCGATCTCCAGGCTGATCAGGGCCAGCGGCTCCACGTCGCGCAGCGGCCTGCTGATCAGGGTGGCCGCGACCAGGCCGACTCCGGCGGTGAGCACGGCACGGCCCTTGCCGATCCTGATGCCGAGCAGCCTGCGGGCGCCGGAGGCGAGCCCGGTGAGGAAGACGGTGAGGGAGAGCGCCGCGAGCAGGACGAGGACCGCTGTGTTCATCGCTCCCGCCGGCGCCGGAGGTGGTAGGAGACGGTGACGGCGGCGAGGAGCGGGCCCCACAGCAGGAGCGGCGCGTAGCACCAGCCCATGACCGCCCGGGCCCCGCCGGTCAGGGTGTCCTGGTCGACCGAGTCCCAGATCATGAGCTGACTGAACGTCACCAGCGTGAGGATAAGGGCGCCGAGGGCCGCGGGGACGACGGCGGCCATCGGCCGCACGGGCCTGCCGCCGATGAAGGGGAGCCAACGCGGGGCGACCAGGCCCCAGTTGCTGACCAGCCCGAGGGTGAGCAGCGCCGCGGCCTCCTGTGCGAGGCTGATCAGCGGGAGGATCAGATAGCCGATGCCGGGGATGTCGTAGTCGGTGCGCAGGACTTCGTCGCTGTAGCCGACCGGGATGCCCGCCGCCATCGCGAGGCGCCAGAGCGACGAGGGCAGGACGACCAGAGGGACGGCGTGGGCCGCCCAGCGCGCCCAACGGGGTGGCGGGGGAGTGGTGCAGGTCGGCGACTGGCCGTCGGCGCTGCTGGTCTGTGTGGTCATGAGCGTAAGACTGCCCATCATCTCGTAGGCGGTGCAACCGGCCGAAATCCGGCACACCCCGCGCCCGGTTACGGGGTGCGGGATGTGCCGGACGCGATCCGGTCGTTCGGTCGTGCCGTCGGGTCCGGGTGGAGCCGACGACGGGTCAGGCGCTGTGGTCACCACCGGAAGGGGTGGTCACGGGAACGCGCCGGTCCTCTTCCCCGGCCGCGTCCCCGGGCCTCGGCGGGTCCTCGCGCCGGCCGCCGGGCCACCCGGCCCGGTCGCCGAGGAGCGTGGTCACCGCGGGGACCAGCAGCAGGGCCATCACGAAGGCGGTCAGCAGAATGCCGAAGCCGACCGCGAAGCCCATCTGCTGGAGCATCGAGTTCTCGGCGAGCAGCAGCACGCCGAAGGTGCCGGCCAGAATGACGGCGGCCGCGGCGATCGTGGAGGCGGACTGGGTGGTCGCCCGGCGCACGGCCTCCGCCGGACTGCTGCCGCCCCGGATCTCCTCACGGATCCGGGCCACGATGAGGATGTTGTAGTCGGTGCCGATCGCGACGACGAAGAGGTACACGACCACCGGCAGGGTGAAGAGCAGCCCCTGCTCGCCCAGGATGCTCTGGAACAGCCACACCGTGGAACCGAGGGTGGCGGCGAAGCCGAGGCCGACCGAGAGCATCAGGTACCAGGGCGCGACGACGCTGCGCAGCAGCAGGCCCAGGATGACCATGATGGCGAGGCCCGCGACGGGGAAGACGATGGAGTAGTCGCGCGAGGTGGCGTCCTGGATGTCGGCGAGCACCGCCGTGGTGCCGCCGACGACCGCCCGGGTGCCCTCCGGGGCCGCCTCGTGCGCGGCGTCCCGCAGCGGACCGGCGACCAGCTCGACGGCCTCGTCACTGGCGGGCTTCTGCTTCAGCACCACCCCGAACTGCGCGGTGTCGCCCTGCGGGCCGACGGCGGCCGGGGTGACCTGGCCGAGACCGGTCGCGCGCAGCTTCTCCTCGTACGCCGTGATCTGCGCCGGGTCGAGCCGCTTGCCGTCGTCGGCCTCGACCAGCACCCACGTGGGATCGGTCTGTCCGGCCGCGAACCCGCGCTGCACGTCCTCCGCGGCCTGCACCGACTCCAGGTCGTCGGGGAGCGAACCGGTGCTGTCGAACTGGGGGGTGAAGTTGAGGACGCCCACGGCGAGCACCGCGAGCAGCCCCCCGGAGGCGGCGGCCACCCGGGCGGGCCGACGCGCGATGAGCGTGCCGACCCGGTGGGCGAAACCGTGGTCGGGCTGCTTGCGCCAGGCCTTCGACGGCCAGAACGCCTTGGTCCCGAGCAGGGAGAAGACCGCCGGTACGAGCGTCAGCGCGGCGACGAGGGTGACCGCCACCGAGATGGCCAGCGCGGGGCCCATGGCCCGCAGCATGCCGAGGCTGGACAGCAGCAGCGCCAGGAAGGCGGTGATGACCGCCCCGGCCGCCGAGGCGATGGTCTCGCCGACCCGCGCCACGGCCTCGGTCATGGCCTCCTTCGGCGCCCGGCCCGCACGCAGGGACTCCCGGTAGCGGAAGAGCAGGAAGAGGATGTAGTCCGTTCCGACGCCGAACAGCACCACCACCAGGATCGAGGTGATCGAGGCGTCTGCCTGGAAGCCGCCCAGTTCGGCGGTGGCCGAGATCAGCCCGACCGCGACCCCGAAGACCAGACCGATGATGAGCACCGGCAGGATCGCGATCAGCGGACTGCGGAAGATCACCGCGAGCAGCAGGATGATCAGGACCAGGGTGGCCATCATGATCATGGCGTCGGTGTCGCCCGCCGACTCCTGGGAGTCGAGGGCCGTCGCCGTCGCGCCGGTCACCCCCATCTGCAGGGAGGTGCCTTTCAGCAGCGGCCGGGCCTCCTCGCGCAGCTCCTTCACCGACTCGATCAGCTCGGGATCGTAGGCGTTCTTCGTGGTGGCGTTGATGTTCGCCAGGGCGATCTCGCCCTTCGGGGACACCGCCTCCGGGGTCGTCGCCACCTTCTTGATCTTCTTCAGCCCGGCCTCGTCCAGCGCCGCGGCGATCCGCGTCACGTCGGCCTTGTCGGCGTCGGTGAGCGCGGCCTTGTCGGTGCGCTGGAACACCGCTATGGACGCGGGCTGTTCCTGCTGCGGGAAGGCCCGCTCCTGCACCTCGGCCGCCCGCACCGACTCGTAGTGGGACGGCAGGAACTCGGCCTGGTCGCTGACGGACTTGAGCGGGGGCGCGAGCGAGGCCGCCGCGACCGCGGCGACCAGCCACGCGAGGATGGTCAACCAGGGGTGTCTGACGGCGGACCGCCCGATCCTTCCGAACATGGTGCTCCTTCGAGGGACTTCCAGGACGTCTGAAGTGTGGAGCCCGACAGTCCGGTCAGGCCGGGGGAGCAGCGGTATGTGACATCAACATGCCGCCCCGCGCCGATCCGCTCACTCGCAGCCGCGCTGCCAGTTCCAGCCGACGAAGCTGTGCTTCAGCTCGACGTCGAAGTCGCAGGACGCGGTGCCGTCCGCCTTGAGCGTCACGGTGGTGGAGTGCGTGTTCGCGTACCAGGCGCCGGTCGGGTCGAAGACCCCCTGGTACGAGAACTCCGCCCGGGCCTCGTTGACGGAGGCCGGGCAGCCGGCGATGCAGTCGGCGCTCTTGCCGGAGGACTTCAGCGACCAGCCCGCGTTCCACGGTTCGCGGTTCCACTCCTGGGTCGCGTCGGTGGCCGAGGAGGTGACCGCGGTGCCGTCGAAGGACCAGTCGGACGTCGTGTAGAGACCGGTCATCCGGATGTTGCAGCAGTCGTACATCTCCGACCAGCTGCGGACCTGGCGGGTGTCCGCGGCGGTACGCGAGGAGTCGGTGGCGGCCGGGGCGCCGGACTTCGGCACCAGGCGGGCCTCGCCCAGCACCGGGGTGCAGTCGGGGCCCAGGGTCACCTGCTGCCGTATCGCCATGCCCTCGGGCGGCAGGGGCAGGGCTCCGGACAGCTTCACGTCCGTGCACTCCCGGCTCTCACCGGAACCCGGCGCGGGCGTCGCGCCCGCCCGGTCGGGTACGGCAGCGGTGGAGGCGGCGGCGGGGAGCGCGGTCAGGGAGAACAGACCGGCCGTGAGCGCGGCGAGCACGATGCGGGGGCGCAATTTTCTTGCCTTTCCTCGGGATTCCGCCAGGGAGCGTATGCGCGGGCGACGAGGTCCGGACCTGTTCGGAGCTGTGAGGAAAAAGGTTGGCACGAAGCTGACAAATCCCGTGTCCCGGCCGGTCCGTGCCGTTCTGGCACCTTCATGTCAGCTCCGTTGCCCCGGGGAGAGGCCGCGACCGAGAGTGGTGGCCGATATGCGGACAGACGTTCCGCCGTGCGACGGAGGATGCCCGTGGACGCCCATGACCGGTACGAAGGCGCTCTGTCCCTGCTGAGCCGCCCCGACGGCCTCATCGGCCGGCTCGTCCCCGGCGAACCCGGCTTCCAGGCCCGGATCGCCGAGGCGCTGGCCGATGCGGAGAAGCGGCTCCAGAGCTGTGCGGCCGGCGCCCCCGACCCGCGGATCGCGGAGGTCACCGGACACCTCGTGGCGGCCGGCGGCAAACGGCTGCGGCCCCTGCTGGTCCTCCTCGGCGCCGAGTTCGGCGAGCCCTGGCGGGACGGGGTCGCCCAGGCGGCCGTCGTCGCCGAACTCGTCCACCTCGCCTCCCTCCACCACGACGACGTGATGGACGGCGCCGACACCCGGCACGGCGTGCCGAGCGTCCACGCCCGCTGGGGCGAGCGCGTCGCCGTGCTCGGCGGGGACTGGCTGCTCGCCCGCGCCGCCCAGCTCGCCGCCGTCCTCGGTGCCGAAGCCGTACGCCTCAACGCCCACACCGCCGGACGGCTGGTCGCCGGGCAGCTGCGCGAACTGGCCGGGCCCGCACCGGGCGAGGACCCCGTCGCCCACTACTTCCAGGTCGCCGCGGGCAAGACGGCCGCGCTGCTGGCCATGTCCCTCGGCATCGGCGCCTTCCAGGCCGGTGCCCCCGCCCCGTACGCGGAAGCGCTCACCGAGTACGGCGAGCAACTCGGCATCGCGTTCCAGATGGCCGACGACCTGCTGGACCTCAACGCCCCCGCGGAGATCACCGGCAAGGAACAGGGCAAGGACCTCCTCGCCGGGGTTCCGAGCCTTCCCGTGCTGCTCGCCGGGGCGGGGGAGGACGACGGGGACCGGGAGCTGCGCGCGCTGATCGAAGCCGGACCGGCCGCCGGACCCGCGGGTCACCGCCGGGCGCTGGAGCTCTTCGGCCGCTCACCCGCGACCGCCCGGGCACGCGCCCTGATGCACGAACGGCTGGAGCTCGCCCGTACCGCCCTGGGCGTCCTGCCGGACCTGCCCGCCCGCCGCGCGCTCGGTGAGCTCTGCGATGTCGTAGCCCTCCGGTCCCAGGGCCTGTCCGGTTAGTCGAAGGAGTCGGCCATGACGATGGATGAGCGAGTCGGTGAACTCGCCCGGATACGGGGCGAGGCCGTCGAAGCCGCACCGAAGGCGACCGAGGCGCAGCACGCCAAGGGGAAGCTGACCGCCCGGGAGCGGATCGAGCTGCTCCTGGACGCGGGTTCGTTTCGGGAGGTCGAGCAGCTGCGCCGGCACCGGGCCACCGGGTTCGGCCTGGAGGCGAAGAAGCCGTACACCGACGGTGTGATCACCGGGTGGGGGACGGTCGAGGGCCGGACGGTCTTCGTGTACGCGCACGACTTCCGGATCTTCGGCGGGGCGCTGGGCGAGGCCCATGCCACGAAGATCCACAAGATCATGGACATGGCCATCTCGGCCGGTGCGCCGCTGGTGTCGCTGAACGACGGGGCCGGGGCCCGTATCCAGGAGGGCGTCTCGGCGCTCGCCGGTTACGGCGGCATCTTCCAGCGCAACACGCGTGCTTCCGGGGTGATCCCGCAGATCAGTGTGATGCTCGGCCCGTGCGCGGGCGGCGCGGCCTACAGTCCGGCGCTGACCGACTTCGTGTTCATGGTCCGTGAGACCTCGCAGATGTTCATCACCGGACCGGACGTCGTGAAGGCGGTCACCGGCGAGGAGATCACGCAGAACGGCCTCGGCGGCGCGGACGTGCACGCCGAGACCTCCGGCGTCGCGCACTTCGCGTACGACGACGAGGAGACCTGCATCGCCGAGGTCCGCTACCTGCTGTCGATGCTGCCCGCCAACAACCGGGAGAAGCCGCCCCGCACCGCCTCCGCCGACCCGGCCGACCGGCGCTGCGACGCTCTGCTCGACCTCGTGCCCCTCGACGGCAGCCGCCCCTACGACGTGTCCGAGGTGATCGAGGAACTCGTCGACGACGGCGACTACATGGAGGTCCACGAACGCTGGGCAGGAAGCATCGTCACCGCCCTCGCCCGGCTCGACGGCGACGTCGTCGGCATCGTCGCCAGCCAGCCCCGGGTGCTGGCCGGAGTGCTCGACATCCACGCGTCCGAGAAGGCCGCCCGCTTCGTGCAGCTGTGCGACGCCTTCAACATCCCGCTCGTCACCCTCGTCGACGTACCCGGCTTCCTGCCCGGCGTCGACCAGGAGCACGGCGGCATCATCCGCCACGGCGCCAAACTGCTCTACGCCTACTGCAACGCCACGGTCCCCCGCGTGCAGGTGATCCTGCGCAAGGCGTACGGCGGTGCCTACATCGTCATGGACTCCCGCTCCATCGGCGCCGACCTGTCCTTCGCCTGGCCCGCCAACGAGATCGCCGTGATGGGCGCCGAAGGAGCCGCCAACGTGGTCTTCCGCCGCCGGATCGCGGCCGCCGAGGACCCCGACGCCCTGCGGGAACAGCTGGTCAAGGAGTACAAGGCCGAACTCATGCACCCCTACTACGCCGCCGAGCGCGGGCTCGTCGACGACGTCATCGACCCCGCCGACACCCGGACGGCACTCATCGGCGCACTCGCCATGCTGCGCGCCAAACACGCCGTCCTGCCCTCCCGCAAACACGGCAACCCGCCCCAGTGAGGAGAAACCGATGTCCGCACCGGCACTCCAAGGCCCCCTGAGCTCCACGCTCTTCAAGGTGATCAGAGGCTGCCCCAGCCCCGAGGAACTCGCCGCCGTCGCGGCCCTCCTCACCGCACTGTCCGCCTCCGCCGCCCCGCCCGCCGCCGACGCGGACGCCGGCCGGTCCGGGGACGCGGCCGGCTGGGGACGCCCGGAGGGCTTCCCCCCGGTCTCCTGGATGGCCCGGCGGTAGGCGGCACGCCCGGACCCCGAATGGCAGCTTGCTGACGCCCTCGTTGCAGGGCCCGGGAAAGCCCTGCTTACTCAGTCCCAGACGGCGGAACCTGCCGTACGGCACGGCTGCGGCCGCGATCAGGAGGCAGCTCGTGCTTCAGGTGGTTTTCCGGATCCTGGGGCCGTTGGAGGTCACCGTCGAAGGCCGGCCGGTGGCCCTCCAGGGCGCCCGTCAGCGCACCATCATGTCGATGCTGCTGCTCGCACCCAACCGGGTCGTGTCCGTGGACGCCCTCGCCGACGCCGTATGGCGCGGCAACCCGCCCGCCACCGCCCGCAACCAGATCGCCATCTGCGTCTCCGCGCTGCGCAAGACCATCAAGAACGCCGTCGGCGTCGAGGACATCCTCGTCACCAGCCACCCCGGATACATGCTCTACGCCGGCGAACACCGCATCGACGCCGCGGAGTTCGAGGAACACGCGGCCCGCGGCCGGGAGGCGGCCCGCCGAGGCCGCACGGATGAGGCGTGCGCCCTCCTGGAGGAGGCACTCGCCATGTGGCGCGGCCCCGCGCTCGAAGGTGTCTCGGCCGAACGCGTCGAGGCCGAGGCCGCCCGGCTCACCGACATGCGCCTGGACGTCTACGAGGAGTACGCGGGCCTGCGTCTGCGGCTCGGCCAGCACCGGGAGATGATGGGCGAACTCGTCGCCTTCGTCCGGGAGCACCCGCTCCGGGAACAGGCCAAGGCCCACCTCATGCTCGCCCAGTACCGCTCCGGCCGCCGCGCCGAGGCTCTGGAGACCTACCGCGACGGACAGCGCATCCTCGTCGAGGAACTCGGCATCGATCCCGGCCCCGAACTCCGCGACCTGCACGAGGAGATCCTGGCCGACTCCCCGCGCCTCGGCCTGCCCGTCGAACCCGCCGAACTGACCTCCCAGACCACCGTCCCGGCCCATCTGCCGCCCAGCGCAGCATCGTTCACCGGGCGACGGCGTGAACTGGCCTCGCTCGACCGGCTGCTGGACCACCTGGAGGGCAGCGCCCTGCCGGTCGGCTCCATCACCGGCACCGGCGGCGTGGGCAAGACCGCCTTCGCCGTGCACTGGGCCCACCAGGTCTCGGCCCGCTTCCCCGACGGCCAGCTCTTCGCCGACCTGCGCGGCTACGACGCCGAGGAGGCGCCCCGCAGACCCGGTGCCGTACTCGACCGCTTCCTGCGCGCCCTCGGTGTGCCCGGCGCGCAGATACCCGCCGAACAGGCCGAACGCACCGCTCTGTTCCGCAGCGTCCTCGACGGACTCCGGGTGCTCATCGTCCTCGACAACGCGCGCTCCTTCCAGCAGATACGCCCGCTGCTGCCCGGCAACGGGCGCTCCTGCGTCCTCGTGACCAGCCGCGACAGCATGGGCGGCGCGCTCGCCGGCGACTACTTCTTCGTCCCTCTCCACCTCGGCGCGCTCGAACAGGACGAGTCCATCGCCCTCCTCTCCCGGGTCGCGGGCGACGACCGCTTCGGCGGCGACCCGGTCGGTGCCGCCCGGCTCAGCGCCCTCTGCGACCGCCTTCCCCTCGCCCTGCGTATCGCCGCCGCCCGACTGGCCGCCAAACCGCACTGGTCGGTGCGGACCCTGGTGGCCCGACTGGAGGACCAGCACCGCAGACTCGACGAACTCAGCCTGGACGAAAGGGGGGTACGTGCCGGCCTCCGGCTCAGCTACCGCGGACTCCCCCCGGAGACGGCCCGGATGTTCCGGCTGCTCGGCGCCCTGAACGTGCCCGACTTCGCCGCCTGGGCGGGCGCGGCCCTCCTCGGCATCGACCCGGTGGACGCCGAGGACCTGATCGAACAGCTCGTCGACGCCCAGCTCCTGGAGCCGCTCAGCGCCGCCACCGGCCACGTCCGCTACCGGTTCCAGGACCTGCTGCGGCTCTTCGCGGGCGAGTGCGCCGAGGCCGAGGACCCCGAGGAGGAACGACGGGCCGCGGTCCGGCGGGCCTGCGGCGCCTGGCTCGGACTCGCCGGAGAAGCCCACCGCCGGGTCTACGGCGGCGACTACACCGTCGTCCACGGCCCCGCCCCGCTGCATCCGCTCCCCGGCCACCTGGTCGACAGCCTGCTGGAGAACCCCATGGAGTGGTTCGAGAGCGAACGCTCCTCGATCACCGGACTGGTCGGCCTGGCGGCCAAGCACGACGAGTCCGCCTACGCCTGGGACCTCGCGATCACCAGCGTCACCCTGTTCCAGAACCGCAACTACCTGGAGGACTGGCGGCACTGCGGCGAACGCGCCCTCGAAGCGGCCGTCCGGACCGGCGACACCCTCGGCGAGGCGGCGATGCTGCACACGATCGGCACCCTGGAGATCGTCCAGTGGTCCTACGACGCCGCGCACGAACGGCTCAGCCTGGCCCTGCGGCTGTTCGAGGCGCAGGGCCAGGCTCAGGGACGTGCCCTCGTGCTCCGGAACCTGGCGCTGTGCGAACGCCATCGCGGAGACATGGATCGTGCCAGGCAGATGGCACGCCGATCGCTGGAGATCTTCCGCACGGTCGGCGACCACTACGCCGAGGCCCATGTGCTGGGACTCCTGGCGCAGATCGAACTGGAGCGGGGCGACCCGCAGGCGAGCCTCGTGCTGTCCTCGGAAGCGGTGGCCCGGAGCCGTGGACTGGGCACCGCGAGAGGAGAGGCGCAGAGCACCGTCCGCCTCGCCGAGGCGCTCCTGCACCAAGGGGACGGGGAGCGCGCGGAAGAGGCCTCCCGGCGCGCGCTCGAACTGGTACGGGACAGCGGTGACCGCCGGGGCGAAGCCCACGCGCTGCGGACGCTGGGCGAGGCGCTGTGGCGCCGGGGGCGGACCGAGGAGGCGGAAGTGGTCCTCCGGGACGCGCTGGAGACCGCGGTCAAGGTGCCCGACCGCTACCTGGAGGCGCGGACGGCGATCGTCATCGGCTGCGTACGGGCGCTGCGCGCGGACCGGGCCGGCGCGGCGGGCAGCTTCAAGACGGCACAGGACGTGTTCACCGAGGTGGGGGCGCCGGGCTGGCAGGATCGCTGCACCCGACTGCTGGAGGAACTCGGGGACCGTGAACGCCCCGACGAGGAGAAGCTGTTCGAGCTCGTACGGCCCTGAGGCCGCCCGGCGTCACGTCCACGGATCGTCCAGCACCGTGACCGGGGCGCTCGTCCACGGGTCGTCGCCCGCCACGGCCGAACCCGCGCCGCCGCCGTACACCGCGCCGCCCACCGCCAGCAGGAGAGCCGCACCGGCCGTCAGACGGCCCACCGTCCCCTTGACGGACGCCGGGGAGATGAAGGTCCTCATGGTGTTCCTCCTTGGACGAGGTCCGATGCCGGACCGGGTACGTTTCCGGGTCGGCATCGCGCTTTTGCCCCGCCGATGTCCAGTAACGCTACGGAGGAGGCTTTTTACTGCTCTTTCGGAACGCTTTCGGCAGAGCGAAATCGACGCGATGCCGGCGAAAAACGCGAGCTCAGTAGGTTCCTCGGCAGTCGGCCCGCGATTCGGAACGGGCCCGCGGACAGCGGGGGAGGCCTCTCATGGACCTCAGGATCCTCGGAGCCGTGGGGGCCGAACTCGACGGCCGCCCGGTCCCACTCGACGGCAGCAAGCAGCGCACCGCCCTCGCGGCCCTGCTCCTCGCCGAGGGCACGGTCCTGTCCGACGAACGGCTCACCGTCCTCCTGTGGGGCTGGCAGCCGCCCGCCACCAGCACCCGGCAGCTCTACACCTACGTCTCCCGGCTGCGCACCCGCCTGGGCTCCGGCCTCCGCCTGGAACGCCACGGCACCGGCTACCGGATGGACATCGGTGACGCGTCCTTCGACCGGACCGCCTTCCGCACGCTCGCCGCGATGGGCCGCGCCGATCTGCTGGCCCGCCGCTACCAGGACGCCGAGCGCCGTCTCGACCAGGCCCTCGGGCTGTGGCACGGGCCGGCCCTGACCGGCGTCACGGAACAGCTGAGGGAGTCGGAGGCCTCGCAGCTGGAGGAAGCCCGGCTCGCCGCCCTGGAGGACCACGCGGAGGCGGCGCTCGCCCTCGGCCGGCACACCGAGCTGATCCCCGCGCTCACCCACCAAGTGGCGCTCCAGCCGATCCGCGAACGGCTCCGGGGCCAGCTGATGACGGCCCTGTTCCGCAGCGGCCGCCAGGCCGACGCCCTCGCGGTCTACGACCGGGGGAGCGAGGCCCTCGCCGGTGAACTCGGCATCGACCCGGGGCCCGTCCTGCGTACCCTGCGCCAGGAGATCCTGACGGGAGCACTCGCCCCGCCCGAGGCCCCCGAACGGGACACGGCCACGGTTTCGCACACCCCGGCCGTCGCAGCACGAGCGGCGCAGCCGGAAGCCTTCCCGGCTTCCCCGGCGCCGGCTTCCCCGGTCCCGGCGGTCTCCCCGCCCACGCTCACCCCGGCCACCGAGGCGACTGCCCTCACCGACCGGCACTCTCCGGTCCCCGCCACGCTGCCCGCCGCCCCCGCCGACTTCGTCGGAAGGGCCGCCGAGACCCGGGAACTCCTCACCGCACTGCGCGGCCGCCGAGGCGCGGTGATCACCGGCGCCACCGGCACCGGAAAGTCCGCCCTGGCCCTGCGGGCGGCCGAACAGTGCCGCGAGGACTTCCCGCAGGGACGGCTCTACGCGGACCTGCGCACCGCGGACGGCGGCCCCCGGGCTCCCCGGGAAGTCCTCGGCTGGTTCCTGTCCGCCCTCGGTGTCCCGCCTGAGCGCACCCCGGGGGGCCTCGACGAGCGGATCCAGCTCTACCGCACCCTGCTGTCCACCCGCCGCCTGCTCGTCGTCCTCGACCATGCCTTCGACGACGCGCAGGTACGCCCCCTGCTGCCGGGCGAAGGACCGAGCCGCACGCTCATCACCGGAGTCCGATCCCACCTCGCTTCCCTCGAAGGCCTGCACATGGTGCGCCTGGGCGCTCTGGAACCCGCCGAGGCGGGACAGCTCCTCGCCGCCGTCGCAGGGCCCGAACGGCTCACCGCGTCGCCCGAGGCCGCCGCCCGCATAGCGGAGTCCTGCGACCGGCTGCCCCTCGCACTGCGCATCGCCGCGGCCCGGCTGGCCGCACACCCGCACTGGACGGCCGGGATGCTCGCCGACCGGCTGGCCCGGCCCGGCCGGAGGCTGGCGGAACTACGTCTCGGCAGCCTCGACCTGCGGTCCGGGCTGCGGAACGTCGCGGACCAGCTGGACCCGGCCGACCGGACGGCCGCGGGCATCCTGGCGGCCACCGGACTGACCCGGCTGACCGCGGGGGACGCCGCCGCGTTGCTCGGCACGGCGGCGGACGAGGCGGAGGAGCTCCTCGAACGACTGGTGGACGCCCGACTGCTGGACGCCTGGAGCACCGACGGCGCGAACGGGCTGTGCTACCGCTTCCCACCGCTCGTCCAGCTCTTCCTCCAGCCTCAACACGCCCCGGCCCCCTGCTGAAACCCGCGCATCCCACTCCGTGCGCCCCGGCCCCGCGCATCCCACTCCGAGCGCCCCGGACCCCCGCACCCCGCTCCGTGCGCCCCGGCCCCGGGGGGGGGGGGGGGCCGGCGGCGGCGCCCGCGCCCGCCCGGACGAGCGGGGGGAGCGCGGGGGGC